>NZ_JBHWHV010000104.1:0-17935 GCF_042732375.1 Streptomyces sp. NPDC059785
CGGCTGGCGGCTGGCGGCTGGCGGCTGGCGGGTGGCGGCTGGCGGCTGGCGGCTGGCGGCTGGCGGCTGGCGGCTGGCGGCTGGCGGCTGGCGGCGGAGGGGGACTGACGGCGACGGGGGGCGGCTGACGGCAACGGGCGACGGGGGGCGACGACGGACGGCGGGCGGCGACGGGCGGCGACGGGCGGCGGCTGACGGTGACGGGCGGCTGACGGCTGACGGTGACGGGCGGCTGGCGACCGACGGCGGCGGCTGGCGGCGCCTCAGCTCCCAACAGCCGCAGGCAGCGCGCCTCACCTCCCGATCACGGCCGCCGCGGGCAGCGCCCCAGCGCCCGCCACGACCGCAGCCAGCCCCCCAGCCCCCCGCCACGACCGCAGCCAGCCCCTCAGCTCCCCGTCACGGCCGCAAGCGGTGCCTCACCCCCCCCTGGGTCACGGCCGCAGGCAGCGCCTCACCCCCCGGTCACGGCCCCGGTCACCAGGGTCTTGAGCGCGATGTTGAGTTCCAGGACGTTCACGCGGGGCTCGCCGATGAAGCCGAGGGTGCGGCCCTCGGTGTGGTCCCCGACCAGCCGCTCCACCCGGGCGACGGGCAGGTGGTTCTCCGCCGCGACGCGGCGGACCTGGAGTGCGGCGTAGGCCGGGGAGATGTCCGGGTCGAGCCCCGAGCCGGAGGAGGTGACCGCGTCGGCGGGGACGTCCGCCGGGTCGACCGGGTGGCCGGGCACGGAGTTGTCCCGGACGACCGCCGCCTTGGCGTCCTCGACCCGCCGGACCAACTCCTCGTTGTCGGCGGACAGATTGGTGGCACCGGACAGGATCAGCTTGTACCGCGTGTTCAGGGTGTTGGTGCCCAGCCCGTCGGCCGGGCGGCCCTGGAACCACCTCAGGTCGGCCTCCGGCGTCCGCTGCCCCTTCTCCAGCGGCAGGTCGTACGACTGCCCGATCAGCGACGAGCCGACGGCCTCGCCGTCCGCCGCGGCCTCGGAGCCGTCCGCCCTGCCGGCGAACAGTCCCTGGGCGACGCCGGTGACGGCCAGCGGGTAGAGGACGCCGGTCACCAGGGTCAGGACGAGGAGGGCGCGCAGGCCCGCGCCGAGCAGCCGGGCGGTGTTCGTTACCGAGTTGTTCATGGTGATCGACACGCTTTCGAGGAGTTACAGCCCGGGGACGAGGGAGACGATGACGTCGATGAGCTTGATGCCGATGAAGGGGGCGACGAGGCCGCCGAGGCCGTAGACGGCGAGGTTGCGGCGGAGCATCCGGTCCGCCCTCATCGGCCGGTACCGCACCCCGCGCAGCGCGAGCGGCACGAGCGCGACGATGACCAGCGCGTTGAAGACCACCGCGGACAGGATCGCGGAGTCCGGCGAGGACAGCCGCATGACGTTCAGCCTGTCCAGGCCCGGGTAGACCGCCGCGAACAGCGCGGGGATGATCGCGAAGTACTTCGCGACGTCGTTGGCGATGGAGAACGTCGTGAGCGCGCCCCGGGTGATGAGCAGTTGCTTGCCGATCTCGACGATCTCGATCAGCTTGGTCGGGTCGGAGTCGAGGTCGACCATGTTGCCGGCCTCCTTGGCGGCCGACGTGCCGGTGTTCATGGCCACGCCCACGTCGGCCTGGGCGAGCGCGGGCGCGTCGTTGGTGCCGTCGCCGGTCATCGCGACCAGCTTGCCGCCCGCCTGCTCCCGCTTGATCAGCGCCATCTTGTCCTCGGGGGTGGCCTCCGCGAGGAAGTCGTCCACGCCCGCCTCGTCGGCGATCGCCTCGGCCGTCAGCGGGTTGTCGCCCGTGATCATGACGGTCCTGATGCCCATGCCGCGCAGCTCGGCGAACCGCTCGCGCATGCCGTCCTTGACGACGTCCTTGAGGTGGACGACGCCCAGGACGCGGGCGCCCCGCTCGTCGTCCACCGCGACCAGCAGCGGCGTGCCGCCCGCCGCGGAGATCCGGTCGGCTGCGGCGTCGGCGTCCCCGGCGGCGTCTCCGCCCTGTTCCCTGACCCAGCTGGTGATCGAACCGGCCGCGCCCTTGCGGACCCTGCGGCCGCCGAGGTCCACACCGGACATCCGGGTCTGCGCGGTGAAGGCGATCCACTCGGCGCCGACGACCTCCCCCTGGTGGCGCTCGCGCAGCCCGTACCTCTCCTTGGCCAGGACGACGATCGAGCGGCCCTCCGGTGTCTCGTCGGCCAGCGAGGAGAGCTGGGCGGCGCCCGCGACCTCGGCCGCCGTGGTGCCGCGCACCGGTACGAACTCGGCCGCCCGCCGGTTGCCGAGCGTGATGGTGCCCGTCTTGTCCAGCAGCAGGGTGGAGACGTCGCCCGCGGCCTCGACCGCGCGGCCCGACATGGCCAGCACATTGCGCTGCACCAGGCGGTCCATGCCCGCGATGCCGATCGCGGACAGCAGCGCGCCGATCGTGGTCGGGATCAGGCAGACCAGCAGGGCCACCAGCACGACCAGGGTCAGGTGCGTGCCCGCGTAGTCGGCGAAGGGCGGCAGGGTGGCACAGGCGAGCAGGAAGACGATCGTCAGCGAGGCGAGCAGGATGTTGAGCGCGGTCTCGTTCGGGGTCTTCTGCCGGGCCGCGCCCTCGACCAGGCCGATCATGCGGTCGATGAAGGTCTCGCCGGGCTTCGTCGTGATCCGGACGACGATGCGGTCGGAGAGGACCTTCGTACCGCCGGTCACCGCGCTGCGGTCGCCGCCCGATTCACGGATGACCGGCGCGGACTCGCCGGTGATGGCCGACTCGTCGACGGACGCGACACCCTCGGCCACGTCACCGTCGCCGGGGATCACGTCACCCGCCTCGCAGACCACCAGGTCACCGATCCGCAGCTCCGTACCGGGGACCGGCTCCTCGGCTCCGTCGGCGCGCAGCCTGCGCGCGACCGTGTCGGTCCTGGCCCGGCGCAGGGTGTCGGCCTGCGCCTTGCCGCGGCCCTCGGCGACCGCCTCCGCGAGGTTGGCGAAGACCACGGTCAGCCAGAGCCAGGCACTGATCGTCCAGCCGAACCAGTCCCCGGGGTCGGCGAACGAGAACACCGTGGTGAGCACCGAGCCGGTCCACACCACGAACAGCACGGGCGACTTGACCATCACCCGCGGGTCGAGCTTGCGGACCGCCTCGGGAAGGGACCTGAGCAGTTGTCCGGGATCGAAGAGGCCCGCGCCGACCCGGCCCTTGCTTTCGGTACGGGTGGTCATCACGCGAGTCCTTCGGCGAGCGGGCCCAGGGCGAGGGCGGGGAAGTAGGTGAGGCCGGTGACGATCAGCACGGTGCCCACGAGCAGGCCGGTGAACAGCGGCTTCTCGGTGCGCAGGGTGCCCGCGGTGACCGGCACCGGCCGCTGCCCGGCGAGCGAACCGGCCAGCGCCAGGACGAAGACCATGGGCAGGAAGCGGCCGAGCAGCATCGCCAGAGCGGTCGTGACGTTGAACCAGTCGGTGTTCGCGTTCAGACCGGCGAAGGCCGAGCCGTTGTTGTTTGACGCGGAGGTGTAGGCGTACAGGATCTCGGAGAACCCGTGCGCGCCGGGGTTGAGCATCGAGGCGGGCGGGGTGGGCAGGGCCATGGAGGCCGCGGTGAACACCAGGACCAGTGCGGGCGTGATCAGGAGGTAGCAGGCCGCGTACTTCATCTCGCGGGTGCCGATCTTCTTGCCCAGGTACTCGGGCGTGCGGCCCACCATGAGTCCGGCGATGAACACCGCGATGACCGCCATGATCAGCATGCCGTACAGGCCGGAGCCGGTGCCGCCGGGCGCGATCTCGCCCAGCGCCATGCCGAGCAGGGTGACACCGCCGCCGAGGCCGGTGAAGGAGGAGTGGGAGGAGTCGACCGCGCCGGTCGAGGTCAGCGTGGTCGCCACCGCGAAGAGCGACGAGCCGCCGACGCCGAAGCGGACCTCCTTGCCCTCCGTCGCCCCACCCGCGGCCTGGAGCGCGGAGCCGTGGTGGGCGAATTCGGTCCACATCATCAGGCCCGTGAAGGCGAGCCAGACGGTGGCCATGGTGGCGAGGATCGCGTAGCCCTGCTTCACCGAGCCGGCCATCAGCCCGAAGGTGCGGGTCAGCGAGAACGGGATCACCAGGATCAGGAAGATCTCGAAGAGGTTGGTGAACGGGGTGGGGTTCTCGAAGGGGTGGGCGGAGTTGGCGTTGAAGTAGCCGCCGCCGTTGGTGCCCAGCTCCTTGATCGCCTCCTGGGAGGCGACCGCGCCGCCGTTCCACTGCTGCGCACCACCCGTGAACTGGCCGACCTCGTGGATGCCGGAGAAGTTCTGGATCACACCGCACGCCACGAGGACGACGGCGGCGATCGCCGCGCCGGGCAGCAGGATCCGGACCGTGCCACGCACGAGATCGGTCCAGAAGTTGCCGAGTTCACCTGTGCGCATGGGGGTCCCCCCGCTCGAGCGTTGTCGGGAGTGGGGGAGGGCGAAGCCCCGTACGAGTGCCACGGCCACCGCCATGCCGACGGCCGCCGACACGAAGTTCTGCACGGCGAGACCGGCGGTCTGCACGACGTGCCCCATGGTCTGCTCGCCGTAGTACGACTGCCAGTTGGTGTTGGTGACGAAGGACGCGGCGGTGTTGAACGCCTGCGCCGGGTTGACCGAGCCGAAGCCGAGCGAGCCGGGCAGCACGCCCTGCACCCGCTGGAGCAGATAGAGGAAGAGGACGCCGACGGCCGAGAAGGCGAGAACCCCGCGCAGGTACGCGGGCCAGCGCATCGACGTGTCCGGGGCGGCACCGATGCCCCTGTAGATCCACTTCTCCACCCGCAGGTGCCGGGGCGAGGAGTAGACCTTGGCCATGCAGGTGCCGAGAGGTATGTGTACGAGCGCCAGAGCGCCGATGAGAGCGAGGAGCTGGAGCGCTCCCGCGAGTACGGGACCCATGGCGGCCTCAGAACCTCTCCGGGAAGATCAGGGCGAGGACGAGGTAGCCGAGCAGGGCGACGGCCACGATCAGACCGACGACGTTCTCGGTGGTCACAGCTTCGTCACCCCCTTGGCGACGAGGGCCACCAGCGCGAAGACCGCGAGCGTGGTGAGGACGAGGGCCAGGTCGGCCATCGCGAGCTCCTGGGAGGTGTTGCGGGAATCCGCGTGCGGACCGGGCGGACCGAGCGAACCGGGCGGACCGAGCGGATCGGACAGACCGAGGAAACCTCCCCGCCGGCCGGATCCGAGCGCCGTTGACGCTTCCCATACAGCGGCCCGCCCGCCGTTGACGCATCTCTTACGTCTCGGCTCCCTTACGGTGCCGGGCGGGTCCTGGACGGTCGGGTGGTGGTCACCGTACGGGCGGGGGCGGCTGCCGGCGCAGGAAGCGGATCACCGGGTGGCCGGGCTCCGCGGTGACCTCGGCGCGGACACCGTAGACGCGCTCGATGAGCGACGGGGTCAGGACGTCGGCGGGGGTGCCCTCGGCGACGGCGCGGCCGTCCCGCAGGACCAGCAGCCGGTCGCAGTACATCGCGGCGATGTTGAGGTCGTGCAGGGCGATGACGGTGGTGACCGGCAGGCCCGCGACCAGGTCGAGCAGGTCGAGCTGGTGCTGGATGTCCAGGTGGTTGGTCGGCTCGTCGAGCAGCAGCTCGCGAGGTTCCTGGGCCAGCGCGCGGGCGATCTGGGTGCGCTGGCGTTCGCCGCCGGAGAGGGTGTGCCAGGACTGGCCGGCCCGGTCGGTGAGCCCGGTGCGCTCCAGCGCGGCCGTGACGGCGCGGGCGTCCTCGGCGGTGGCGGACGACCAGGCGCTGCGGTGCGGGATGCGGCCGAGGGCGACGACGTCGCGGACGGTCAGTTCGGTCTGGGTGTGGGAGTGCTGGTCTACGGTGGCGACGCGGCGCGCGACGGCACGGCGTCCGGTCCGCCGCAGGGGCCGGCCGTCCAGGGTGACGACTCCGGCGGAGGGGGCGAGGACACCGGCGAGCAGCCGGAGCAGGGTCGACTTCCCGGACCCGTTGGGCCCGAGCAGCCCGACCGTCTCGCCGGGCCGCAGCACGAGGGTGACCCCGTCGACGACGAGCCGCCCGCCGACCCGCCACCCGACCCGCTCGGCCCGCAGCCCGCCGTCCAGAGCACCCGGAGCCTGCTCCTCCCCCGGGACCGGCGCCCCGCCCACCCCGCCGGGACGGTCCGTCGCGGCGGGACGGTCCGTTTCAGCGGGACGGTCCGCCCCGGCGGGGCCCGTCGCCCGTGCCCGCCCCCCGGGACCGGCGCCCGTCACGTCTTCCTCCGGCCCCGGTACAGCACCGCGACGAACGCCGGTACAGGCGTCGTCCACGACGCCCGGATCCCGCCCCTCCCCCGCAACCGGCGCCCCGCCCACCCCACCGGGACGGCCCGCCCCGGCAGGGCCCGTCGCCCGTGCCCGCCCCCCGGGACCGGCGCCCGTCACGTCTTCCTCCGGCCCCGGTACAGCACCGCGACGAACGCCGGTACGCCGATGAGGGACGTCACCACGCCCACGGGGACCTCCTGGGGGTCGATGACGGTGCGGGCGGCGGTGTCCACCCAGACCAGGAAGACGGCGCCGGCCAGCGCCGTGACCGGCAGCAGGCGGGCGTGGCCGGGGCCGGTGAGGGCGCGGGTCGCGTGCGGCAGCACCAGGCCGACGAAGCCGATCGCACCGGCGCAGGCGACCAGGGCCGCGGTGAGCAGCGCCGTGGCGCAGAGCAGGATCAGCCGGGTCCTGGCCACCCGTACGCCGAGCGCCGCCGCGGCCTCCTCGCCGAACGCGAACGCGTCCAGGGTGCGGGCGTGCCCGAGGCAGACCAGCAGCACCGCGGCGAGCAGCACCGCGCACAGCAGCACCTCGCCCCAGCCGGCCCCGGTGAGCGAGCCGAGCAGCCAGAACAGCACGCCCCGGGTGGTCTCGGCGTCGGCGGAGGTCAGCACTACGAACGAGGTGAGCGCGGAGAACAGCTGCATGGCTGCGACCCCGGAGAGGACGACCCGGTCGGTGCTGCCGCCGAGGCTGTGGCTGAGCAGCAGTACGAGCCCGAAGGAGAGCAGCGCCCCGGCGAACGCGCCCGCGGAGAGCGAGACGGCGCCGCCGCCCACCCCGAGCACGACGACGGCGACGGCGCCGGTGGACGCGCCGGAGGAGACGCCGAGCACGAACGGGTCGGCCAGCGGATTGCGCAGCAGCGACTGCATGACCGCCCCGCACAGCGCGAGCCCCGCCCCGCACACGGCGGCGAGCAGGGTGCGGGGCATGCGCAGGTTCCACACGATGCCGTCCCGCAGTGGCGCGAGCGTGCTCTCGCCGAGGCCGAGGTGGGCGGCGGCGGCCGCCCAGACGTCGGCCGTGGAGATGTCGGCGGGCCCGATGGTGACGGCCAGGGCGACGGACACCACGAGCGCGAGCAGCCCGCCGGCCGTGAGCAGCGCGGTACGCACCCACAGGCGCGGCGCCGTGTCCGGACACGGCGCCGTACCCGAATGCGGCGTCGGCTCCGGACGCGGCCCCATGTGCTTCCTCACTTCGCGAGCCCGAAGTCGCGCAGCCCCGCCGCGACCTGCTCGATCCCCTCGACCGTGCGGATGGACGGGTTCATCGCCTGCCCGCTGAGCAGGACGTACCGCTTCTTCTTCACCGCGGTGAGGTTGCGGGTGGCGGCGTTGGTCTCCAGGAAGTGGATCTTCGCCTCGGCGGTCTCGGCGGTCTGCGACTTGCGGGTCAGGTCACCGAGGACGATGACGTCGGGGTCGCGGTCGGCGACGGTCTCCCAGTTGATCTGCGGCCACTCGTCGTGGGTGTCGGAGAAGACGTTCTCGGCGCCGAGGGCGCGGGTGATGGCGCCGGGGGCGCCGCAGCAGCCGGCGAGGTAGGGCGACTGGGAGTTGGCGAACCAGTACATGAGGGAGACGCCCGAGGCGTCGAGCCCGTCGGTCGCCTCACTCACCCGTTGCTTCAGCCCGGCGACGAGCTTCTCGCCGCGCGCGTCGACGCCGAAGGCGTGCGCGAGGTCGCGTATCTCGCCGTAGACGGTGTCGAGGGTGAGCGCCTTGCCGCGGGAGCCGTCGCCGCCGCTGTCGTTGTCCTTGCCGCCGTCGGAGCAGTCGGCGGGCGAGACGTACGTGGGCACGCCCAGGTCCTCGAACTGGTCGCGGGTGGCGACGCCGCCCTTGCCGAGCGTGGAGACGAAGGACGCGGTGACGAAGTCGGGCTCGGCGTCCAGCACCTTCTCGAACGAGGGGTTGTTGTCCGCGAGCCGCGGCACCTTCGCGTTCGCCTTCTCCAGGCCCTTCATCACCGGGTCGGTCCAGGTCGCGGTGCCCGCGAGCCGGTCCCCGAGGCCGAGGGAGAGCAGGATCTCGGTGCTGCCCTGGTTGAGGGAGACGGCGTGCCGCGGGGCCGACTTCAGGGTGACCTGGCGGCCGCAGTTGTCGATGGTGCGGGGGTATCCGGCGGCGGACTCCTCCGCCTTCGCGCCGTCGGCGCCGGAGCCGCCGCAGGCGGTGAGCAGCAGTGCGGGGGCGAGGAGCAGGGCCGCGGTGCGGCGGGGGGCACGGAGCGGGGGAATGCGGAGCACGGGCATGCCTCGGTTGTCGGGGCTCGGACGCGGAGCCTGGCCTACGGACGTCCTCCCCGCACGGGGGCGCGGAGGGGCCAGCAGGTCTTCGGACTCGGGTTCGTCCGGCCGGGGCGCCTTCCCGGGAACTGTCCGTGCCGGCCGTACGGCCGTCGCGGGCGCTGCTCCCAGTGGCGTCGATGCCCCGCCCGTCCCCCTCACCGCTGCGCGTCAGTTCCGGATTCGCACCGGATTCCCTGGCCTCGGATGTGGCTCGACTGGCTCCGGAACCCTATCAAGGGGTCCCGCCGGCCGGTTCACGCGGACCCCGGGGCCGTCCGGCGGCTCCGCCACGGGCCGGTGGGCGGCCGCCCGCGCCGGGCGGCCGCCCTGTGTCCTTGCACCCTTACGTCCTCACGTCCTCACGTCCTCACGTCCTCACGTCCTCACGTCCTCACGTCCGTACGTCCGTACGTCCGTACGTCCGTACGTCAGAACAGCTTCTTGCCGCGCAGCCGGGCCTTGACCGCCTCCCGTCCGTTGCCCAGGACGAGCCTGCGGACGACGGGGTCGGCCTCGGTGGCGGCCCAGCGGACCATCCGCAGCAGCGTCCTGGGCTGCGGGTTCAGGAAGCGGACGTCGCGCTCGGCGTACCCGAAGTGCTTGGGTACGAAGTCGGCCGCGAGCAGCCGGTCGTAGAGCAGGTCGGCGGCGTCCGCGGCGGTGACGGCACCGGCCTCGACCGCCTCGCAGCTCTTGACCATCGTCTCGTACAGCTCGGCGAAGCCGTCGTGGTCGGGCCAGTACAGGCCCGGGTAGGGCACCTCCTCCAGGTCGGTGAAGTGCTGGTCGCGGCCGTCCTTGCGGAACTTGGTCAGCGCGGTCTGCATCCGGTAGACGCCCGCGTTGGCGCCCCAGGCCCAGATCCGGAAGACCGCGCTCCACAGGTCGTAGTCGCACCAGGAGATGAAGGCCGAGTTCACCAGGGAGTCGTTGTAGTCGAACAGCGACTGCTGGAGCCGGTCCACGGGGGCGAACCGGTCGCCGGAGAAGTCGTCGTCCCGCACCGCGCGCAGCAGCCGCCGGGCCAGCACGTTCAGGGCCTCGGTGGTGTTGGACAGACCGCGGGAGAACAGCGGGTCGAGGAAGCCCGCGGCGTGCGAGAGCAGGAACCAGCGGTCGCCCGCGGTCTGCCGGGAGGAGTACTGGAGCCGTCCGGTCGAGGTCCATTCCCGTACCGGCTTCATGCCCTCGAACTGCCGGACGATGTCGGGGAAGGGTGCCGCGAGCCGGGCGAAGTCCTCCTCGGGGGCGACTCCTCCGGGCTTGGGAAAGCGGCGCGGGTCGACGGTCATGCCGACGCTGCACAGCGGGTTCTTGGACCACTTGTTGTTGTTGAAGCCGATGACCCAGGCCCAGCCGCGGTCGAACATGTGGTGCACGGTGCCCTCGTACCAGGGAACGGGCGGGCGCTGGCTGTCCGGGAGGTGGTCGAAGAGCCGGTCGGTGGGGGTGAGGTCGACGACGTGGTTCCAGATGGAGCGCGAGTGGTGCTTGAACCGGCAGGGGTCCTCGCGCAGGCCGAACTTCTCCGCCACCGGTGAGCGGAAGCCGCTGGCGTCCACGAGGTAGCGTGCCCGGTACTCGCCGCCGCGCCCGGCCAGGGTGACCCCGGAGCCGTCGAAGTCGATGTCGTCGACGAAGAAGTTCTGCCGGGCCCGGCAGCCGTACTTGACGGCGACCTGGAAGAGCCAGGAGTCGGTGTCCTGGCGGAACAGGTGGGCGGCCTCGTGCAGGAGCTGGGGCGGGGTGTTGAACTCGTTGACCTCGCGCGGGTTCTGCGGCGCGTCCTCGTGGTGCAGCAGGAAGCCGAAGTGCCGCTTGACGCCGAAGCGGGGGCCGATGGTGCGGGTGGTGTCGGTGAACGAGGCGAGCGCGGCGATCTCGGGGACGTCGTAGCGTTCCGCGAGGGTGCGCAGCGACACCAGGGTGAACGGGATCGTCGACTCGCCGATCGCGAAGCGCGGGTGCGAGCCGGCGTCCAGGAGCAGGACCTTGCTGCCGTGCCGCGCCAGGATCGCCCCGAGCAGCGATCCGGCGACACCGGAGCCGAGGATCGCGACGTCGTACGTCTCCCTCTCGGACGGCGCGAGGTCGTCGCGTGCTGAAGTGCCCGTTGAGTCCACGTGCTCTCTCCTTGTCGTCGGCCGGGACGGCCGGCCGGTGCGCGGTGACGGCACGAGCGCCTGCCGGACCGTGCACGGCGGCGGCGCGACCGGCTATGCGGGACCGCGCAGACCGCGCAGTCGCTCTCTGAGCAGGCCGCCCATGGCGCCCTTGAGGAGCGCGCCGACGTCGTCGGGAGCGTCGGTGCGGACCCAGCGGGCGGCCCGCACGATCCGGGCGGGGGTGTTGTGGAAGAACCGGTCGGCCGGGTCGCCGAGACCGAGCGAGGGCGGCAGGTAGTCGGCCCGCCGTACGGTGTCGAAGATCCGGTCCGCCGCGTCCCGCGGGGTGCGGGTGCCGGCCTCGACCTCCGCGCACAGGGCGCGGGTCAGCGGCCCGAGGGCGTTGAAGTGGTCGCTGCCCGGCAGCGGTGAGCCGGGGTGCCGGGCGTCCTCCAAACCCTGGAGGACGGCGTCGTCGCCGCTCCTGCCGTACGCGGCGGTGGCGTTCTCCACGGCGAGCGCGCCGAGCACGGTGCTCACGGTCCAGGTCCGCAGCACGGCGTTGAAGAGGCCGAAGTCGCGGAAGGCGACGAAGGAGGCGTACGCCAGGTCGTCGTGGGCGGCGAACTGCGCCCGCTGGAGGTCTTCGACGTAGGCGAAGCGGGGTGTGCTCCAGTCGCCGTCGCGGGAGGCGTCGATCAGCCGCCGGGCGAGGGCGTTGACGGTCTCCAGGCTGTGCGCGAGGCCGCGCGAGTAGAGCGGGTCGACGAATCCGGCGGCGTGCCCGGCGAGGCAGTAGCGGTCGCCGACGAGCTGCCGGGAGGAGTACTGGAGGCGGCCCGTGGCGGTCCACGGGCGGGCGGGCACGGCGTGCGTGAACTGCCGCGCCACATCGGGGAATTGGGACAAAAAGGCGTCGAACTCCCGCTGCGGCGAGCTGCCCGCGACGGCCGGGTACCGGCGGGGGTCCAGGGTGAGTCCGACGCTGCACAGGCCGCTGCGGGAGCGCGGATGGTTGTCGAACGGGACGACCCAGAGCCAGCCGCCGTCGAAGACGTGGTGCAGGGTGCCCGCGTGCCAGCGCGCGGGCTGGCCGTGGTGGCGTCCGGCGGGCGTCTCGTCGTACGGGGTGACGCCGGTCATGTGCGTGAACAGGCTCCGGGAGTGGTGGCGGGCCCGGGGCAGCTCCTCGCGCAGGCCCAGCTCCCGCGCGACGGGCGAGGCCCGGCCCGCCGCGTCGACGACGTACCGCGCGGTGAGCGCGGAGCCGTCGCCGGTGCGGACCGTGACACCCGTGTCCGGGGCGATGTCCAGGCCGGCCACGTGCCCGGCGGGGCCGGTGCGCACCGCCGCCCCGTACCGCCGGGCTACGGTGAGCAGGTGGGCGTCGACGTCGCGGCGGTACAGGTGCGGCGGCGGCGGTACGACCGACGGGTTGACCACCTGGCAGATCTCGGCGGGGTGCTGGCGCAGGCCCGCCCGGTGGTAGACGAAGCCCATGCCGCGCATCGCGCCGCAGCCGGCGGAGACGTCGCGGGCGACGCCGTCGAAGCTGCACAGCGACTCCGCCTCGGGCACGCCGTAGCGGCGGGCGATCAGCCGGGCCAGGGAGGCGGCGTACGGCACCATCGTCTCGCCGACGGCGAAGCGGGGTTCCGCCGCGCGCTCCAGCAGCGCGGTACGCACCCCGCCCCGGGCCAGTACGGCGGCGAGCAGCGACCCCGCGAACCCCCCGCCGACCACGATCACGTCGTACTCCGTGCGTCCCTTGCCCTTGCCGGTCGCCTTCACGGGCCTCACCGTCACTCGACGCCAAGTTATCAACTGGCGTTGAATTCTACACACGTTGAGTTAGCGCTGAAAGCCCCCGCGGAAGCCGGGGTCAACCCTGGCGCCGTACGTCCACGGCGGTCAGGGCGAGGGCCAGCGGGCCCGGCGCGAGGAAGGCGAGCGGCAGCAGCATCCACGCGCACAGGGCGGCCGTCGCGAGAGCGAGGAGGACCAGGGTGCTGCCGCCCGCGTCACGCACCGCGTCCCCGGCGGCGGCGCGCACCGCGGCGCGCCAGTCGGTGACGGACTCCGGGCGGGCGCAGGCCCGCAGCCCGGTCACGGCGGCGCACGCGCCGATCACGGCGGCCACCAGCGCGAACAGCGGCGCGCCCGGCAGCCCCGCACCCGCCAGCGCCAGATCGGCGGCGAGCAGCAGCGCACCGGCCAGGGCGACGGCCCCGGCGGCCAGGTCGCCGGAGCGCAGCCGGTGCCGCAGCAGTGTGAAGTACCGTCCGGCGGTGGCGGGTTCGTCCCGGCCCGCACCGCGCAGCACGGCGCACGCCGTGGAGAGCGCGGCGGGCACCGTGATCAGCGGCAGACAGACCAGGGCCGTGGCCGCGCCCACGCTGAGCACGTCCGCGAAGAGTGTCATCCGCGGCCCGAAGATCTCGCCGGGCTCCCGCGTCGTACGGCCCCCGCTGCTCCCTCGTTCCGCGCTCATCCCTTGATCCCCGAGTTCGCCATGCCCTCCACCAGGAAGCGCTGGAAGGCGAGGAAGAACAGGACGATGGGCAGCAGGGCGATCACCGACATCGCGAACATCGGGCCGAACGCCGACTGGCTGGAGGCGTCGACGAACGACCTCAGCGCCAGGGTCAGCGTGAACTTCTCCGGTGAGAAGAGGTAGATGAGCTGGGTGAAGAAGTCGTTCCAGGTCCAGATGAAGGTGAAGATCGCGGTGGTGATCAGCGCGGGCCGGGTCAGGGGGAGGATGACGGAGAAGAAGCTCCGGAACGGCCCGCAGCCGTCGATCCGTGCCGCCTCCTCCAGCTCACGCGGCAGCCCCCGCATGAACTGCACGATGAGAAAGACGAAGAACGCCTCCGTGGCGAGGAACTTGGGCAGGATCAGCGGCCAGTAGGTGTTCACCATGCCGAGCCGGTTGAAGATGATGTACTGCGGGATCAGCACCGCGTGGTGCGGCAGCATGATCGTCGCGATCATGAACGCGAACAGCGGCCCCCTGAAGCGGAAGCGCAGCCGCGCGAAGGCGTACGCGGCGAGCGAGCACGACAGGACGTTGCCGACGACGGCGCCGCCCGCGATGAGCAGCGAGTTGCCGAGCAGCCGCCACACGGAGACGTCGTTCACGCCGTCCAGGGCGGTCGAGTAGTTCGACCACTCCAGGTGGCTGGGGAGCAGGTTCAGGCTGGCGATGACCTCGTCCGCGGGCTTGAGCGAGGTGGCGAGCAGCCAGGCCAGCGGGTAGAGCATGACGAGCAGCGCGGCCAGACAGGCCAGGTGCAGTACGAGACGCCGCCGGGCGCCCGGCCCTCTGGAGTCGGTGGCGGTGGCCGTGGCGGTGACGGACGTGGATGTCGTGGTCATCGGTCCCCCTCGGACGCGTAGAAGACCCAGGAGCGCGAGGTGCGGAACAGCACCGCGGTGACGGCGCCGATGACCAGCAGCAGCACCCAGGCCATCGCGGAGGCGTAGCCCATGTGGGAGGCGACGAAGCCGCGGTCGTAGAGGTAGAGCGTGTAGAAGAGCGTGGAGTCGGCCGGGCCGCCCTTGCCCGCGCTGACCGCGAAGGCGGGCGTGAACACCTGGAACGCCTGGATCGTCTGGAGCACCAGGTTGAAGAAGATCACCGGGGACAGCATGGGGACGGTGATCGAGCGGAACTGCCGCCACCGGCCCGCGCCGTCCACCTCGGCCGCCTCGTACAGCTCGCCGGGGATCTGCTGGAGTCCGGCCAGGAAGATGACCATGGGCGCGCCGAACTGCCACACCGTCAGCAGGGCCACCGCGAGCAGCGCCCAGCCGGGCCGGTTGACCCAGCCGCCGGTGCCGAGCAGATGGTCGACCGTGCCGCCGTCGTTGAAGATCGCCCGCCAGACCAGCGCGACGGACATGGAGGCGCCGAGCAGGGAGGGCGCGTAGAAGGCGGAGCGGTAGAAGCCCCGGCCGCGCCGCATGTTCTTCAGCGCGAGCGCCACGACGAGGGCGAGCGCGAGCTGGAGCGGTACGGCGACGACGACGTAGGTGAGGGTCGCGACGACCGAGCGCCAGTAGCGCGGGTCCTCGGTGAACATCTGCGTGTAGTTGCGCAGGCCCACCCAGTGCGGGGCGTTGAACAGGTCGTAGTCGGTGAAGGACAGGTAGAGCGAGACGGCCATCGGGAGCAGGGTGAGCACGGCGGCGCCGAGCACCCAGGGCGAGAGGAACACCCAGGCGGCGCCCTCGCGGCGGCGCCGGGGCCGTTTCGGGGCGGCGGCCGTGGTGCGGGCGGGCGCCGGTATGTCGGTGGTGGTCATGACCGCAGCTCCGCCTTCGCCTCGGTGACGTAGTTCTCGGCCGCCTCGCGAGGCGACATCCGCTCGTACGAGACCTGGTCGTAGTCGCGCGCGAAGGTGGTCTGGAGGGCGCTGTCGCCCGACGGGGGCGCCTGGGGCGGGGTCTTCAGGGAGCCGTCGAGGGAGTCCTGGTAGTCGGAGACGGTCTTGTCGAAGTCCTTCAGCTCCGGGGCCAGCGCCTCGCGGATCGACTCGTTGACCGGGATGCCGCGGGTCGCGCCGAGGATCTTCGCCGCGTCGGCGTCGTTCAGCATGAAGTCGATCAGCTGGGCGGACTCGGCCGGATGCCCCGAGTCGGCCGCCACGCCCATGAACATCGACGGCTTGAAGTACTGCCCCGGGGTGCCGTCCTCGCCCGACGGCATCGGCGCGAGCGTCACGCCGTCCGGGATCAGCGCGAGGAAACCGCTGCTCGGCGCGTCCCAGTTGAAGTCGGAGACCGCCTTGCCGCGGCCGAGCGGGGTGTTCTCCACCGAGCCGTCGAGCTGGGTGGTCTGCTCGGCGGGCGAGACCGCGCCCTCGCGGCGCAGCCCGTCGGCGAAGGTCCACCACTCGGTCAGGTCGTCGGCGGTGAAGCCGAGCCCGCGGTCCTCGGTGTAGAGGGACTTGCCCCGGCCGCGCAGCCACACCTCGAAGGCGTCCTCGCTCTGGCCCGGGTCGGTGGCGCCCGGTCTGCCCGTCTTCTTCGCCAACTGCCGCATGGTCTCGGCCCATTCGCTCCAGGTCCAGCCCTGGCGGGGCGGCGCGACCCCGGAGGACTTCCACACCCCGGTGTCGTAGACGACGGTCTCGGTGCCGCGCGCCTGCGGGACGGCGTACTGCTTGCCGTCGGCCTTGCCCGTGGCGAGCAGCCCGGCGTCCATCTCGCCGGTGTCCAGGTCGGATCCGCGCTCCCCGAGGTCGAGGAGGACGCCGCCCGAGGCGTACTGGTCGATCATGCGGTAGTCGAGCTGCATCACGTCGGGGGCGTCGCCGCCGGCCGCCTGGGTCGCCAGCTTCTGCTTGTAGGCGTCGTATCCGGAGAACGAGGTCTGCACCTCGATGTCCGGGTGCTTCTTCTCGAACAGCGCGAGTGCCTGCTCGGTCCTGGCCGCCCGGTCGGGATTGCCCCACCAGCTGTAGCGCAGGACCACCCGGCCGCCCGCGCTGTCCGAACCCGACGATCCCGAGCAGCCGGTGAGCGCCGCGCAGAGCGCGAGGACCGCCGCCGCCGCGCAGGACTTCGCCGTCCTGTTTCCGGGCATGTGTGGATCACCTTTCCGCATCGGTCGTCCCTGGATCGTCCCTGGATCGGAAAGCGCTTGCACGCAGTCGGACCCTAGGTAATGTGCGGATGTCACTACAAGACCCGTACCGAGAATCACAGGTGACGCGGGCCGTCGCGGCCGGCGCGTCACCGTGCCGCTGAACGGAGACCGTATGACTCCCGGCACCGCACCCCGCCGCCGCTGCGCCGTGGTCGGCCTCGGCGCCCGCGCCCGGTTCTTCACCGAGGCGCTGTCCGGCCCGTACGCCGACCGCGTCGACCTGGTCGGCTTCTGCGACGTCAACGCGCACCGGATGGCCGTGCACAACGACTGGATCACCGCCGACCATCCGGGCCGGGCGCCCGTACCGGCGTACGCGGCCGAGGACTTCGCCCTGATGCTGCGCCGCGAGCGCGTCGACCTGGTGGTGGTGTGCTCGGTGGACCGCACCCACGACCACTACATCGTGGCGGCCCTCGAAGCGGGCTGCGACGTCGTCACCGAGAAGCCGATGACCACCGACGCGGACCGGGCCCGCCGCATCCTGGACGCCCGCCGGCGCACCGGCCGCGAGGTTCGGGTGGCCTTCAACTACCGCTACAACCCGGTGCACTCGGCCGTCCGGGAACTCCTCGCCGACGGCGCCGTGGGCGAGGTCGGCTCGGTGCACTTCGAGTGGCTGCTCGACGTACGGCACGGCGCCGACTACTTCCGCCGCTGGCACCGCGAGAAGGCCGACTCCGGCGGCCTGATGGTGCACAAGGCCACCCACCACTTCGACCTGGTCAACTGGTGGCTCGACAGCGCCCCGGAGACCGTCTACGCGCAGGGCGGCCTGTTCTTCTACGGTGACACGGCCGGCACGCGCCACGGCCTCGCCCGCCCCTACGACCGGGCCCACGGCTCCCCCGCCGCCGACGGCGACCCCTTCGCCGTACGCCTCGCGGACTCCTCCGTCCTGCGCGCCCTCTACCTCGACGCGGAGGCCGAGGACGGCTACCACCGCGACCGGAACGTCTTCGGACCCGGCATCACCATCGAGGACGACATGGCGGTCCTGGTGCGGTACGGCTCCGGCGCCACCCTCACCTACCACCTCACCGCGTACGCGCCCTGGGAGGGCTACCGCATCTCCTTCAACGGCAGCGAGGGCCGCTTGGAGCTGCTGGTCGAGGAGTCCACCTGGGCCCGCCCCGACGCCCGGGGCGACGGCGCGAACCCGGTGCTGCACGGCGCCGCGGTCGGCGACGACGCCGGGCGCACCGAACTGCTGCTGCGCCGCTTCTGGGAACCGCCGCGCGAGGTGGAGACCGCGACCGGCGAGGGCGGGCACGGCGGCGGCGACGTCCGGATGCTGGCGGACCTCTTCGGCGAACGGACCGACCCCGACCCGCTGGGCCGGGCCGCCGACGCCACCGCGGGCGCGCGCTCCCTCGTCACGGGCCTCGCGGCCAACCACTCCTTCGAGACGGGGCTGCCGGTACGGGCACGGGAGCTGCTGGACTTGTGAGGAGGCGGGGCCGGGGGGCCGGGGGGGGGCGGGGGGCTGCGGGCGCGGCCGCGGGGGGCGGGGGGGGGGTGGGCTGTGGTGGGGGGGGGGGGGGTGGGGGGGGGGGGGGGGGGGCGGGCTTCGGACG
>NZ_JBHWHV010000105.1:0-17741 GCF_042732375.1 Streptomyces sp. NPDC059785
GCCGGGTACCCGGCTGACCCACCCCCACGCGACCGACGAGGAGCGTCCCCGCGGGGGCGCTCCTCGGGGGCGCGGGGAACGGCGCGCCCGGCCACGACGGCGCGACGGACGACCGCGTGCCCAAGGGGTGAACGGTTCCGCCCCCGCGGCGACGGTCGGGGCGGGACCGCGACCTCAGCCCGCGGCCCCGTCGCGACCCGGCCGGACGCCCCCGGCGGCAAGCACCGCACCGACAACGCACAGCACCCCGGTGACCACCACCGCGACATGCACCCCGTTCAGGAACGCCTCCCCGCTCCCGTTGACGATCGCGGCCCTGAGCTGCGCGGACATGTCGCCGGACACCGGGGAGACACCCATCGCCACCGCGTCCTTCGCGCCCTCGAGCCGGTCGGCCACGGCCGCGGGGACCCCGGCGCCGGTCAGCTCCGTACGGAGGGTCGCGTCGACCCGGCCGCTGATCAGGGAGACCAGCACGGACGTGCCCAGCGCGCCGCCGATCTGGAGCATCGTGGCCTGGAGGCCGCCGGCCACCCCGCCGTCCTCGACCGGCGCGTTGCCCACGATCGCGTCGGAGGAGGCGGCCAGCACCATGCCGACGCCCAGGCCGAGGGCGATGAACGGCGGCCACATCGTGGCGTAGGAGGAGTCGGTCCGCCAGGTGAGCATGCCGAAGCAGGCGGCGGCCTGGAGCACCATGCCGAGCGGCATCGTGAGGCGGGCGCCGAAGCGCTGGGTCAGTGCGGCGCCGAGCGGGGAGGCGACGAGGGAGGCCAGGCTCAGCGGCAGGGTGCGGACGCCGGCCTCGACGGGCGAGAGGCCGCGTACGTTCTGCAGGTAGAGCATGACGAAGAAGATCACGCCGAGCATCACGAAGAAGTTCAGCGCGGTGATGACGGCGCCGGTGGCCAGCGCCCGGTTGCGGAACAGCCGCATCGGGAGCAGCGGGTGCTCGACGCGCGTCTCGTACCGCCCGAAGACGAGCAGGACGGCGAGGCCCGCGCCGATGGCGCTCCAGGTGCCGGCCGAGGCCCAGTCCCAGGTCTCGCCCTTGACGACGCCGAAGACCACGCCGAGCAGGCCGAGGGCGAGCAGGACGACGCCGGGGAGGTCGAAGCGGTGCCGTCCGGTGGAGTTCCTGCTCTCGGGCAGGACGAACGCGCTGAAGACGAGGGCGACGACGCCGATGGGCGCGTTGACGTAGAAGACGGACTCCCAGCTCACGTTCTCGACGAGCAGGCCGCCGACGATGGGGCCGAGCGCCGTCGACACGGCCGAGACCATCGCCCAGATGCCGACGGCCATGCCGAACTTCCGCGGCGGGAACACGGCGCGGAGCAGGCCGAGGGTGTTGGGCATCAGCAGGCCGCCGAAGAAGCCCTGGAGGGCCCGGAAGGCGACGACGCCGGTGATGGACCCGGACAGGCCGATGGCCACCGAGGCGAGGGTGAACCCGACGACTCCGGTGAGGTAGTAGGTGCGGCGCCCGAACCGGTCGCCGAGCTTGCCGCCGAGGATGAGGCTGGCCGCGAGGGCGAGCAGATAGGCGTTGGTCACCCACTGCAACTCGGCGGTGGACGCGTTCAGTTCGCGGCCGATCTCGGGGTTGGCGATGGCGACGACGGACGCGTCGAGCTGGACCATGAAGAGGCCGAAGGCGACGGCGCACAGGGTGAGCCAGGCGTTGGACCGCCGGCCCGCCGCCTTCGGCGGTGCCTCGGTGCGTGCGGGCAGGGGGAACTGATCCACGGAGGTGGACGGCATGGGAGGGCCTTGTCCGATCATTCGGGTGCGGAGGAAGAGGTGTCCGGTGTCCGCCCACGGCGACCGCGCCCTCCGCTGCCGGAGGGCGTGTTCCCGTTCTGGAGTGTCAGTGATCCGTGGGGCGGAGCGCGCGGGTCAGTGACGTGAGCGCGCCCGTGACGGAGCCGAGGGCGTCCATCTCGCCGTCGGTGAGGGACTGGAGGGCCTCGCGCAGGAAGCCGGTCTCGAGCCGGCGGACCTCGGCGAGCCGGCGGCGGGCCGTGGCCGTGGTGTGCAGATGGGCGACCCGCTTGTCGGCGCGGTCGGGCCGGCGTTCCAGGAGCCCCTGTCCGGTCATCTGGGAGACCAGGGCACTGACGTTGTTGGGCTTCATCAGCAGCGCGCCCGCGGCCTCGCGGACCGTGGCGCCCTCCTGCCGGGAGACGAACCGCAGCAGCGCGAGCTGCGCCTCGGGCGGCTTCGGGTGGGGATAGTCACCGGCCACCCGCCGGTCGAGGGCCCGGTGCAGCGCGGGGAGACAGGCCGCGAGCTCGGCGGCCACGCGGTCGAGTTCCCGGTGGGAAGCGCTGGAGTCGGACACCCGTCGAGAATAGGTATCCACTCATAGCCATGTCAATTGCAGGCGGTCGCAAGCATGGCCTTTGACCTCGAATTTTTAGGGATACCTCGCCCCGGTCTTTTAGAGTGTCTTTAGACAACGCATGATCAAGCAGACAGGGGACAGCCATGGGTGCTCCACGACTGAGCAGCACACCGCTGCCGGGAATCGGTGTGCGGTACGACCTGACCACGCGGGAGCAGCGCCGCCTGTCCGTGGTCGCGCACAAGGACGGGGCGCGGACGCTGAGCGCCTACCGGGAGGACGACCCCGACGCCTGCGCCCTGTCCATGCGGCTCAACCCGGGCGAGTCGGGCGCCCTCGTCGACGCCCTGATGTCCTCGGAGCACCGGCCCAACCTGCTGTCGACGACCGAGCTCGGCCTGGTCGCCGAGCGGTTCGAGCTGTCGGCCGTGTCGTACTGGAACGGGCGGGTGCTGGGCGAGACCCGGCTGCGCACCGAGACGGGCACCTCCATCGTGGCCGTACTGCGCCGGGCCGAGGCGATCCCCTCCCCCACGCCCGCCTTCCGGCTCGCCGGGGGTGACACGCTCATCGTGATCGGCACCCGCGAGGGCGTGGAGGCGGCCGCCACCATACTCGGACGGGAGTGATCGACTTTGCACTCCTCCGCGGTCTTCCTCATCGAATTCGGCGCCATCATCCTCGGCCTCGGTCTCCTCGGGCGCTTCGCCGGGCGCTTCCAGTTCTCGCCCATCCCCCTGTACCTGCTGGCCGGTCTCGCCTTCGGCGAGGGCGGGCTGCTGCCGCTGGGCGCCAGTGAGGACTTCGTCGCCATCGGCGCCGAGATCGGCGTCGTCCTGCTGCTGTTGATGCTCGGCCTCGAATACACCGCGAGCGACCTGGTCTCCAACCTCAAGACCCAGTACCGGGCGGGGATCGTCGACGCGGTGCTCAACGCCCTGCCGGGCGCCGCGATGGCGCTGCTGCTCGGCTGGGGCCCGGTGGCCGCCGTGGTGCTGGCGGGCGTCACCTGGATCTCGTCGTCGGGCGTCATCGCCAAGGTCCTCGGTGACCTGGGCCGGCTCGGCAACCGCGAGACCCCGGTCATCCTGAGCATCCTGGTCCTCGAGGACCTGTCCATGGCCGTGTACCTGCCGATCATCACGGCGCTGCTCGCGGGCGCCGGTCTGGTCTCGGGCAGCATCACCATCGTCATCGCGCTCGGCGCGGCCTCGCTCGTGCTGCTGATCGCCGTGCGGTTCGGCCGCCACATCTCCCGCTTCGTCTCCAGCGACGACCCGGAGAAGCTGCTGCTGGTCGTCCTCGGTCTCACCCTCGCGGTGGCCGGACTCGCGCAGCAGCTCCAGGTCTCCGCGGCCGTGGGCGCGTTCCTGGTCGGCATCGCGCTGTCCGGGGAGGCCGCCGAGGGCGCGCACAACCTGCTGGCGCCGCTGCGCGACCTGTTCGCCGGGGTGTTCTTCGTCTTCTTCGGTCTGCACACCGACCCGGCGAGCATCCCGCCGGTGCTGCTGCCCGCGCTCGCGCTGGCCGTCGTCACCGCGCTGACCAAGATCGCCACCGGCTACTGGGCGGCCCGCCGCGCGGGTGTCTCCGCCAAGGGCCGCTGGCGGGCGGGCGGCACGCTCGTCGCCCGCGGCGAGTTCTCCGTCGTCATCGCCGGACTCGCCGTCACGGCCGGCATCGAGCCGTCCCTCGGCCCGCTGGCCACGGCGTACGTGCTGATCCTGGTCATCCTCGGACCGCTGACCGCCCGCTACACCGAGCCGCTGGCCTCCCGGCTGACCGGCCTGCGCAAGGCACCGGCCGCGCGACCGGCACCGGAGGCGGAGCCCGACCTGGAGGCCGCGTCGGAGGCGGCGGCCACCCCGGGCGGCACCGGCGGATCATGAGCACCGGGCGCCGTCCCCGCCGGTAAGCAGGGGGGACGGTGCAGGTGACTCGGGAGCATTGAGTATTTTTCTCTTCCCCGTCCCGGTCGACCGGCCGGGGCGGGGATCGGTGCCAGAAGAGGGCGGGGAGCACGTGGCGGAGCGGGAACCGGAACCTGAGCAGGACTACTTGCTGGGCTACGCGCGCATACTGGCCGAGGTCTCCGCGACCGGCCGCCGCCCCACCCGGGCCGAACTGGACGCGCGGCGGGCCCTCGGCGAGCGTGCCGCGGACGACGGCCGCGATCTGCGCGACCTCGTCCGGCGGCACCTGGAGGAGACCCGGCTGTCCTGGCCCGGGACGCCGGGGACGGCGGACAGCGTCCTGTTCGCCGTCGAGCTGGCCGTCGACGCCTTCACCGAGGGGTACGAGCGGGCACAGCGCCTGGCCGTACGGCAGGAGGAGGCCGCGCGCCGGGAGTTCATCGACGACCTGCTGTACGGACGCAGCGACCTCGGGCGGCTCGCCGAACGGGCGGAGCGCTTCGGTCTGGTGCTGTCCGGTTCGCACGCGGTCGCGGTGGCCGGGGCGCCGACCGCGTACGCCGACACCGATCCGCTGACCCGTCGTGTCGAGGCCGCCCTGAACGCGCGCTTCGGCGAGCGGAACGTGCTGCTGACGACGAAGAACGGGCAGCTCATCTGTATCGCGCCGGGCGACCACGACGAGGTGCTCGGCTACTTCGCGCAGCAGGCGTGCGCGGCGGCGGACGGCAGCAGGGTCGCCGTCGGCCGGGCCCAGCCTGGGCCCGGCGGGGTGGTGCACTCCTACGAGGAGGCGCTGAGCACGCTCGACCTGGCGGACCGGCTGGAGCTCGAGGGGTCCGTGGTGCACGCCGCGGACCTGCTGGTCTATCCCGTCCTGGCACGTGACCGGCAGGCCCTGGCGGATCTGGTGCTGAGCGCGCTGAGCCCGCTGCGGCAGGCCAGGGGCGGCGCGGAACCGCTGCTGAGAACGCTGGAGACGTACTTCGAGACGGGCTGCTCGGCGGCCGGGGCGGCCCGCCGGCTGGCGCTGAGCGTGCGGGCCCTGACCTACCGGCTCGAACGGATACACCAGCTCACGGGCGCCAACCCGGCGGATCCGCTGCACCGTTACACGCTCCAGACGGCCGTCATCGGGGCACGGCTGCTGGACTGGCCCGCGCAGGAGCTGTGACGTTTCCGCGGAACGCCCGCGGGGCCGACGGATCGCCGGCCCCGCGGGCGGTGGGCGTCAGCCGGTGATCTCGACCTTTCCGTTGTCCGACGCCGGAGCCGGGGCCGGTGCCGGGGCGGGCCGCTCGCCGGTGGTGTTGCCGGGGTTCTGGCCGGTGAGGTTCTTGAGGATCCCGGCGAGGTCGACGCCGGTGGTGGAGCCGAGGAGTTCCAGGCCCTGGGCGACGTTGTCGGCGACGGCGCGCGGGAGCCGTCCGGCACCGTCGGTGGAGATGACGGTCAGCTTGTCGATCGCGCTGAGCGGTTCGGACGCCTTGCCGACGACCTGCGGCAGCACCTCGACGAGCATCTGGAGCCGCGCTGCGTCGCCGTACTGCGCGAAGGCGTCGGCCTTCTTGCGCATCGCCTCCGCCTCGGCGAGCGCCGCGCGCCGCGCCTTCTCGCCCTCGCCGGTGAGCCGGGCCCGGTCCGCGTCCGCCTCGGCCTCCTTGACCAGCGCGATCCGCCGGGCCTCGGCCTCCTGCTCGGCCTGGTAGCGGGCCGCGTCGGCGGGCTTGCGGACCTTGGTGTCCAGTTCGCGGTCGGTCAGCGCGGCCTGCCGCTCGGCCACCTTCTCCTGCTCGGACAGCACGTCCTGGCGCCGGGCGGCCTCCGCCAGCGGGCCCGCGGCCGCCGCGCGCGCCGCGGCCTCGTCGGTCTCCGCCTTGATCTCCGCCTGCCGCAGCGCGAAGGTCCGCTGGGCGACCGCGATCTCCTCCTCGGCCTTCAGCCGGGCCTGTTCGGCGGCGCGCCGGGCCTCGGCCTCGGCGATGTCGGCCTCCTGCCGGGCCCGGGCGGCCTCGGGCCGGCCGAGGTCCTCGAGGTAGGAGCCCTCGGTGGTGATGTCCTGGATCTGGAAGGCGTCGAGCACGAGGCCCTGCCCGGAGAGGCTGGCCTCGGCCTCCTCGGCGACCTGTCCCGCGAACGCGGCGCGGTCGCGGATGATGTCCTCCACCGACATCCGGCCGACGATGGCGCGCAGCGCTCCGGACAGTACCTCCTGGGTGAAGCCGACGATGCCGTCCTGCTGCATCAGGAACCGCTGGGCCGCGGCGCGGATCGAGTCCTCGGTGCCGCCGACCTTGACGATGGCGACACCTTCCAGGTGGGCCTTGACCCCGCGCAGGGTCACCGCGCCGCGCACGGCGACCGGGATGTGCCGCGAGGACAGGTCGAGGGTGAACTTCTGCTGCACGAACGGCACGACGAAGACACCGCCGCCGACAACCACCTTCTGGCCGCTGTTGTCGGTGAACACCCGGCCCGTCTCCGGGTCGGTGGCCTTCTTGCCGCGCCGCCCGGTGACGATGAACGCCTCGCTCGGGCCCGCCACCTTGTAGCGGGTGACCACGACCAGGGCCAGCAGGACGAGGAGTACGACGACTCCCAGCACGGCGACGAGGACAGGACTCATGCGAGTTCCCCCATGTACGTAGAAACCGGTCGGCACGACCCGGTCAGGAACAGAGATCGAAGGCGGGCCGCGGGACCCGTGACGGGACCTCGGGGCGTCCCGTCGGCAGGAGCGGGCCCGGGGCCCGCGTCAAGCCCTCCCGGCCGGTCAGCGTTCGACCGGGCGCACCACGACGGAGGTCGCGGAGGGCGACTCCGCCACCCACACCTCGGTGCCGCGGGCCACCGGGACGGCCGCGCGCGCGGCGAGCTTGACCGGCTGGCCCGCGAGCCGGAGCAGCACCTCGCCGTAACCGTCCGCCGGGATGGCGGTGACCACGCTGCCGGCCAGCCCCACCACGTCGTCCCGGGTGGGCACGGCAGCGGTGCGGTCCTGCATCAGGGCCCTGCTGAAGCGGTACGTCGCCCAGGCCGCGGCCACCCCGCCGAGCGCGCCGATCCCGGCGCTCGCCGCGGGCCCCGTACCCGCGGCCGCCTGGGCGATGACGCCGCCGAAGCCGGTCATCGCCAGGAATCCGGCGACGACCGGCAGCGACAGCCACCCGTCGAGGATGCCTCCGAGCGCCCCGTCCAGGACGCCCTCCAACACCCCGTCGAAGACCAGCGAGAGAGCGAGCAGCACGACCCCCGTGATGCCCAGCCCGAGCAACCAGGCCATGCGTGCCGTCCCCCTCCCGCCCTTCGCCGATCTCCGGCTTGAAAGGATCCTGACATATGACGGCGACCCGGTTCACTGCCGGTTCCCGGCAGTCTTCACCCGGTTTTCATGCCGCATGACGACGGCGGCCGTCACGGCCGTGATGTGTGGCACAGGCCACACGACATGGGGCAATTTTTACCCGCTGGGGTGATCATCGGCCCCGTCCCGTCCGTACTACCCGGGCAACGGACCGTGCCGCGTCAGGAGGAACCATGCGCATGTCCCGGAACGTACTGGGGACCGTCTTCGTGGGCGGGGCCCTGGTGCTGACCCTCGCCAGCCTCGCCTACCCGGCCATGCTCGGAGTGCAGAACACCTCGAGCGATCAGTCGCGGGTCATCGCCAACACCCGGTACGGGCCGCTCACCGAGGCCGACCGCGACTTCGTCGTCAAGGTGCGCGCGGCGGGGCTGTGGGAGTACCCCGTGGGACAGCTGGCCCTCAAGAAGGGCACGACCAAGGCGGCGAAGACGGCGGGCGAGCACCTGATCACCGGGCACGCCGGCCTGGACGCCACCTGCCGCAAGATCGCCCCGGAGCTGGGCATCACGCTGCCCAACCAGGCGTCGCCGCAGCAGCAGGGTTTCGTGGCGACCCTGGACGCGGACACCGGGAAGCAGTTCGACAGCGACATGGCCAACATCCTGCGGGTGACGCACGGCCAGATCTTCTCGACCGTCGCCAAGATCCGCGCCACCACGGAGAACACGCTGGTGCGGTCGCTGGCCGACCAGGCCAACGACACGGTCCTCGACCACATCACGGTCCTGGAGAAGACCGGTTCGGTGAACTTCGACACGGTCAACTTCCAGCAGTCCACCGCGCCGAAGCTGCCCGCCGACCAGATGACACCGCCCGCGCCCGCGCCGGGCACCCCCGTCGTCGCGCTGACCGTGCCGCCCGCGCTGGCCAGCCCGTCCCCCACCCCGACCACGGGCTGACCGCGGCCGGATACCGGGCACCCGGGGGGGGTCATTCCGCCGCGAGGGTCCCGTAGAGGGCGGCCTGCTGCCGCAACTGCCGGTCGTCCAGGAAGTGCTCCCGGGCGCGCTCGCGGGCGCCCGCGCCGAGCGAGACGGCGCGTTTTGGATCGTGGACCAAGCCGGCGGTGCGGGCCGCGAAGGCCGCGCCGTCGGTGGGGTCGTCGACCAGCAGTCCGTGCACGCCGTCGTGGATCTGGTCGCGGATGCCGCCGACGGCGCTGGCCACCACCGGCCGGCCCTTCCACATGGCCTCGGTGACGGTCAGCCCGAACCCCTCCGCCAGGCTCTTCTGGGCGACCACGGCGGCCCGCCGCTGGAGGGCGTTCACCATCACCGCGTTCTCCTCGGCGTCCGCCATCGGCAGACAGGCGAGATGGATCCGGGAGCGGATCCGCAGGGGCAGCCCACGCCAGTACTCGACGCAGTTCGCGAAGACCCGGCCGCCCTCGGGATCGTCGCTCACCCGGCTCACGTCCGGGCCCACCAGCGCCAGATGGGCGCCGCCGAGCGCGTGCCCGCCGTCCGCGAAGGAGGCCATCACCCCGGCCATGTCCTTGAGCGGGTCCCAACGGGAGATCTGCACGACGAGGGGCGCCCCGTCCGGCGGCGGCGCCACGCTGAACAGGGCGTCCGGGCGGCGCCGTACGGCGGCCGGGGAGCCGTCGCCGCGGCGGTAGACGGCCGGCCGGTCCCCGGCGGGCGGCTCGCCCAGGCCGATGCGGCCGGCGATCGCCGCGGCCGTGTCCGCGTCCAGCGGCCGGTTCTTCGCCGAGAGCGGGTCGATGGACGGCTGGATGACGGCGACGTGCCGCCCGCCGAGCAGGCGGGGCACGTACTGCGCCCGGGAGAACACGTACGCGTCCGCCGTCTCCAGGAAGGGCGCCAGGAACGCCCAGGCCCGGGCCGTGTACTGGTTGTCGGTGTCGGTTCCGATGTGGCACCGCCACACCACGCGGACGCCGGCCCGCCGCAGCGGCAGGGTCATCCCGGCCACCTGGGGATCGTGCAGGGTCACGAGGTCGCCGGGGCGCACGGAGCGCAGCAGGGCCCGCGCGTTGCGCTCGCCGGCCGCCCGGTACGCGGCGACGGCGGCCGGGCCGAGCGCCGGACCCGGCGCGTCGTGGCCGTGCAGCAGGTGGTGCAGCCGTTTGGTGAGGGCGAAGAAGCCCGGGTCCCCCTCGATGGTGAACCAGCGGGTGTCGAGGCCCGCGCCGCGCGAGTAGCGCAGCACGCGGTGCAGCATCTCGGCGACGCCACCGCCCGTATCGGTGGAATTGACGTGGACGATGCCGCGGGAGCCCAGCCGGTCCCGCAGCGCGCGGTGCGCCGAGTCCAGTCCGGCGGACCGCTCGCCGCCGATGGTGTCGCGCAGCAGGGAGGGGACGGCCGGGGGGATCGCCACCTCCGGCAGTGGGTGCGCGGTGCTCGCGCCGCGCGACGGTACATCGAGTTGCGTCGTCTGCGTCATCGAAGAACCGCCTTTCCGGTGCATACGGTGCGTCCGTCTCCGGTTTCCCAGACATCGGCACACAGAACACACGCGGTCGGACATCAAGGCGGAAAGCGCACAAGTGGTGGCACACGGACCGCACCGGGGTGGTTACGCGCCCGCGTTTCACGGGATGGATCACGGGCACTGCGATAGTCCGGGGCGGCCGTGACCACGCCCGCCCCGGCACGTACAGCACATCCAGGCCACCGGAGCACGAGGTAGTCATGAGCGACGACAGCATGGCGGACGACGCCTACCAGCCGACGGGCAGCAACGAGGAGCAGGAGGACGCCGCGCCGCTCGACCTCCAGGACGCGGTGGACGAGCGCACCTACGACGACATGCTCGACGAGGGCTACTCCCCGCCCGAGAAGCCGCTGGGCGTCGAGAAGACCGGCACCACGGCCGAGGAGCAGCACGAGGGCGAGACGCTCGACGAGCGGCTGCGCCAGGAGGTGCCCGACCAGGAGCCGCCCGCCGGTGACGGCGTCGGCGATCTGCCCGGTGGCGAGGGCGAACCGGTCGACGCCGAGTCGGGCGCGGACCGCGCGGGCCGGCTGGTCGCCCCCGACGAGGGCGTCCGCTCCGACACGACCAAGGAGGTCGTCGCCTCCGACGAGGGCATCGACGGCGGTGCGGCGGGTGCCGAGGAGGCCGCGGTGCACGTCGTACCGGACGAGGAGCTGCCGCCGGCGCCGGAGCGCGGCGACTGAGCCGCCCGGCGGCGGGGCGCGGGGCCGCTCGGGGGACGGGACGCGAGGCCGGACGACCCCCGTGGCGCGGGGCGAACCGGCAGCCGGAACCCGAGGAAGGCCGGTTCATGTTGGTTTGCCGCTCCGGTGTGGGTACTCGGGCCGCGGCCACACACTACGAGCAGGAGTTTCCGGAGGTGATGGAAGTGACAACCTCTCGCGGGTCGGTCATGGAAACCCATCCCGACATCATCGACATGCGCCACCGCCATGAGATGGCCGAGCGCGCGGCGAGTACGCCGCGGGCCCAGGCCGTGGAGACCCTGGCGTTCCTGACGGGCATCTATCTGGCGGCCTCGCCCTGGATCACCGGGTTCAACAACCTCTCGACGCTCGCCGTGAACAACGTGATCGTCGGTATCGCCTACGCGATCCTGATGAGCGGCGGCTTCGGCAGGGCCTACGAACGCACGCACAGCATGGCGTGGGCCGCGTGCGCCCTGGGTGTGTGGACGATCGTCGCGCCGTGGGTCATCGCCGGTGACGTCAGCACCACCAAGACCGTGTGGAACAACGTCGTCGTCGGTGTCATCGCCACCGCGCTGGCGCTGGCCGCCAGCGCCGCCGCCGGATCGGACAAGTCCTCCACCCGGCAGCGCGGCACACCGGTCGAGTACTGAGTGAGGGTGCTCCTGCACCGGACGGTGCTCGCACGCCGGACGGACGTGCACCCGTACTGAGCGGTCCGCGGGCCCGCTCCCCCTCCCGCCCGCGCAGCCGCCGCGCGATCCAGCGGTGCGCCGGACAGCCGGCCGGCCGGTACGCCGTCGGTCGGCATCCGGCGCACCGCGGATCCGCGGCTCCTCGCTCGCCGTCGGGGCTCAGACGTCATGGCCCTGAGCGGCCAGCCACCGGTGCACGGCCTCTTTGTCGGCCACCGTCACCCGGGCAGGACCGTCCCTGACGGGCCCCTCGTCCTCGTTGAAGCCGGTGTCGGTGACCCGCGCCGTGACCCAGTCCGCGAGCTCCCCGGCGGCGTCCGGAGTAAGCCGTCCGTGTTCCCAGTCGTCGCCGGTCTTCCGCGCCGCCCGGGGCTCGTGCTCCGCCGCCTCGGCCAGCCACACCGGGACCAGCCGGTCCACGACCCGCCGGTCGCCGTCCCGGCCGGGGGCCGCCCCAGCGTCGTCGGTCATGGCACCCCGCCCTAGTCGAAGAGCGCCTTCTGTACGTCGTTGGGCCCGTCGAAGCGGTCCGTGCCGGAGTGGGACAGCTTGTCCACGAGGTCCTCGCCCGCGCCGTTCTTCTTGGCCACTTCGACCAGGTCGTCACGGCTGCTGGGGTAACCGGCGCCCTTGAGCGCCTTCTGCACGTCGATGGGGTTGAGGTCGGCCATGGCCGTCTCCCTGTCGGTCGGGGGATGGGGTGATCGGCCCCAGCATCACGCGGGGCCGCGCCCGTCGCACGCCGACGGGGCCCGGCGGTGCCGCTGTCCGGCGGGCGGCTCCGCTTCCCGCACCGCGCCCATGGGCCCCGGACGCTTTTGCGGGGCGCCCCGCCGAGTGGGTGAAGAGCCGGGCGGCGGGCGTAACGGCACCGGAGGGGGTGGTATCCGCTCGTGACGAGCCTGCGGGGTCCGTCCGTGCGCGGTGTGCCTTCGGTGAGGAAGTGCCTTCGGTGGAAGCGACACAGAGGAGAACACATGGCCCGGCAAGTGCGTGACGTCATGACCGTGAACCCCTTCTCGGTGGGCCCGGACACCCCGGCGCACCGGGTCGCCGTCCTGATGCGGGACGAGCGCGTCGCCGCCGTGCTGGTGACCGACGACGGACGGCTGCGGGGGCTGGTGACCGACCGGGACCTGACCGTGCGCATCCTGGCCGCCGGCGGGGACGTGTCCGCCCGTACCGTGGCGGAGGCCTGCGGCACCGAGCTGACCTCGGTCGCCCCCGAGGACGACGTCGACCGCGCGCTGCTGCTGATGCGGGCCAAGGAACTGCGCCGCCTCCCCGTCATCGACAACGGCAGGCCGGTCGGCATCATCGCGCTGGACGACCTCGACGACGGCCGTGAACCGGCCCCCGCCGTGGGCGGCCTCCCGTTCGGCGAAGCCGGTCTCTGAACCGCCCGCTCCCGGGACCCGGCCGGCCCTCCTGTAGCGTCCGTCTCCGGCCGTCACCCCGAGACACCGACGTGGGCAGCCCGTTCCGGCCGGCGGGTCGGCCGGAGAGGAACGCGCATGTCCCAGGAGACCACCGCCGGTCCGCCGAGGGGCGTCCTGGTCACCGGCGGCTCACGCGGTATCGGCCGGGCCGTCGCGCTGGCCTTCGCCCGCGGCGGCGACCGGGTCGCCGTGCAGTACGCCGGGCGCCGCGCGGACGCCGAGGAGACCGTGCGGCGGCTCCCGGGCGAGGGACACGCACTGCTCCGGGCCGATCTGGGCGAGCCCGGCGCGGCCGAGCGGGTGGCGGCCGAGGCGGTCGCCGCCCTCGGCACGGTGGACGTCCTGGTGAACAACGCCGCCGTGGCACCCACGGCGGAGAACCGGCACCCGGTCGCGGACACCCCGCTGGCGGACTGGCAGCGGGTCTGGCGGCGCATGGTCGAGGTCAATCTGCTCGGCGCGGCCGACCTGAGCTGGGCCGTCGCCCGGCACCTCATCGACCGCGGGGCCCCCGGCGCGATCGTGAACGTCGGCTCACGCGGCGCGTTCCGCGGCGAACCCGACTTCCCGGCCTACGGCACGACCAAGGCCGCGCTGCACGCGCTCGGCCAGTCGCTGGCGGTGGCGCTGGCCCCGCACGGCATCGCGGTCACCTCCGTCGCCCCCGGGTTCGTGGCCACCGAGCGGCAGGCGGCGAAGCTGTCCGCCCCTGAGGGCGAACGGCTGCGGGCGGAGAGCCCGTTCGGCCGGGTCGGCACCCCGGAGGAGATCGCCGCCACCGTGCACTTCCTGGCGTCCCCCGCCGCGGTCTGGGCGTCCGGAACCGTCGTGGACCTCAACGGCGCGTCCCACTTGCGTACGTGACCCCGCCCGCGTACGTGACTCCGCTCGCGTACGTGACCTCACCCGCGTAGAGGGGCCCGTCCGCGCCCCTTCAAGCCCCCGGCCACCGGCAGCACAGCAGCCGTACCACGCCGAACAGCGCGAACGGCCACACCGCCGCGAAGGCCCAGATCGCCCCCACGTCGGACGTCGCGAGGCCGACGACCAGGAGGGTGACGGAGACTGCGAGCAGGAGGGCGACGGACGACAGGCGCGGTTCGTACGACGCCACGCGGGAGAGGTCCGGCCGCCATCCGGGCCTGAGGGTGCGCAGCCGGCGGTCCAGCCGGCGGTCCCGGCGCAGGACCCGCTCCATCTCGTCGAGTATCCGCTGCTCGTGATCGGGGAGTCTGCTGGTGGTCACGGTCACTCCTCCCGGGGCCGAAGGGGGAACGGTTCCCGGGTGCCCGGCGGATCCCCGCCCAACCGCGGCGCGCCGCCGGGCGGTGGGGCGGCGGGGCCCCGGGCGGGCGGCGCGGGCGGTTCCTCCGCCAGCGCCTCGACCAGGGCGTCCGCGCTGTCCGGTACGCCGTCCTCGGCGAACCGGACGCGGCTGTGCCGTGCCGTCACCCGCCCGGAGGTCAGGCACCAGTCCCACCACCGCTTCAGTTGCCGTACGTCGAGGCGTTCGGCGGGCACCAGGGCGGGCCAGTCGCAGGCGTGCGCCTGGGCGGTGACCTTCGCACCGCCCGCGACGGGGTCGATGGCCAGCGCCGGGACCCCGGCCCGCAGGCTGAGCACCAGTCCGTGCAGCCGGTCCGTGACGACCAGGTCGAGCCGGCCCAGCACGGAGTCGAACTGGGCCGGCGTGGCACACAGCCGCCAGTCCCGCGCGTCGAGCCTCGTCTCCAGCTCGACGCGGGCACAGTCCCGGCCGCCGAGCCAGCGGGTCACCAGGCTTGCGACCTCGTCGTGCCGCCGGTACGGCCCGTACTCGTCCTGTCCGTGGGTGAGGACGACGCCGACAACGGGGCGTACGGAGTCCGCGGGCGCGCGGGCCGACAGGTCGCGTACCGGGTCCAGGCCGGGTCCGTCCCGGTGCAGCACCCGGTGGAAGCCGGTGACGGCCGGGGCCCCGGGGTCCACGACCGAGGTGCCGACGGCGATCCGCAGACAGTGCGCGAACCGCCGGTGCAGGTCCGCCACCTGCGGTCCGTGCAGCGGCCCGCAGACGAAGACCAGCCGGGTGTAGTTCGCCGGCCGCACGTCCTCGAAGTGCAGGGCGTCCGCCCGGAAACCGGGGCTCCACACGGTGTCGTGGGCGAGCCCGGCCCGGTCCAGGACGTCCTGGACGCGCCGCAGTGCGAGCACGTCACCGGCGGTCGCCTCCCCGTCGGAGAAGCTGAACCAGCCGGTGAGCAGCGTCCTCGGGCCGGTCAGCAGCGCGCTCGGGCCGGTCAGGCGCTCCGGTACGACGTCCGCTCGGGCGGCCATGGCGCGGCGGGTCAGGTGCGGTCCTCGTCGCCGGTGGGAGGCCCTTCGCCGCCTATGGTGTCGGCGTACTCGGACGGGTCGAGCGTGCCCTCCTCGTCGGGGGCGATGCCGGGGCTGCCGCCGGGCTGGCCGCCGCCCGTGGTGCCGTAGCCGCCCGGGACGCCGGGCACCGCCTCGGCGTCCGCCTGTTCCCGGGAGATGTGACGGGTCGCGCGGACGCCGGAGCGGCGCTCGGGCTCGCGGTGGCCGAACGGCCGCGATCGCGCGCGTTCCTCCTCGGCCCGGCGTGCCGCCTGCGCGGCGTCCCGTCCGCCGTGCTCGCGCTGTTCACGCTGCTCGCCGCGCCCCTGCGCCGCCCGGTCGGATGTTTCGTGGTTTTTGGGGTGCTTCATCATGGTTTGCCGGTACCCCTCCTGCCGGGGTGCATGCGAGTACAGGACTCAGGCGCGGGGGCGGGCGGCCGAGGTGCGGATCGCCAGTTCGGCCGCGGACAGGCCGTCGACGAGGGCGGGGTCGGCCAGTCCGGGCACACACACCACCCGGCCCTCCGCCAGAGCGGCCAGCGAGGCGTCGACCACCTGCTCCACGGGCATGCCGCCGTCCTCGTGCACCGCCTGCTCGCGCCCCGGCACCGGGGCTACGCCGCGCGAGAGGTGGAACTCGGTGGCCGTCAGCCCCGGGCACAGCACCTGGATCCGCAGGGGTGTGCCCGCCAGTTCCGCCGCGAGGGTACGGGTGAAGGTGACGACAAGGCCCTTGGTACCGGCGTACACCGCGCGCTCGGGCAGCGGGTGCGGCGGGAGGTTTCCGGCGAAGGCGAGCTGCGAGGCGACGTTGACCACCGTGCCACCGCCGCGTTCCAGCATGCCCGTGACCACCGCCCGGGTCAGCGCGGTGACCGCGAGCACGTTGACATTCAGGATCTTCACCAGCAGCTCCGGCTCCAGTTCCGCGAACGGGCCGTAGCCGTTGATGCCCGCGTTGTTGAGCAGGAACCCGATGTCCCCGGCCGCCGCCCGCTCGGCCACCCGGGCCAGGTCGCCCGGGTCGGAGAGGTCGGCCACGACGACGTCGACCGCCGTCCCGGTCTCCGCGCGCAGCCGGCCGGCCAGGTCCTCCAGCCGCTGCGCCCTTCTGGCCACGAGCACGGTGTCCCAGCCCTGTGCGGCCAGCCGCGCGGCGTAGGCCGCGCCGATGCCGGAGGAGGCCCCCGTCACCAGGGCCGTGCCGCGCCGTGCGCGCCCCTTTCCGCCGTCTCCCCCGCCGTGTCCTGTGCCGTCTTCCGTGCCGTGTGCGGTGCTCACTCGTCCGTCGTCCTTTCCGGCCGCTCACCCGCGGCCGCCGTCTGCCGGGAAACCGTAACCACGTGCGGCGGGTACCCGCCTGCCGGCGTCCGCCCGGACGGCCCGTTTATTCGGTACGCCGCGGCGGCGGCCGGAAGTTAGCCTCGCGCGTGACGCCGACAGCCACCACCCGACGGGAAGACCATGACGATCATTCGCGCCGCGCGCGGCGATGAACTGCCAGGCCTCGTCCGGCACCCCGGCGACCCCGGGCGTGACGAGGCGGCCGGCGCCTACCTCGCGGACATGCTGGCGAAGAAGTGCACCCGGCCGCAGTGGTGCCTGGTCGCCGAGGACGACGACGGCCGGCTCCGCGGCAGCGTCGTACTGTGGACGTTCCCCGGCGACGAGCGGCCCCGCGATCTCGTACTGCTCGACGCCCCGTGGGACGAGCCCGGCCTGGCCACGGGCGAGGATCTGGTGCGGGCGGCGGCCGGTCTGGCCCGCTCGCTCGGCGTCGCGGAACTGGGGCACGCCCTCGACTCCCCCGTACAGGCGCCCCAGTTCCAGGACCACCCCCGCGAGCGTGCCGCGCTGCTGCGGCGGTGCGGCTTCCGGCAGGTCCGCGACGGGCTGCGCTTCCGGCGCGCTCCGGACGCCGGACTGCCCACTCAGGACGAGCGGCTGACGTTACGTCCGCTGCCGGAGCTGGGGCGCGCCCCGTTCGTCGGCCTGCTCACCGAGCTGCTGGCCGACACCGCCGACCTGCGGCTGGCCGCGGACGTCGCCCGCCACGGGCCGCGCGGCGCCGCGGAGCTGCTCTTCACGGACATGGAGGGGTACGACCACGAACCCGGCTGGTGGGAGCTCGGGTTCACGCCCGACGGCACCGCCGCCGCGATCAGCCTGCCCGCCCGCAACCCGGTCTTCCCCGTGATCGGTTTCGTCGGAGTCGCACCCGCCCAGCGCGGCAAGGGGTACGCCACCGCCATGGTCGCCCGCGGCACCCGCGTCCTCGTGGAGAACGGCGCCGGGGAGATCCGGGGCGACTGCGACGCCGCCAACCTGGCGATGGCCAAGGGCTTCGAGCGGGCGGGGTACGAGAACTTCGCCTCGCGCCTGGAGTTCACGGCGCGGTTGTGACGCACCCGGGGGTGCGGGGCTGTAGCGCACCGGGGGTGCGTGGTGCCGCCCGCCCGCCCCGCCCCGCACCGGGGGGGGGGCGGGCC
>NZ_JBHWHV010000106.1:0-17693 GCF_042732375.1 Streptomyces sp. NPDC059785
GACCCCCCGGGGGGGGCGGGGGCGCCGGCCCCCCCCCCGCCCCCCGCCCGGCCCCCGCCGCCCCCGGGGCGGCCGGGGCGGGGCGGGCCCCCCCCGCCCCGCCCCACGACCGTTTTCGCGTACGGGGCTCAGCGGGGCGCGGGGTCGTCGCGCTCGACCGCGGTGCCGGGCACCACGCGCGGCGCGGCCGGTCCGCCGTCCGCGTCCTGGTCCTTGAGCGCCTTCGACTCGCTTCTGAAGATCCGGGCCGCCTTGCCCGCCGACCGGGTCAGCTCCGGCAGTTTCTTGATGCCGAGGACCACCACGACGACAACGAGGATCAGGGCCAGCTCACTCAGGCCGAACATCAGGTCTTCTCTCTTCCAGTCCGTGACGGGTCCGCTCCGGGCGCGGGCGACGGTCCGACCGGGCCACCGGTGTCGCACCGAAATCTACAGTGCTGTAGAAGTCTCTCCTGGAACAAGATCGTTCAACAGACCCGCCTTCCGGCCCGGTTGGCCGGGAACAGTGTGCTGCACCAAGGAGCGGAGCGGATGACCGACCTCATCGAGACGGCGGCCGGGACAAAGGCCCTGCGCCGGGCCGTGGCGCGGCGGTGCCGTGCGGTGACCGACGCCCGCTGGTTCGGCGTCACCGTGTTCGCGCTGATCCTGGTGAACGCCGCGCTCCTCGGCGTCGAGACGTATCCCGGGCTCGTGGCGGAGACCGAGCGCTGGTTACGGCTCGCCGAGCACGCCTGCGTCGCGGCCTTCACCGTCGAGATCCTGCTGCGCCTCGCCGCGCACGCCGACCGGCCCCGCGACTTCTTCCGCGACCCGTGGAACCTCTTCGACCTCGCCGTGGTGCTGAGCGCCTTCCTGCCGGTGGTCCGCGAGAACACCACCGTGCTGCGGCTGCTGAGGCTGGCCCGGGTGCTGCGCACCGCCCGTTTCCTGCCGCAGCTCAGGATCGTCCTGGTCGCGGTCGGCCGCAGCCTCCCCGGCACCCTGAGCTTCCTGCTGGTCGGCGCTCTGCTGCTGTACGTCTACGCCATGGTGGGCTGGGTGTTCTTCGCGCACCACGACCCGGAGCACTTCGGCTCCATCGGCCGGGCCGTCCTCACCCTCTTCCTGCTCATGACGCTGGACGGCATCGGCGACGCGGTCCGGGCGGGCCTCGAGATCTCCCGCTGGAGCATCCTCTACTACGCGTCGTACGTGCTGCTCGCCTCGTTCGTCCTCGTCAACGTCCTCATCGGCGTGGTCATCACCTCGCTGGACGAGGCGCGGGCCATGGAGCGGGACGGCGCGGAGGCGGGCGGCACGGCAGGCGATCCGTCGCCCGCCGGCGGTGCGGGCGCCGGCGAGCCCGAGGTGCTGCGGGCGCGCCTCGCGGCGGCCCGCCGCGCGCTGGACGATCTGGAACGCGGCCTGCCCGCGGTACCGGAGTGACGCGCGGGCGGCCGGTGACGGCGTCCGGAAACCGCGCGCGAAAACGTTGAACAGAGAACGCGTGTTCCGGCATTCGACGGGAACACGGAGCAGCGGAGGTTGATAACTATGGTTCCCCTGCTTCTCGTTCTGCTGCTGGCGCTCATTCTTTTCGGCGCCGGATTCGCGCTCAAGGCACTGTGGTGGATCGCCGTCATCGTGCTCGTCGTGTGGCTCCTCGGTTTCATCGTCCGCCCCGCCGCCGGCGGCGGCCGCCGGGGCCGCTGGTATCGGTGGTAACGCCGCACGCAGCGGAAGTGCCGGTTTTCGCCGCCCCCTGGTCACACCGGGGGCGGCGAAAACCGGCACTTCTGCTTTCCCGGGTCCTGTAAACATTCCGGCCGGATGACCTGCCTTCCGACCGGGAGACGTGTATCCCGGCCGGAAGAGAAGAGCCGTATCGAGCCGTATCTCAGTCGGACACCCGGTTCTGTTCCGGAATGCGCGGCTCGAAACAGGCGGTCACGGTTTTCCCGTGCCGCTGGCAATAGGTCTGCCAACTGTCGGCCAGATTCCGCACGATGCTCACTCCCCGCCCCGAGAGGTCGTCGATGTCGGCGTCCTTCTCCTCGGGCAGTTCGGCGGACTCGTCGTGGACGCTCACGTGCAGGCAGAACCCGTCCCAGGCGAGCACGAGCCGGGCGTCGCTGTGCGCGTGCACGTGGGCGTTCGTCAGCAGTTCGGAGACCGCGAGCACGACCGCGTCGACCAAGTCCGGTTCCTGCGCGGCCCATTCGAGCGAGGCGAGGGTGTCACGCGTCCACTGCCTGCCGACCCGGACACCCCCGGACACGGGGAACGAGTGGGCCCATCCCTTAGCCCTGACTGGCACTGTGCACTCCCGAATCGATGATGCGTGGCGTTGTGCTTGGCGATGCTGCGTGGTGTGTCCTCATCGGGTGCCCGGGGCCGCCGCGATCAGGCATGGCCCGACGAGATGTCCCAGGGAGACTGATGTCCCGCCGAGACTCATGTCCCACTGGGACATGATGGGTGTAGAGTCGGAGACATGAAGGCAACGGAGCCCACCACCCTGGCCGGCGGCGCCACCGAGGACCGCAGGCGGCGCAAGGCGCGCCGGACGCGCAACGCCCTGGCCGCCGCCGCCCTGGAGCTGATCCTGGAGCGCGGCCTCGCCGCGACCACGGTGGAGGCGATCGCCGAGCGCGCCGACGTCACGCGCCGCACCTTCAGCAGGTACTTCGCGGGCAAGGAGGACGCCGCCCTCGACTTCGTCCGCGGCGACGGCGACCGCATCAACGAGCTGCTCCGGGCCCGCCCCGCCGCCGAGCCGCCGCTGCTCGCCTACCGCAGGGCCGTGACCGACTGGCTGGCCGACCGGGAGAACCCGGCCTGGCACGTACGCCCGCAGGTACGCGGACTGCTCGCCCTGGTGGACACCGAGCCCGCCCTCTTCGCCGCCTACGAGCGCATCCGGGTGGACGCCCAGGAGGAGTCGGTCCGGATCCTCGCCGGCCGGCTCGGCACCGAAGACGCCCGCGATCCGCGCCCGGCCGTCGTGGTGGACGCCGCCGCCGGAGTCCTCAGCGCCGCCCTGCGCATCTGGGCCCGCGCCGCGGGCGCACCCGACTCGGGAGCCGGAGACCTCGCCGCCCTGGTGGAGCAGGCCTACGACGCCCTGACCGAGGAGGCCACGTCAGCGGCCGCCCACCTCGGAACCGATGAGTGAACGCACTCATGACCAGAGAGTGAAAAGCACCATGAGCACCACCCCTGTCACCGACTACGCCACCGAGTTCGCCGGTAAGACCGCGCTGGTCACCGGCGCCGCGTCCGGCATCGGCCTGGCCACCGCCCGCCGCCTCGGCGCCGGCGGCGCGAACGTCGTCATCGCCGACTACAACCTCGAAGGCGCCGAGAAGGCCGCCGCCGAGCTGAAGGCGGAGGGCTTCGAGGCCGCCGCCGTCGCCCTGGACGTGACACGCCCGGAGTCCGTCGAAGCGGCCGTCCGCTTCGCCGCCGACACCTACGGCGGCCTCGACCTGGCCGTCAACAACGCGGGCATCGGCGGCCCGAGCGCCCCCACCGGCGAGTACGACATCGAGGCGTACGACCGCGTCGTCCGCACCAACCTCAACGGCGTCTTCTACTCGATGCGCCACGAGCTCCCCGTCATCGAGGCTGCGGGCAAGGGCGGCGCCATCGTGAACGTCGCCTCCATCCTCGGCTCCGTCTCCTTCGCGGGCTCGTCCGCCTACGTCGCCGCCAAGCACGGCGTGGTGGGCCTGACCAAGACCGCCGCCGCGGAGTACGCCGCCAAGGGCATCCGCATCAACGTGGTGGGCCCCGGCTTCATCGACACGCCGCTGCTGCGCACGATGGAGAAGGACGCCTACGACAGCCTGGTCGCCCTGCACCCGGCCGGCCGCCTGGGCGCCTCCGAGGAGGTCGCCGAGCTGATCGTGTTCCTGCTCTCCGAGCGCGCCTCGTTCGTTCACGGCAGCTACCACCTGGTCGACGGCGCCTACACCGCCGTCTGAGTCGGCCGAAGGAGAACCACCATGAAGGCACTGCAATACCGCACCATCGGTGCCGCCCCCGAAGTGGTGACGGTCCCCGACCCCGAGCCGGGTCCCGGCCAGGTGCTGCTGAAGGTCACCGCCGCAGGCGTCTGCCACTCCGACATCGCCGTGATGAGCTGGCCCGCCGAGGGCTTCCCCTACCCCCTGCCGCTCACCCTCGGCCATGAGGGCGTGGGCACGGTCGCCGGGCTCGGCGCCGGGGTGACCGGCCTCGCGGAGGGCGACGCCGTCGCCGTCTACGGGCCCTGGGGCTGCGGCAACTGCGCCAAGTGCGCGGAGGGCAAGGAGAACTACTGCCTGTACGCCGAGCAGCTCGGCATCCGGCCGCCCGGGCTCGGTTCGCCCGGCTCGATGGCCGAGTACATGATCGTGGACTCGCCCCGCCATCTGGTGCCGATCGACGGCCTCGACCCGGTCGCCACGGTGCCCCTGACGGACGCGGGGCTCACCCCGTACCACGCGATCAAGCGCTCGCTGCCGAAGCTGGTGCCCGGTTCGACCGCCGTGGTCATCGGCACCGGCGGGCTCGGGCACGTCGCCATCCAGCTGCTGCGGGCCATGACCCCGGCCCGGGTGATCGCCCTCGACGTCAGCGAGGACAAGCTGCGCCTGGCCCGTGAGGTCGGCGCGCACGAGGCCGTGCTGTCCGACGCGGGAGCCGCCGCGGCCGTCAAGGAGCTGACCGGCGGGCTCGGCGCCGAGGCGGTGTTCGACTTCGTCGGCGCGGAGCCCACCGTGCGCACCGCCGGGGCCGTCGCCGCCGTCGAGGCCGATGTGACGATCGTCGGCATCGGCGGGGCCGCGCTGCCCGTCGGCTTCGGCCTCCAGCCCTTCGAGGTGTCGGTCACGGCGCCGTACTGGGGCAGCCGGGGCGAGCTGATCGAGGTCCTGGACCTGGCGCGCAGTGGCGCCGTGTCCGTGCACACCGAGACGTTCTCGCTGGACGAGGCGCCGCGCGCGTACGAGCTGCTGCACTCCGGAAAGATCAACGGCCGTGCCGTGATCCTGCCGAACGGCTGAGCCGTCCGCCGCGCGGGCCGGGTGACCGTCAGCGCGGCCGTCCCCGGCCCGCACGCGCCGTCGTACCACCGGCGGCGCGGCGGGCCTCCGGCGTCTCAGCCCCTCGGCCGGCGACCCTGGTGGCGCAGGCGGCGGACCGGCTCAGGGTCCCCGGCCGCATCACCGCGAACGGTCCTGAGACCCGGGGGTGCTAGCCGGCCGACACCTTCACCTCGTCCGACGGGACGTCGCTCGCGTACGCGATGGAGAGGCCGGGGACCTCCTGGGCGACGCGGGCGACGACCGCGCGGTGCCAGGCGGCCGGGTAGCCGGACTCCCGGTGGGCGGCGCGGTACTCGGCGTCGTTGCGGTAGGTGACGATGCCCGGCTCGGGCAGGTCCCTGAGGCTGTCCACGGCCTTGGCGACGAACTCGCCGGTGAGCCGTTCGAGATCGGCGAGCGCCAGCCGCGCGGCACCGGGGATCGGCTCCTCGCCCCGCTCCCACGCGTCAACCGTGCTCGGTGACACCCCCATGTGCACGGCCAGCCAGGCACCGGTGAGACCCAGGAACTCGCGCACGACGCAGAACTCCGCCGGTGTCATGGTCCGGGCCTCGGCGGCGGCGTCACGGATGCGGTTCTCGGTCATGGTGTCCTTCCCGGTGCTCGGTCCGGTGCACCGCGGGGTGCACCCGGCCAGCTTAGGACAGCGCGCACGGAGCCCCGCGGGCTGTCAGGCTTCCCGTGACGAACGGAGTCCGACCCGTGACCACCATGACGCTGCGCGCCGAGGGCCCCGCCTCCGTGGACGAGGTGTGGGGGCGCTACGCCGCGCCCAGCCGCTGGCCCTCGTGGTCGCCGCAGATCCGCGCCGTACGCGTGGCCGTGGACCGGATCGCCCCTGGTCTGCGGGGCGAGGTCGTCTCACTGGCCGGGATCACCGCGTCCTTCGTCGTGGAGGCGGTCGACGAGGAGCGGCGGCGGTGGACCTGGCGGGTGCGGCTCGGCCCCGTACGGCTGCGGCTGCACCACGAGGTCGGGCCCAGGCCCCGCGAAGGGGGCCCCGACGGCACCGAGACGAGCCTGCGGATGGAGGGCCCGGCCCCGGCGCTGCTGCTCTACGCGGGCCCGGCCCGGCTGGCCCTCGGCCGACTGGTACGGGACTGAGCCGGACGGCGTCGGGCGAGCCGGGCGGCGTCGGCCGCCGCGCCCGGGTGTACGTCACTCGTCGCGCCGCGCCCCGGGCACCGTCACTCGTCGTCGCGCCGTGCGATCAGCACCGCCGCCGTGCCCGCCCGCGCGCAACCCGCGCAGAACAGCCACACCGCCGTGTACGCGCCCTCCGTCGGCGTACGGTCCGTGCCGTCCGGTCCGTGCCGTGCGCCGCCGACAGCGCGGTCGGCAGCGCGGTCGGCAGCGCGGCGATGACGCCGCCCGCGAGGGATCCGCCGAACGTCTGTCACGGTCGCTGGTGTTCCGGTGCGAGGTGGCGCACGGTCTGTCCGGCCGGCCCGTGAGCGTGCGCCTGTGGTGCGTGGCGCCGCCCGCCGACACCGCGCGGATCACCGCTCACCTGTCGGCCATGCGCGAGACCCGGCTGAGCGCCTCGCTGCCGGGCCGTACAACCTGCTCCGGGCAGCGCCCTGCCTCGGTACCGCTGGGACAGCGGCACGGTGGCCGCGGCGGAGGGCCGGCTGCTGGGCCGGCTGCGCGCGGCGCACGGCGGATGAACCGGCCCGCCCCCGCCGGTCGCGCCGACGTCACACCCCGCCGCCGAAGAACACTTGCACCTCGCGGATGAGCTTGTCCCGGATGGTGATCGCCTCGACGTTGCGGTACCGGCCGCCCGACGCAGGCTCGTACTCGTAGTACACGAAGACGAGTTCCGCGTTCACGGGCGTGATGTGCAGCAGCCGCTGGCTCCTGAAGTGACCGGCGGTCGGGAAGCAGCGCTCGAAGAACGCCGCCCTGTCGATGTGGTCGTCCCGGGGGCTGGTGAACGTGAAATCGTCGGCGTACAGGGTGAAGGCCGCATCGCGGTCCTGCGACCTGTAGTGGCGGAACGCCGCCTCGACGACATCGCTCGCGCTGTCGCTCATGGAACCTCCCCAACGCCGTGAAACGCCGGACATCCGTCCCTCGCCCCCACGATAGAGGCGTTGCGCGACAGAGGTGCCCCACGACAGAGGTGTCCCGCGGCGGAGGTGCCCCACGACGGAGGCGGGCCGAGACAGAGGCGGACCGCCACGGAAACAGGCCACCGCTGAAGCGGGTCACCACGGAAGCGGACCGCCACGGAAGCGGGCCACCACGGAAGCAGGTCACCACGGAAGCAGGTCACCACGGAAGCGGGCCGCGACCGGCCCGGATCCGGGTCCCGGCCCAGGCCCAGGCCGGATCAGGAGGCGGCCCCCTGATCACCGCCCGCCGACCGGGCCAGCTTGTCCGTGACGTCCACGGTGTTCTCGGCGGGCGGCGCCTCGACGTCGGCCTCGGTGCCGAAGTCGCTGAACCTGAGCGTCGTCGCCGTGGTGACCTGCTGCGTCTTCTGCTGCCCGCTGCCGGCCTGGCGCACGGTCAGCCGGACGGTCTCCTGGCGCAGCCGGCCCTCGTCGTCCAGCCACAGGTCCAGCGGCAGTGACGAGGTGCCGAGCTGCTCGCGCAGCCGGTCGGCCTCGCTCTCGTCGCCTCCCGCCAGGGTGCGGACGTCGACCTCGACGCGGTAGTGCGTGGTGCGCACACCGTCGACCGTGTCGGTCCCCTTCTTCGTGACCTCGCCGTCGCGCACGGCCTTGGTGTACGCGAACGACTCGGCCGGGTCGCTGACCTGGCCGCCACCGCCGGAACCGGAACGGTTCAGCTTCGCGAGGTCGACGCTCATCCAGGTCTTGCCCGTGGGCAGTCCCGCGCGCTGCTCGGCGGGCGGCTTCTGGAACACGACGCCGTCGTGGACCCGTTGCTCCATCTCCTGCCCCTGCGAGGTCAGCGTCATCCGGCTGTCCCCCTTCGCCAGGTTCATGACACCCGAACCGCGTACCGCCACGGTCTTCCCGTCCGCGGTCGCCTTCGTGACGACGGCCGCCTTCGCCGTGTCCGCCGCGGCCGTCTTGCGGTACGCGGCCCGTACCGCCTGCGACCCGGACGCGCCCTGCCCGCCGTCCGACCGGCCCTCGTCCCCGCCGTCACCGCCGCTGTCGGAACAGCCGGCCAGTCCCACGGCGAGCACCAGCATGGCGGCAGCGCCTGCGAAGCGTGTCCTGGTCATACGCATACGCGCATTCCTCTCAACTGAGTACTTATGGCAGCAAGTTGCTTCCCACTCGTCTGCCCGGTCCGGACCATGCCACTCCTCCGCGAAGAAGTGCGCGGCCGGCCGGGGCGCTCAACTTCCCGATCATGGGCACACGACAGTTGATCTTGACGTCCGCGAGAGGGGATGCACCGCCGATGCCGATGCCCGGACCCATGCGTCGAATAAGCCGGCCGGACCTCACCGGCGGCCGCCGGCCGGACCCCGCCCGTCGCCGGACGGGCCGCGGGCGCGGCTTCGATCTCCGCGCCACGGCCCTGCTGTTCGGCGTGCTCGCCACGGTCGTCGTCCTGTTCGGCCTGGCCGGCCGCGTGGTGATCGGCGCCGTCGAACGACAGCCCGCACTGGCCGCGGCGCTCTGCCTGGTCGGCGTATCGGCGGCGGTCCTCTTCCGGCGCGGCCGGCGCCGCTTCTCCGCGGGCCGGGCCGCGCGCCGGGCGGTCGCCGCCCTGGACGAGGGCGCCGCCACCGCCGTACGCACCCTGGAGAGCGCGGCGGCAACTCCCGTAGCGGCGCCCGCGCTGCCCGTGCCGGTGCCCGCGGAGGAACCGTTCCCGACGGCCGACGAGCCGACGGTGCCGCTGCCGGACCCCGAGCTCCCCGGGCTACCCGAGTTCCCCGAGTTCCCCGAAGCGACGGCCGAGCCGGCTTATGAGCCCGCCGAGTCCGACACCGAGTCCGACACCGAGTGCGCCTACGACAGCGACTACGACAGTGGCTACGCCGGCGACTACGACCTCATGGACGGCGACGAGTTCGAGCAGGCGGTCGCGGCGCTGTGCGAGCGGGACGGCTGCACGGACGTCGAAGTCGTGGGCGGCGCCGGGGACTTGGGGGCCGACGTACTGGCGACGGCGCCGGACGGACGGCGCGTCGTCATCCAGTGCAAGCGGTACTGCGACACCAACAAGGTGGGCTCGCAGGACCTCCAGCGCTTCGGCGGGACGTGCTTCACCGTGCACGAGGCCCAGGTCGCCGCACTGGTCACGACGAGCGAGTTCACGGCCCCCGCCACGGAGTACGCCGAACAGTGCGGCATCACCTGCTTCGACCGGGAGGCACTGCTCGCCTGGAGCGACGGCACGGGCCCGGAGCCCTGGACGGCCGCCGACACAGCCCCCGATCCCGGCACGTGCGACCCATGTGTGAACACGGAGTGAAGAAAGCGAAAAAATGGCGGTAAGCTCTGGCGTCTCATCAAGCACCAGAGCACCAGAGGGGGGACCTCACATGCGCAAGCGCCTTGTCGTCGCTGCCGCCGTGACCGTCGGCACGCTGACGGCCGTGGCCACTCCCGCGCAGGCGGCCGAGTACTCGTCGGCCCTGAAGATCCGCGGCATCCAGTACGACGCTCCCGGCCGGGACTCCAACAGCTGCTCGTCGGGCAACACCGACAAGGAGTACCTGACGATCAAGAACTACTCGAAGTCGGCGACCGTCAACCTCAAGGGCTACGTGGTCAAGGACGCGTCCGGGAACCGGTTCACGTTCACCAAGAACCACTACCTCCAGCCCGGTGACTACGTGAAGCTGCGCGGCGGCCGGGGCACCGACTCCGACAAGAAGAACGTCGTGTACCGCAACAACTGCAACTTCATGTGGAACAACGACCGCGACACCATCTACCTCTACAAGCCGTCCGGCAGCCGCGCGGACGTGCACTCCTACACCAAGAGCGCGAACGACCGCGACGGCAACGGTTACATCGGCTACCACGGCTGATCCGGGGGCGGACACGCGGCCGGCCCGGCTCCCGCGGGACGGGGGCCGGGCCGGCCGTTGTCGTACTACGCGTGGCGGGAGCCGCCGTACGGGCTCAGTGGGCGGCCGTGGCCGCGCGGCCGTAGCGGCGCTCGAAGCGCTCGACGCGCCCCTCCGTGTCCATCACCCGCGAGTTCCCGGTGTGGAACGGGTGGCTCGCCGAGGAGATCTCGACGTCGATGAGCGGGTAGGTGTTGCCGTCCTCCCACTCGATCGTCCGGTCGGAGCGGGCGGTCGAACGGGTGAGGAAGGCCACGTCGGCGGCGGTGTCACGGAAGACGACGGAACGCGTTTCGGGGTGGATGCGGGACTTCATCGCGTGCTCTCCCTTGCTGTGGTTCTCCCGGTCGGACGTCCCGTGGTTCAGCGGGACTCGCGGAACGGGACGTGCTTCCCGGCCACCGCGTCGTACTTGCGCAGTACGAGGCGGTCGGGGTCGTTCAGGCGGTTCTTGCGCGTCACGTAGGTGACGCCGGTGCCGGCCGTCGACCTGAGGGTGACGACGGGACGCACGGTGCTGCGTGCCATGAGGTCCTCCTTCCGCCGGCATCTCACGGGATTTGACCCGCTCATGCCAGCCACACCCCGTCCAACAGCGGACCCCGCGCCCGCATTCCCGCTGCGGGCCCCCGTTCCGGAAGGGCGCGGCGCGGTCAGCCCGAGGTGCGGATGGCCGCGATGTCGAACTGGAGACGGACCTTCTCGCTCACCATGGCCCCGCCCTCGGCCAGCCGGGCGTTGTAGGTCAGGCCCCAGTCGGAGCGGTTGATGGTCGTCGTACCGTCGAAGCCCACGCGCTCGTAGCCGAACGGGTCGGTGACATGGCCGATGTAGGTCAGCTCCAGGTCGACGGGGCGGGTGACGTCCCTGATCGTGAGGTCGCCGGTCATGCGGTAGACGTCCCGGTCCGCGAGGTGCACGGCGGTGCTCGTGAAGGTCATCCGCGGATACCGGGCCGAGTCCAGGAAGTCGCGGCCCACCAGATGGGCGTCGCGCTGCTCCACCCCGGTGTCCACGCTGGCGGTGGACAGGGCGATCTCCGCCCGGGAGCGGGCCGGGTTCCGCCCGTCGAAGTACAGACGGCTCTCGAACTCCGTGAAGGCGCCGCGCACCGTCGTCACCATGGCGTGCCGCACGGAGAAGCCGATCCTGCTGTGCGCGGGGTCGACGACCCACTCCCCGGTGAGGGCGGCCAGAGCGGGATCGGGCAGGAACGCAGCATCAGGCGTCACCGGAGCGGCGACTGCCCCCGCGCGGCGCGGTGCGGAGCTACGGCTGAAAAGGTTCATGGACGAGGTTGGTACTCCACCGTCAAAAGGCCCCGCAAGCACTGATCGGAAACCCTCTCCCGGCGGTGACCAGACCTTCACAGATTCGCCGTTCCCGCTGGTGGCGCCGGGTCAGGGAGCCGGCACCCGGCGCGCAGCCGGCACAGCTCGGCGGTGAACTGGGCCCCCGCGAGCAGCGCCAGGTTGGACAGCCACAGCCACACGAGGAAGACGACCACGCCGGCCAGCGAGCCGTACAGCCTGCTGTAGGTGCTCAGGGTGGAGGCGTAGACCGCGAAGCCGGCCGAGGTGACCAGCCACAGACCGGCCGCGAGCACCCCGCCGGGCAGACTGTGGCGGCGCTCGCGGGCGGTCGGCGGCCCGGTGTGGAACACGACCACGACGAGCAGCGCCACCAGTCCGATCAGCAGGGGCCACTTGAGCAGGGACCACAGCAGCGTCGCGGTGGAGCCGAGGCCGACGAGCCGGCCGAGGGTCTCGGCCAGCGGTCCGGTCAGCAGCAGCGCGAGCGCGCTCAGCAGGAGCAGTCCGAGCAGGGTCAGGGCGGTGAGCACCAGGCGGTGCGCCGTGCGCCAGACCGAGCGGTGGTCCTCGGCCCGGTGCATCCGGTGCAGGGCGCGCCGGCACACGGCCAGGTAGCTGGAGGCCGACCACAGGGCGCTGCCGGTGCCCGCGATCAGCACGGTCCACGCGGCGGACCGCTCGCTCACCATCTCGGCGAGCACGTGGTGCAGCTGGTTCGCCGACTGTCCGGGGGCGTACGCGGTGACGTGCGCGGTGAACTCCTCCGCGGTGCCGGGGCTGATCAGCCCGAACGCGGTCACCGCCACCAGCATGGCGGGCAGCAGCCCGAGGATGGCGTAGTAGGTCAGCGCGGCGGCCCAGTCGGACACGTCGTCGTTCCACATCGACACCGGGGTACGGCGCAGGGCGACGGCCCAGACCGCCGGGGTCCCCGTTCGGCGCGGCCGGGTCCGGGGCCCGGTCCAGGCCGTGACGAAGGGCCGGACGAGAAGCCCCAGCCGGGCCCGGGTACGGCGCAGCGCGGGCGTCGTCATCACCGGCCCCCCGTCCGCCCGCACGGCTTCAGCGACTTACGGGGCTCACGCGACTTCGACGACTCGCGCCTTTCCGGCGACTTCCGCGGCTCCCGCGACTTGCACGACTTCCCCGCTCGGCCCGCGCCGCCCGGGACGCACGGGCCACCCGAAACACCCGGAACACCAGCCGCACCGGACACCGCCGGGGAACCGCCGAAGAGGCCGGCGACCGCGGGCGCTCTGCCCGCGATCGGTCCGGCGATTGCCTCGCTCACCCTGCACCTCTCACCCGCGGGACGCGTGTAGGACGGGGGCGTCCCCGCCCCGGCGTCGGGGCGGGCTCCGCCCCTCGGCACCTGCATACGCACCTGCCCGGACTTCCCCGGCCGACTCCTGATCGGGGCCGATCGGTGCTGGTCGGGGCCGGTCAGGGCCGGTCGGGGCGCTGCGGCGGGCGGAGGCGCGGCGAGTGGAGGAGAGGGCGAGGACGGCGAGGAGGATGTGGAGCGGCCGCCGCCCTCCGTCGGCGATGGCGGCGGCCGCCCTGGCGAGGATCCCGCGGCTGTCCCTCCGCGGATCCCCGCAGGAATCGCCCTCACGGTGCTGGGGGCATGCGGGAGGCGCCCCAACTCGCGCAGTCCGTGAGGACGAGGGGCCGGGCCCGCAGTTCGCTGCAGGATGCGGTCTCCGGCCACCCAGTGGTCCGTTTCTACAGGCCCGGGGACAGGGGGCCGGGGTTCCCCGACGGGGAACCGTGCTGCTGTCCGAGATCCTAGACCGCTGGCGGCAGGGGGGAAGGGCGCTATTCGGCCTGTGCCGGACCGCAAACCCCGCCACGTGCGCGGACGTGGCCGAATCGGCGACGTTGCGCCCCGGGCCGCGGTCCGCCCGGCCGGCCCCGGGCGGGGCATCGTCGGCGGGCAGTGGGCAGGTGGCGGCCGCGCGGCACGCGGTGCCGCGCCCTTCGGCGCACCCCCGGCGGTCCCGTACGCGGCCGGAACCAGCGCGCCCCGCACGGCGCGGGGCCACCGCCCCCGGCCCGTCCGCGACGGACGCCGGGGCACCGCCGCGCCGCGCGGGACGGGCCCGCCGCGGCCCCCGCCCGCGCCGTCCGCCCCCGGCGACACACCGCCGTACCAGTCGGATCGGAGCCCACGGCGCGGACAAGGATCGCCGTCCGCCCTTCCGGGCGGGGGCCCGGGCCTGACAGACTCCGAAGGGTGCCCGACTTCGACATACTCGTCATCGGATCCGGTCCGGGCGGCCAGAAAGCCGCCATCGCCGCAGCCAAGCTCGGCCGCCGAGTCGCCGTCATCGACCGCCCCGACATGGTCGGCGGAGTCTCCATCCACACCGGGACCATCCCCTCCAAGACCCTGCGCGAGGCGGTCCTCTATCTCACCGGCCTGACCCAGCGCGATCTGTACGGTCAGAGCTACCGCCTCAAAGAGGACATCACCGTCACCGACCTGACCTCGCGCACCCAGCACGTGGTGGGCCGCGAGGTCGACGTCATCCGCAGTCAGCTCTCCCGCAACCACGTCTCCCTCTATCCCGGCACCGGCCGCTTCGTGGACGACCACACCATCGCCCTGCGCGAAGTCAACGGCAACGAAAGGCTGTTGAGCGCCGAGCACATCGTCATCGCCACGGGCACCAGACCCGCCCGGCCGGACAGCGTCGAGTTCGATGGCCGGACGATCATGGACTCGGACAACGTGCTCAATGTGGAGCGGGTGCCGCGCTCCATGGTCATCGTCGGGGCCGGGGTGATCGGTATGGAGTACGCCTCCATGTTCGCCGCGCTCGGCAGCAAGGTGACGGTCGTCGAGAAGCGGTCCGGGATGCTGGACTTCTGCGACGTCGAGGTCATCGAAGCGCTCAAGTACCACCTGCGGGACCTGGCCGTCACCTTCCGCTTCGGGGAGACCGTCGCCGCCGTGGAGCGTCATCCGCGCGGCACCCTCACCGTGCTGGAGAGCGGCAAGAAGATCCCCGCCGACGCCGTGATGTACTCCGCGGGGCGGCAGGGCCTCACGGACGAACTCGACCTGGACAAGGCCGGGTTGACCGCCGACCGGCGCGGCCGGATCAAGGTCGACGAGCACTACCGCACCGAGGTGGAGCACATCTACGCCGTCGGCGACGTCATAGGCTTCCCGGCACTGGCCGCGACCTCGATGGAGCAGGGCCGTACGGCGGCGTACCACGCCTGCGGCGAGCCGGTGAACCGGATGCACGACCTCCAGCCGATCGGCATCTACACCATCCCGGAGATCAGTTTCATCGGCCGGACCGAGGACGAACTGACCGAGGCGTGCGTGCCGTTCGAGGTCGGCATCTCCCGCTACCGCGAGCTCGCCCGGGGCCAGATCATCGGCGACTCGCATGGCATGCTCAAGCTGCTGGTCTCCCCCGACGACCGCAAGCTGCTCGGCGTGCACTGCTTCGGCACCGGGGCGACCGAACTGATCCACATCGGCCAGTCCGTGATGGGCTGCGGCGGCACGGTCGACTATCTGGTCGACGCGGTGTTCAACTATCCGACGCTGGCCGAGTCGTACAAGGTCGCCGCGCTCGACGCGACCAACCGGATCCGGCAGATCAACCAGCTCAGGGAGTGACCGGGACGGACACCCGGCCCGCGGGCCGGGTGTCCCCCCCCCGCCCGTACGCGGACGCCGCCCCGAAGGCGTGCCGGGCCGGCGTCCTGCGCGGGCCCCGGCGAGGGACCGCATAAGCTCGTCGAATGGCGAAGTACTTCGACGTGCACCCCGACAACCCCCAGCCGCGGACCATCGGCCAGGTCGCCGACAGCATCCGCGCGGACGCGCTGATCGTGTACCCCACGGACTCCTGCTTCGCGCTAGGCTGCCGGTTCGGCAGCCGGGACGGCATCGACCGCATCCGTACGATCCGTCATCTGGACGACCGCCACCACTTCACCCTGGTGTGCCAGAACTTCGCCCAGCTCGGCCAGTTCGTACGGGTCGACAAGGACGTGTTCCGGTCCATCAAGGCGCTGACGCCCGGCCCGTACACCTTCATCCTGCCCGCCACCAAGGAGGTGCCGCGCAAGCTGCTGCACCCGAAGAAGCACACGGTGGGGGTCCGCATCCCCGACCATGTCGTGGCGCAGGCGCTGCTCGCCGAGCTCGGTGAGCCGCTCGTCTCCAGCACCCTGCTGCTGCCCGACGAGGAGGAACCGCTGACCCAGGGCTGGGAGATCAAGGAGCGCCTCGACCACGTGGTGGACGCGGTGGTCGACTCCGGGGACTGCGGCACCGAACCGACGACGGTGATCGACTTCTCCGGCGGCGAGGCCGAGGTGGTCCGCCGGGGCGCGGGCGACCTCGCCCGCTTCGAGTGAACGGAGCGGGCGCACCGAGCGGGCGCGCCGGGCTGCCGTACCGACCGGCCGCACGGCACGGCACGGCCCACCCCGCGTCCCCACTCGTGCTTACTGTCGAGTAATATCGCGCGGCAGCCCCCAGAGGAGGAACCGTGCCCAGCTCGGACCGCTCACCCCTGTTGCTCGCCGGCCTGCTGGCCACCGCGGGCGCCGCCCACTTCGCCTCGCCGAAACCCTTCGACTCGATCGTCCCGCGCGCCCTGCCCGGCTCGCCCAGGACCTGGACGTACGTGAGCGGCGCGGCGGAACTGGCGCTGGCCGCCGGAGTGGCCCTCCCGCGCACCCGGCGCCCCGCGGCGCTGGCCGCGGCGGCGTTCTTCGTCGGGGTGTTCCCCGCGAATGTGAAAATGGCGTACGACTGGCGCGACCGTCCGGCTCCGCTCAGGAGGACGGCGCTCGCCCGGCTCCCGCTCCAGGTGCCGCTCGTCCTGTGGGCGCGCGGTGTCGCCAGGAGTGCGGGTGCCGGCGGGAACACGGGAGGCCGGCCATGACGCGGGTGAACGTGGGCGACCGCGTGGAGGACTTCGCCCTGCCGGACGAGACCGGCGCCGAGCGACGCCTGTCGGACCTGCTCGGCGACGGTCCGGTGGTGCTCTTCTTCTATCCGGCCGCCCTCAGTACCGGCTGCACCGCGCAGGCGTGCCACTTCCGCGATCTCGCCGCCGAGTTCGCCGCCGCCGGTGCGCGGCCCGTCGGCATCAGCGGTGACGCGGTCGAGCGGCAGCAGGAGTTCGCCGACCGCCACTCCCTCGGGTTCCCGCTGCTGTCCGACCCCGAGGGCACGGTCCGCGAACGGTTCGGGGTCAGGCGCGGTTTCACCATGGCCCCCACGAAGCGGGCCACGTTCGTCATCGCGCAGGACCGTACGGTCCTGGAGGTCGTACGCAGCGAACTGCGGATGAGCGCCCACGCGGACCGCGCCCTGGCGGCCCTGCGCGCCCACCGGACCGGGGACTGACACACCGGACCGGGGACTGACACAGCGGACACGCCGGACGCCCGGCCGGGAGAACCCCGGCCGGGCGTCCGCGTCGTTCCGTCGCGCCGGTGCGTCAGTCTTCCTTGCACTTGTTGCCGAAGGCCGGGTTCAGCAGCCCCACGACGTCGATGCTGTTGCCGCACACGTTGGCTCCGACCTCGACCGGCACCTGGATCGTGTTGCCCGACACCACACCGGGGCTGTCCTTCGCGACGCCGACGGTGTCGCCGTCGTCCGCGGCGGCGGCACCGGCGGTGGCGAGGACCGAGACGGTGGCCAGAGCGGCCGCTGCCATCAGACGGATACGCATTGCAAACTCCATTCAGTCGCACGATTGCGGTCACTTCACCTTCGCCGCAGACACCGGCGACCGACATTGCTGTACGCCCGAACGGGGTTCGCCGGCCGCGTGGACCGGTCTGGGCCGGCCGCCGGATTTCCGCGGGCACACCGCCACGACGTGCGGAAAGAGGCCGCACCGGGAAGAATGCAAAGGCGCCCGCGCCAGTCGCGTCAGGCGAGCCGGCCGCCCGGTGACCACGGAGGGCCCCATCGGTGCGCCGCCGCCGTTCCGGGGTACCCGAGCGAGGCGATCAGGCCGACCAGGGAGAAACCATGGCAACTGCACAGCCCGAATCGACCCCTCCGAACAACTCCGCCGCGACCCCGGACGATCTCCTGCACACCGGCGCCGACGGTGAGGTGACCGCCGAGGACCTGGTGCTCGCCGCCGGCCGCGACGTCAATCCGGAGAGCCTCGCCTGGGCCGAGCGCAAGCTGGCGGAGGAGGGGCCCGCGGCCCTGCACAAGCTGCTGCCGTAGACGATCGCCGCCGGTCTCCGGGCCTGCGGGCACATGTGACGGGCGCGGCCGACACGAGAGGTGTCGGCC
>NZ_JBHWHV010000107.1:0-3479 GCF_042732375.1 Streptomyces sp. NPDC059785
GCTCCGACGTCGCCGGCGGCGCCGGTGTCAGCGGCGGCGCAGGTCCGCCACCCGCGCCCGCTCCCCGGGGGACTGCTCCCCCAGGACGGTCGCGGAGCGCAGCGGGGTCCCGGTGCCCGGCACCTGACCGCGGCGCGGTCCCGGGAGCGGCACGTCCCGGCGCGGCTGGCGCCCCGCCGGGACGGAATCTCCCGCCGCGCCGCCGGACGCCGAACCGGCCACCGCGATCTGCACGCCCTGGTCGGCCAGGGCCTGCAACTCCGTGGCCGCGCGGTCGTCGTGCGCGGGCGGCTCGTCGGTCACCAGCCTGGTGATCACATCGGTGGGCACCGTCTGGAACATCGTGTCGGTGCCGAGCTTGGTGTGATCGGCGAGGACGACGACCTCCGCGGCCGCCTGCACCAGCGCGCGGTCGACGGACGCCGACAGCATGTTGGAGGTGGACAGGCCGCGCTCGGCGGTCAGACCGCTGCCGGAGAGGAAGGCCCGCGAGACCCGCAGCCCCTGGAGGGACTGCTCGGCCCCGCTGCCGACGAGGGCGTAGTTGGAACCACGCAGGGTGCCGCCGGTCATCACGACCTCCACGCGGTTGGCGTGGGCCAGCGCCTGGGCCACCAGCAGCGAGTTGGTGACGACGGTCAGGCCGGGCACCCGCGCGAGCCGGCGGGCCAGCTCCTGTGTGGTGGTCCCGGCCCCCACCACGATGGCCTCGCCTTCTTCGACGAGACCCGCGGCGAGATCGGCGATGGCCGTCTTCTCGGCGGTCGCGAGATGGGACTTCTGCGGGAAGCCGGACTCTCGCGTGAACCCGCCCGGCAACACCGCACCGCCGTGCCGGCGGTCGAGGAGTCCTTCTGCCTCCAGTGCGCGCACGTCCCGCCGTACGGTCACTTCGGAGGTCTGGACGACGCGGGCGAGCTCACGGAGCGACACGGCCCCATTCGCTCGCACCATTTCGAGGATCAATTGGCGACGTTCTGCAGCGAACACGAAACTGACAGTAACCCCAACGACCGTCTGCTTTCAGCAGTTTGCGCCGAATAACAGAAGTTGTTCGCAGCAAGGTACCGGAAGTGGTATAGGCGCCTAGGCCGCATGACTATGCCGCCCGCATGGCCCGTGTCCCGCCGTGACCAGCGAGGAAACGCTTCGCCCCGGTCCGCTGCCGCCTCAGCGGCCCCTCGCCGCCGTCAGGACTCGCCGGCCGTCTTCCGCGTGTGGAGTTGCCGGGCGACCTCCGCGATCGAGCCCGACAGGGACGGATACACGGTGAACGCATTCGCGATCTGTTCGACCGTCAGATTGTTGTCGACCGCGATCGAGATGGGATGGATCAGTTCCGAGGCGCGCGGCGCGACGACGACACCGCCGACCACGATGCCCGTACCGGGGCGGCAGAAGATCTTGACGAAGCCGTCACGGATGCCCTGCATCTTGGCCCGCGGGTTGCGCAGCAGCGGCAGTTTCACGCCCCGGGCGTCGATCTTGCCCGCGTCGACGTCGGCCTGGCTGTAGCCGACAGTGGCGATCTCCGGGTCGGTGAACACGTTCGACGAGACGGTCTTCAGGTTCAGCGGGGCGACCGCGTCGCCGAGGAAGTGGTACATCGCGATCCGGCCCTGCATGGCGGCCACGGAGGCGAGCGCGAAGACTCCGGTCACGTCACCGGCCGCGTACACGCCGGGGGCCGAGGTCCTGGAGACCTTGTCGGTCCAGATGTGCCCGGACTCCTTGAGCTTGACCCCGGCCTCCTCCAGACCCATCCCCTGGGAGTTCGGGATCGCGCCGACGGCCATCAGGCAGTGCGTGCCGCTGATCACGCGGCCGTCGGAGAGGGTGACCTCGACGCGGTCGCCGACGCGCTTGGCGGCCTGCGCGCGGGAGCGGGACATGACGTTCATGCCGCGGCGCCGGAAGACGTCCTCCAGGACGGCCGCGGCGTCCGGGTCCTCGCCGGGGAGCACCCGGTCGCGGCTGGAGACCAGCGTGACGCGGGAGCCGAGCGCCTGGTAGGCACCGGCGAACTCGGCACCGGTGACACCGGACCCGACGACGATGAGCTCTTCGGGCAGCTCGTCCAGGTCGTAGACCTGGGTCCAGTTCAGGATGCGCTCGCCGTCCGGCTGCGCGTCGGGCAGCTCACGGGGGTGCCCGCCGGTCGCGATCAGCACGGCGTCGGCGACGAGGGTCTCCTCGGTGCCGTCGGCGGCCCGCACGACGACCTTGCGGGAGCCGTCCATGGCCTGCTGACCGTCGAGCCGGCCGCGGCCGCGCATCACGCGGGCGCCGGCCCGGGTCACGGAGGCGGTGATGTCGTGCGACTGGGCGAGCGCGAGGCGCTTCACCCGGCGGTTGACCTTGCCGAGGTCGACGCCGACCACGCGGGCGGCCTGCTGCTCGGGGGGCGTGTCGTCGGCGACGATGATGCCGAGTTCCTCGTACGAGGAGTCGAAGGTGGTCATCACCTCGGCCGTCGCGATGAGGGTCTTGGACGGGACGCAGTCGGTGAGCACCGACGCCCCGCCCAGGCCGTCGCAGTCGACGACGGTCACCTCCGCGCCGAGCTGGGCGGCCACCAGGGCCGCCTCGTATCCGCCGGGTCCGCCACCGATGATCACGATCCGAGTCACGTACTCCATTGTCCCGCACGCTTCAAGGTGCTTCCGCCCGGGGGCCACCGTCTGTGCTCAGGGGCCACTCCGGGGTACGGGACCGGGGGCGACCCGGACGCGGAACCGGGGCGTCCCGGACGCGGGGAGGGAGGTGGTCGCTGCCGTACCCTCGACCCCATGTCGCTCTACGCCGCGTACGCCGGCAATCTCGACGCGCGGCTCATGACGCGCCGCGCCCCGCACTCGCCGCTGCGTGCCACGGGCTGGCTGAACGGCTGGCGGCTGACGTTCGGCGGCGAGCACATGGGGTGGGAGGGCGCGCTGGCGACGATCGTCGAGGCGCCGCGCTCGCAGGTGTTCGTGGCGCTGTACGACATCGCGCCGCCGGACGAGGAGTCCATGGACCGGTGGGAGGGCGTCGGCCTCGACGTGTACCGCCGGATGCGGGTACGGGTCCACACCCTGGAGGGCGAGGAGCCCGCGTGGGTGTACGTGCTGAACGGTTACGAGGGCGGGCTGCCTTCGGCCCGGTACCTGGGCGAGGTCGCGGACGCGGCGGAGTCGGCGGGGGCGCCGCACGACTATGTGATGGAGCTGCGGAAACGTCCGTGCTGACGGCCGCCTGGCCATCGGACCGCTGCGGGGCCGCCGTGACTCCGGCCGCCGTGCCCCGGCCGCGGGTCCGTCCCGGCTGAGCGCGCAGTTCCCCGCACCCCTTGCCGGGCGCTGCCCCCACCGCGTCTCATCCCGCCGACGGCGCCGGGCCGCCGTAACTCCGGCCGCCGTAACTCCGGCCGCCGTGCCCCGGCCGCGGGTCCGTCCTGGCTGAGCGCGCAGTTCCCCGCGCCCCCTACGGGGCGCTGACCC
>NZ_JBHWHV010000107.1:3579-17247 GCF_042732375.1 Streptomyces sp. NPDC059785
ACCGCGTCTCATCCGCCGACGGCACCGACCCGCCGTAACCCCGCCCACCGCACCGCCGCCGCGGGTCCGTCCCGGCTGAGCGCGCAATTCCCCGCACCCCTTGCCGGGCGCTGCCCCCACCGCGTCTCATCCCGCCGACGGCGCCGGGCCGCCGTGACTCCGGCCGCCGTGGCTCCGGCCGCCGTGCCCCGGCCGCGGGTCCGTCCTGGCTGAGCGCGCAGTTCCCCGCGCCCCCTACGGGGCGCTGACCCACCGCGTCTCATCCGCCGACGGCACCGACCCGCCGTAACCCCGCCCACCGCACCGCCGCCGCGGGTCCGTCCCGGCTGAGCGCGCAATTCCCCGCGCCCCTGACGGGGCGCTGCCCCACCGCGCGTCGCGCCCGTACCGGCCGCCCATGAACCGTTCATCGGAAACGACAAGACAACGATGTTGGTGCGGGTGTTCCCTCATCTACGCGCGTAGGCACAAAGCGGCTACCCTCATGCGCGTGAACGCATCTCTTCTTCCGGACGACATCCAGGGCGACCCGTACGCCGCCGCCGACGCCGCTGCCACGCGCCTGCGTGAGCTGACGGGCGCCGAGACCCACGACGTCGCCCTCGTGATGGGCTCCGGCTGGGCGCCGGCCGTGGACGCCCTCGGCACCCCCGAGGCCGAGCTCCTGGTCACCGAGCTGCCCGGCTTCCCGCCGCCGGCCGTCGAGGGCCACGGCGGCAAGATCCGCTCGTACCGGATCGGGGACAAGCGCGCGCTGGTCTTCCTGGGCCGCACCCATTACTACGAGGGCCGCGGCGTCGCCGCCGTCGCGCACGGCGTCCGTACCGCCGTCGCCGCCGGCTGCAAGACCATCGTGCTGACCAACGGCTGCGGCGGTCTGCGCGAAGGCATGCGTCCCGGACAGCCGGTCCTGATCAGCGACCACATCAACCTGACGGCCACCTCGCCGATCGTGGGCGCCAACTTCGTGGACCTGACGGACCTGTACTCGCCGCGCCTGCGCGCCCTGTGCAAGGAGATCGACGCCAGCCTCGAGGAGGGCGTCTACGCGCAGTTCACCGGCCCGCACTACGAGACGCCCGCCGAGATCCGGATGGCCCGCACGATCGGCGCCGACCTGGTCGGCATGTCGACCGTCCTCGAGGCCATCGCCGCCCGCGAGGCCGGCGCGGAGATCCTCGGCATCTCGCTGGTGACCAACCTCGCCGCCGGCATGACGGGCGAGCCGCTGAACCACGAGGAGGTGCTCCAGGCCGGCCGCGACTCCGCCACCCGCATGGGCGCGCTCCTGACCAAGGTCCTGAACCGGCTCTGAGCCCCGGCCCCGGGACGGGGTACACGGCAACGTACGACGATGGAAGAGGTTGAACCCGACGTGCAGGACGAACTCATCGCACGGGCCGAGGCGTGGCTGGCCGAGGACCCCGACGCGGAAACCCGTGAGGAACTCGCCAAGCTCATCGACGCCGAGGACGTCACGGAGCTCGCCGCGCGCTTCGGCGGCACCCTCCAGTTCGGCACCGCGGGACTGCGCGGCGAGCTCGGCGCGGGCCCGATGCGGATGAACCGTTCCGTGGTCATCCGCGCCGCCGCGGGCCTCGCCGCGTACCTGAAGGGCAAGGGCGAGGCGGGCGGCCTCGTCGTCATCGGCTACGACGCCCGCCACAAGTCCGCCGACTTCGCCCGCGACACCGCGGCCGTGCTGACCGGCGCCGGACTCCGGGCCGCCGTGCTGCCGCGCCCGCTGCCCACCCCGGTGCTCGCCTTCGCCATCCGGCACCTCGGCGCGGTCGCGGGCGTGGAGGTCACCGCCAGCCACAACCCGCCCCGCGACAACGGCTACAAGGTCTACCTGGGCGACGGCTCGCAGATCGTCCCGCCCGCGGACGCGGAGATCGCCGCCGAGATCGACGCGGTCGCCGCCCTGGCCGACGTACCCCGCCCGGACAGCGGCTGGGAGATCCTGGGCGAGGACGTCCTCGACGCCTACCTCGCCCGTACGGACGCGATCTTCCGCCCCGGTTCCCCGCGCACCGCCCGTACCGTCTACACGCCCATGCACGGCGTCGGCAAGGAGACCCTGCTCGCCGCCTTCGCGCGGGCCGGGTTCCCCGAGCCCGTCCTCGTCGCCGAGCAGGCGGAGCCGGACCCGGACTTCCCCACGGTCGCGTTCCCCAATCCGGAGGAGCCGGGCGCGATGGACCTGGCCTTCGCGCAGGCCCGGGAGACCCGGCCCGACCTGATCATCGCGAACGACCCCGACGCCGACCGGTGCGCGGTGGCCGTCGCGGACGGCGGCGACTGGCGCATGCTCCGCGGCGACGAGGTCGGCGCGCTGCTCGCCGAGCACCTGGTGCGCCGGGGCGTCCACGGCACCTTCGCCGAGTCCATCGTGTCGTCCTCGCTGCTCGGCCGGATCGCCCAGAAGGCGGGCCTGCCCTACGAGGAGACCCTCACCGGGTTCAAGTGGATCGCCCGCGTCGACGGCCTGCGGTACGGCTACGAGGAGGCGCTCGGCTACTGCGTCGACCCCGAGGGCGTGCGCGACAAGGACGGCATCACCGCCGCGCTGCTCGTCACGGAGCTCGCCTCGGAGCTCAAGGAACAGGGCCGTACGCTCCTCGACCTCCTCGACGACATCGCGGTGGCGTACGGGCTGCACGCCACCGACCAGCTCTCGGTCCGGGTGGACGACCTCTCGCTGATCACCGACGCCATGCGGCGCCTGCGCGAGCAGCCGCCGACGCGGCTCGCGGGCCGTGCGATCACCGCCGCCGAGGACCTGACGCGCGGCACGGACACGCTCCCGCCCACCGACGGTCTGCGCTACACCCTCGACGGCGCCCGCGTGATCGTCCGCCCCAGCGGCACCGAGCCGAAGCTGAAGTGCTACCTGGAGGTCGTGGTCCCCGTCGCCACGCACGCCGGTCTCGACCGGGCCCGCACCGAGGCGGCCGGCCTGCTGTCGCGGATCAAGCAGGACCTGTCGGCCGCGGCAGGCATCTGAGAGCCCACGGCGCCGGTCCGGGCGCACCCACGGCGGGGCCCGGTCCGAACCGGGCCCTCGCTCAGCCCACCGCCAGCAGGATCGCCAGCAGCACCGCGCCGGCGACCGCCGGTGCGATCACCTCGTAGGCCCACCGCACGGTGACCTCGCCCTGCGCGCCCTCCGCGTTCCCCCGGCGCTCGGCGAGTTCCCGCAGGTGGTCCATGATCTGGTCGGCGTGCGCGCGGACGGGCTCGGTCGCGATCGCGGTCGTGGCGCCGCTGGAGTCCGCGGCGGCGCCGCGGGCCTGCCGCCGGGCCGCCCGCTTGCGGGCGCGCAGCGAGACGGGCACGGCCCAGAGCTGGTACTTGGTGCCGGAGGCGGCGACGACCTCGTTGGAGTAGCCGGAGCGCAGGGAGCCGACGGCGCTCCAGGGGAGCACGACCACGCGGAACGGGTTGCGTACGCGCAGCCGGTCCTCGTCCGCGAAGACGGCGGGGCGCAGGGTGAAGGCGGCCACCAGCGGGACGCAGAGGATCAGCGAGGCCAGCGCCAGCCACGGCGTGCGTCCTTCGCCCACGACCAGCGCGTCGATACCGAGCCAGCCCGCGATGGCGAGCAGCAGCACACCGCCCGCGATGGCGCCGTTCGACCGGTAGACCCGGCCCTTGGACTCGGGGGACGGGGCGTCCGGTGCGGAAGACTGGTGGTCCGGGGTCGTCATGGCCCCGATTCTGCCCGACGGGGCCGCGCGGGCCGGTACGCGGGCCGGTACGCGGCGGCCCGGCTCACATCGCGTCCCGCGTCCAGGGGTCGCACGGGGGTCGGATCCGGAGGGCTGTACAGCCGCTACGCGCGTAGATATGCTCCCCTCGTGACCATGCCCACCACTGCACACGCACTTACGGACGTCACCGCGTCCGACAGCACGCTGCGGCGCTTCCTCCATGGGCTGCCGGGCGTCGACGCGGTCGGCCTGGAGGCGCGCGCCGCCTCGCTCGGCACCCGATCCATCAAGACCACGGCCAAGGCGTACGCCATCGACCTCGCGATCTCGATGGTCGACCTGACGACGCTGGAAGGCGCGGACACCCCGGGCAAGGTCCGGGCGCTCGGCGCGAAGGCGGTCCACCCGGACCCGACCGACCGGCAGACCCCCGCCACGGCCGCGGTCTGCGTGTACCCCGACATGGTCGCCACCGCCAAGGAGGCCGTCGCCGGTTCCGGCGTGAAGGTCGCCTCCGTGGCCACCGCCTTCCCGGCCGGGCGCGCCGCGCTCGACGTGAAGCTGGCCGACGTGCGCGACGCGGTCGCGGCGGGCGCCGACGAGATCGACATGGTCATCGACCGCGGCGCCTTCCTCGCGGGCCGCTATCTGAAGGTGTACGAGGAGATCACCGCCGTGAAGGAGGCCTCGGGCGCCGCCCGGCTGAAGGTCATCTTCGAGACCGGCGAGCTGTCGACGTACGACAACATCCGCCGCGCCTCCTGGCTCGGCATGCTGGGCGGCGCCGACTTCATCAAGACCTCGACGGGCAAGGTGGCGGTGAACGCGACGCCCGCGAATACTCTGCTGATGCTGGAGGCCGTGCGCGATTTCCGGGCGCAGACCGGCGTCCAGGTCGGGGTGAAGCCGGCCGGCGGGATCCGTACCAGCAAGGACGCGATCAAGTTCCTGGTGCTGGTCAACGAGACGGCGGGCGCCGACTGGCTGGACAACCACTGGTTCCGCTTCGGCGCCTCCTCACTCCTGAACGATCTGCTGATGCAGCGTCAGAAGCTGGCCACCGGCCGCTACTCCGGTCCCGACTACGTGACGGTGGACTGATCACCATGGCACCCGCATCCCCCTTCGAGTACGCACCGGCCCCCGAGTCCCGCTCGGTCGTCGACATCGCCGCCTCCTACGGCCTGTTCATCGACGGCGAGTTCACCGACGCGGCCGACGGCAAGGTGTTCAAGACGGTCGCCCCGGCCACCGAGGAGGTCCTGGCCGAGGTCGCGCAGGCGGGCGAGGCGGACGTCGACCGCGCCGTGCAGGCGGCCCGCAAGGCGTTCGAGAAGTGGTCGGCGCTGCCCGGCTCCGAGCGCGCCAAGTACCTGTTCCGCATCGCCCGGATCATCCAGGAGCGCAGCCGCGAGCTGGCCGTCCTGGAGACGCTGGACAACGGCAAGCCGATCAAGGAGACCCGCGACGCGGACCTCCCGCTGGTCGCCGCGCACTTCTTCTACTACGCGGGCTGGGCCGACAAGCTGGAGCACGCCGGGTTCGGCCGGAGGACGACAGACGGGCACAGTGGCGCGAGCCCGCGTCCCCTCGGCGTGGCGGGCCAGGTCATCCCCTGGAACTTCCCGCTCCTGATGCTGGCCTGGAAGATCGCCCCGGCCCTCGCGACCGGCAACACGGTCGTCCTGAAGCCCGCCGAGACGACCCCCCTGTCCGCCCTCTTCTTCGCGGACATCTGCCGCCAGGCGGGCCTGCCCAAGGGCGTCGTCAACATCCTGCCCGGCCACGGCGACACCGGCGCCGCGCTGGTCGCGCACCCCGACGTGAACAAGGTCGCCTTCACCGGCTCCACGGCCGTCGGCAAGGAGATCGCCCGCACGGTCGCGGGCACCCGCAAGAAGCTCACCCTGGAGCTGGGCGGCAAGGGCGCGAACATCGTCTTCGACGACGCCCCGATCGACCAGGCCGTCGAGGGCATCGTCACCGGCATCTTCTTCAACCAGGGCCAGGTCTGCTGCGCGGGCTCCCGCCTCCTCGTACAGGAGTCGGTCCACGACGAGCTGCTCGACTCCCTCAAGCGCCGCCTGTCCACCCTCCGGCTGGGCGACCCGCTGGACAAGAACACGGACATCGGCGCGATCAACTCCGCCGAGCAGCTGGCCCGGATCACCGCGCTCGCCGACCAGGGCGAGGCCGAGGGCGCCGAGCGCTGGTCCCCGGCCTGCGAACTGCCCGGCTCCGGCTACTGGTTCGCCCCGACCCTCTTCACGGGCGTCACCCAGGCCCACACCATCGCCCGCGACGAGATCTTCGGCCCGGTGCTGTCCGTGCTGACCTTCCGCACCCCGGACGAGGCGGTCGCCAAGGCGAACAACACGCAGTACGGCCTCTCCGCCGGCATCTGGACGGAGAAGGGCTCGCGCATCCTGGCGGTCGCCAACAAGCTGCGCGCGGGCGTGATCTGGTCCAACACGTTCAACAAGTTCGACCCCACCTCGCCGTTCGGCGGCTACAAGGAGTCGGGCTTCGGCCGCGAGGGCGGCCGCCACGGCCTGGAGGCGTACCTGGATGTCTGAGCGACTTGCTGTCTTCAAGACCTACAAGCTGTACGTCGGCGGGAAGTTCCCGCGTTCCGAGAGCGGCCGGGTGTACGAGGTGACGGACCCGAAGAAGAACTGGCTGGCGAACGCGCCCCTGTCCTCCCGCAAGGACGCCCGTGACGCGGTGGTCGCCGCGCGCAAGGCGTTCGGCGGCTGGTCCGGCGCGACGGCGTACAACCGCGGTCAGGTCCTGTACCGGGTGGCGGAGATGCTGGAGGGCCGCAGGGCGCAGTTCGCCCACGAGGTGGCCGACGCGGAGGGCCTGTCGAAGTCGAAGGCGGCCGAACAGGTCGACGCGGCCGTCGACCGCTGGGTCTGGTACGCGGGCTGGACCGACAAGATCGCCCAGGTGGTCGGCGGCGGCAACCCGGTCGCGGGCCCGTTCTTCAACCTCTCCTCCCCCGAGCCGACGGGCGTGGTGGCCGTACTGGCCCCGCAGGAGTCGTCGTTCCTGGGCCTGGTCTCGGTGATCGCCCCGGTGATCGCTACGGGCAACACGGCGGTCGTGATCGCGAGCGAGCGCTCCCCGCTGCCCGCCCTGTCCCTCGGCGAGGTGCTGGCCACCTCCGACGTCCCCGGCGGCGTGGTCAACGTCCTCTCCGGCCGTACGGCGGAGATCGCGGCCCCGCTGGCCGCGCACCAGGACGTCAACGCGATCGACCTGGTCGGCGCCGACACCGCCCTGGCCAGGGAGCTGGAGATCGCCGCGGCCGACAACCTCAAGCGCGTCCTGCGTCCACAGCCTGTGGACAAAGCCGGGACGGCCGACTGGTCCGCGGCCCCCGGCATCGACCGCATGACGGCGTTCCTGGAGACGAAGACGGTCTGGCACCCGACGGGCGCCCTCGGCGCCGCCGGTTCGTCGTACTGAGCCGGGGCCGCCCCGGCGGCCCCGCGCACGAGAGAGCCGCGCCTCCCCTCCGCCCGGGGAAGGCGCGGCTCTCCTTCGTACGCGTATCCCGTACTCAGCCCAGCGACCGTGCCGCCTGACCCACCACCGGGATGTCGCCCACCGAGGGCGCCTGGGCCAGCGGGGCCGTCACCGCCTTGGTCGACATGGGCGCGAAGTCGGCGAGCTGCGTGTTGACGGCGTTGTCGAACGGGTCGACGCCGGTGCCCACCAGCGGATTGGGCTTCAGCCCCGTGACCGGCCCGGTCCCGTAGCGCACCGTCCCGACCGCCGCCCGCAGCCCCGCCTCGGGGTCGATCTTGCCGAGCGAACCGGTGCGGGTGTTCGGCAGGCCGCCGAGCGGCGTGGCGTCCGCGGCGGCCTGCCCGGCACCCGCCCCGAGGACCGCGCCCGCCGTGGCCAGTACCGCCAGCGCGCGCCGGGCGGCCGGGTTCTTCGATGGTGCGTGTCGGGCCATGACTGGTGCCACCTTCTGCCGCGGGGAGTGATCGGATCGACACGAAGGGTAGTCGATGAGATGTGATGTGCGCTCCACGCCGACCCGCGGGGTCGGCGGCGGCCGGGCCATGCCTCACACTGGACTCTCGTGAGTCCCCATCCACCCATACCCGCCCGGGTCGTACTGCTCTGTGGCCCCTCCGGCTCCGGGAAGTCCCTCCTCGCCGCCCGCTCCGGCCTGCCCGTGCTGCGGCTCGACGACTTCTACAAGGAGGGCACGGACCCGACCCTGCCCCTGGTGGAGGGGGGTTCCGACATCGACTGGGACCATCCGCTGTCCTGGGACGCGGACGCCGCGGTCACGGCCATCACCGAGCTGTGCCGTACGGGCCGTACCACCGTCCCCGTCTACGACCTCTCGCTCAGCGCCCGCACCGGCGAGGAGTCGCTGCGCACCGACGGCGCCCCGCTGTACATCGCGGAGGGCGTCTTCGCCGCCGAACTGGTCGTACGCTGCCGGGAGCTCGGCGTGCTCGCCGACGCCCTCTGTCTGACCCGGGGTTCGGTCACCACGTTCCGGCGCCGCTTCCTGCGGGACCTGAAGGAGGGCCGCAAGTCGGTCGCCTTCCTGCTGCGCCGCGGCTGGCGCCTGATGCGCGCCGAACGCTCGATCGTGGCCCGGCAGACCGCCCTCGGCACCCACGCCTGCGACAAGGACGAGGCGCTGGACCGGCTGGCGGACGCGGCGGCGGGCCCCCGCCCCGAGGCGGCGACCGCGGCCTGAGCGCCCCGGGACACGCGAAAGCGGGACCGGACGGACCCCCCGGTCCACCAGTCCCGCTCTGCGTTGCTCCCCCGTGGGTTCCCCCGTGAACCCCCGTTTTCCCCCGTGATCCCCCTCTTACCAGCGGTTCCCCCCGGATACCGCTCCCCCCCCAGTGCCTTCAGGCGACAAGCTCCCCGAAGGACTCCTCCTCGTCACGGCCGAAGCTGAGGACCTCGTCCTCGCGCAGCCGGCGGAGCGACCGCCAGATGCTCGACTTCACCGTGCCGACACTGATGTCGAGGATCTCCGCGATCTCCGGGTCGGTGCGGCCCTCGTAGTAGCGCAGGACCAGCATCGTCCGCTGGAGTTCGGGCAGCCGGGCGAGCGCCTGCCACAGCACGGCGCGCAGCTCGGTGCCGCGCATCGCGTCCGTGTCACCGGCGGTCTCCGGCAGTTCCTCGGTCGGGTATTCGTTCAGCTTGCGGCGGCGCCACGCGCTGATGTGCAGATTCGTCATGGTGCGGCGGAGGTAGCCCCCGACCGCGGCCTTGTCACTGATCCGGTCCCACGCCCGGTAGGTCGAGAACAGCGCGCTCTGCAACAGGTCCTCGGCCTCGAAGCGGTCCCCGGTCAGGTGGTAGGCGGTTGCGTACAGGGAGGCGCGGCGCTCCTGGACGTAGGCGGTGAACGCCGCTTCGGCATTCGCAGCCTCCGACACCGAGCGACGCTCCCCCGTGTCCTCCCCGTACGCGGCTCCCCCGTGAGCTCCCCCGTTGGTGCTTCCCCCCGTGAACGCGTCAACCACCGTCATGTACGCGGTGTGCTGACGCCCGGTGCCGCGAGCGCACCCCCGCCCGCTCACGGCACCGGACTTCTCATTGGCCCGGTGCACGTCGTGGAGACGCGTGATCACTGCGCTCGCGCTGGTGCTGTGCAGCGTGTTCATCTTGCGCCCCCCGTCGTGGAGTCCGGTTTCCTTGCGTGTCCTGCTGTGTCGAAAAGCTTGCCGGGGCCACTTCATGGCCGTGTCCCCCGACTGTCACAGACCTGTCACAGGGCCCGCCCCCAGGCGCGCCACACCCTGCTCACAGAGAAGAACCGTACGACTACGCAGATGACCCCACGCGCCCTGCTATGTGTGCGGGAGATGGGTGGGAGCGCTCCAACGGTCGAAACACCACCGTTCGATGGGCCAGAATGACGTCCGTGCCTTCCCTGTTGCTGATCGAGGACGACGACGCCATCCGTACGGCCCTGGAGCTCTCTCTGACGCGCCAGGGACACCGTGTGGCCACCGCTGCCACCGGCGAGGACGGCCTGAAACTGCTGCGCGAGCAACGTCCGGACCTGATCGTCCTGGACGTCATGCTGCCCGGCATCGACGGGTTCGAGGTGTGCCGGCGCATCCGGCGCACGGACCAGCTGCCGATCATCCTGCTGACCGCGCGCAGCGATGACATCGACGTGGTGGTGGGTCTGGAGTCCGGCGCCGACGACTACGTGGTCAAACCCGTGCAGGGGCGGGTCCTCGACGCCCGGATCCGGGCCGTGCTGCGGCGCGGGGAGCGCGAGGCCAACGACTCGGCGACGTTCGGCTCCCTGGTCATCGACCGGGCGGCGATGACGGTCACCAAGAACGGCGAGGATCTCCAGCTCACCCCGACCGAGCTGCGGCTGCTGCTCGAACTGAGCCGCAGGCCCGGCCAGGCGCTCTCCCGCCAGCAGTTGCTGCGCCTGGTCTGGGAGCACGACTACCTGGGCGACTCGCGCCTGGTCGACGCGTGCGTGCAGCGGCTGCGCGCGAAGGTGGAGGACGTGCCGTCCTCGCCCACCCTGATCCGTACCGTGCGCGGCGTCGGCTACCGGCTGGACAACCCTCAGTGACCGAAGCGCAGGACGGGCTCCGCGGGTGGACCGCGGCGCGCAAGGCGATATCGGCGGGTCTGCGCTTCACCAGCCTGCGGCTGCGTCTGGTCGTGGTGTTCGGCCTGGTGGCCCTCACGGCCGCGGTGTCCGCGTCGGGCATCGCGTACTGGCTCAACCGCGAGGCGGTGCTGACGCGTACGCAGGACGCGGTGCTGCGCGACTTCCAGCAGGAGATGCAGAACCGGGCGAGCGCGCTGCCCGTGCACGCCACGCAGGACGAACTCCAGCACACCGCCGGGCAGATGGCCAACAGCAGCCAGCGCTTCAGCGTGCTGCTGGTCTCCACGGGCGAGGACGGCTCCACCGTCACCGGCAACTCGGACCTGGACTCCTTCACCCTGGAGGACGTACCGGCGTCGCTGCGCAAGGCGGTGAACAAGGAGCAGCCCGTGTCCTCGGGGTCCTCGGGCAACAAGTCCGCGTACCACCTGTACTGGCAGCGGATCGTGGAGGACGACGAGCCGTACCTGGTGGCCGGCACGAAGGTGATCGGCGGCGGTCCGACGGGCTACATGCTGAAGTCCCTGGAGCCGGAGGCCAAGGACCTCAACTCGCTGGCCTGGTCGCTGGGGATCGCCACCGGTCTCGCGCTGATCGGTTCGGCGCTGCTCGCGCAGGCCGCGGCGACCACGGTCCTCAAGCCGGTGCACCGGCTCGGCATCGCGGCCCGCCGCCTCGGCGAGGGCAAGCTCGACACCCGGCTGCGGGTCTCGGGCACGGACGAGCTCGCCGATCTGTCACGGACGTTCAACCGCACCGCCGAGTCGCTGGAGAAACGCGTCGCGGACATGAGCGCCCGTGACGAGGCGTCGCGCCGCTTCGTCGCCGACATGTCGCACGAGCTGCGTACGCCGCTCACCGCGATCACCGCCGTGACCGAGGTCCTGGAAGAGGAGCTGGACGCGGAGACGGGCAGCGTGGACCCGATGATCGAACCGGCCGTGCGCCTGGTGGTCAGCGAGACCCGCAGGCTCAACGACCTCGTCGAGAACCTGATGGAGGTCACCCGGTTCGACGCGGGCACGGCCCGCCTTGTCCAGGACGACGTGGACATCGCCGACCAGATCACGGCGTGCATGGACGCCCGCGCCTGGCTGGACGCGGTGGAGCTGGACGCCGAGCGCGGCATCACCGCCCGGCTCGACCCGCGCCGCCTCGACGTCATCCTGGCGAACCTGATCGGCAACGCCCTCAAGCACGGCGGCTCCCCGGTCCACGTCGGCGTCCGCATGGAGGACGAGGACCTGGTGATCGAGGTGAAGGACAACGGCCCCGGCATCCCCGAGGACGTCCTTCCGCACGTCTTCGACCGCTTCTACAAGGCGAGCGCGTCCCGCCCCCGCTCCGAGGGCAGCGGTCTCGGCCTGTCCATCGCCCTGGAGAACGCGCACATCCACGGCGGCGAGATCACCGCGGCGAACTCGCCGAAGGGCGGCGCGGTCTTCACGCTGCGGCTGCCCCAGGGCGCCGCCGAGCCCGACGAGGAGCCCGGCGACGACGCGGAGCGGGACGCGAACGGCACGGAGGGGAAGGCGGAATGAGCCGACGAGTGAGGGGCGCGCGTCCCTGGGCGGCGCTCCCCCTGCTGGCCTCGCTGGCCCTGCTGGCCACCGGGTGCGGGATCCGTTCGACGCAGGTCCCCACGGACTTCGGGCCCGCGCCCTCGCGGGTGCCGTGCGCCCTGTCGGGCCCCGAGGTGACCACGCAGTCGACGCCCGGCGTCCCGGTGCAGGTCTTCCTGCTGTGCGCCTCACAGCTGGTCACGGTGGACCGCTCGGTGCGGATCCCCGACGGTACGGCGGAGGCGCAGCGCCGGGTGCTGGTCGCGCAGGGCCTGCTGGACGAGCTGGCCGAGCGGCCCTCGGCGCAGGAGACCCAGGCGGGCTACACGACGGACGTGCACGAGGGCATGCGGGTCTCCGGGCCGCAGGCCAAGGACCCGGAGAACACCTTCCGGCTGAGCACCCGGCCCGAGGACCTCACCTCGTACGCCCTCGCGCAGATCATCTGCACCTTCGCCGACTCCGAGGCGACCGCCGCCGACGACGGCTCGGTCATCCTGGGCGGTCCCTCGCCCCAGCCGCTGCACCGTTACGAGTGCACCGCGGAGGTGCGTTCCCGTCCGGGCACGGAGCCGCCGCCCTCCTCGGCGGTCGGGACGGACTGACCGGTAGGCGGAGCCAGAGCGGACCGGCCGGTATGCGGGACGGTCCGGTCGGTGTGCGGGCCGGTTCGGTGCGCGGGCTGGCGGGCGGGTGAGCGCGGGCCGCTCGCGCCCGCGCGCCCCTGGCCAGCTCCTTCCGCGCCCCGGGGGCCGCACGCCGGGGACGGAACGTCCGCGGGCCGGGTGTGACGCTTGCCCCACCCGGAACCGTTTCCGCCGGACCTCGCGTCTAGGGGGTCGTGCAGCGTCAAGGCTCGAACGGCGGGAGCGCCGTGATCCGCATCCGTGTGGCAGGGGGCGTCCTCCTCGTCGCACATCTCGCGCTCGTCGCCTGGATCACGCTGCGGCCGCTGGACGTGCCCTGGGTGAGCGCACCCAATCTGCGGCCGTTCGCCGGCATCCGGGCCGATCTGGCGATGGGCCCCCGGCAGGCGGCGCGCTGTTTCGCCGAGGGGCTCGCCCTGCTCGCCCCGCTGGGGGTGCTGCTGCCGATGGCGGGCGGCCGGCTGGTCGTCTCCCCGCTGTGGTCCGCGGTCCGTACCGTCGCCGCGGGCGCCCTGATCTCGCTCGGCATCGAACTGCTCCAGACCGGTGTGCCGGGGCAGGTCGTGGACGTCGACTCGCTGCTGCTGAACACCGCGGGCGTGGCCCTGGCGCACCTCGCGATCGTGCCCGCCGCGCGGGCCGGGCTACGCCGCAGGTGGGAGTCGCGGCGCCGGACGGACCTGCGCGGGGAGGACACGGCTCAGGGTCGGACCCCGACGATTCCCAGGGTCGGGATCGCACCTTGGGGCGACGTTCCTCCCGCTTCGTGACCGTAGCTTTGAAGTCAGCGGGGCCGCCACGAGAGGCCGCCCCGGACCACGGTTCACGAAGGAGCCCATGATGAGCGCCCTTGCCCGCCCGACCCACGGCCGCATGATCGGCGGAGTGTGCGCAGCGCTGGCACGGCGCTTCGGCACCTCCGCGACCACGATGCGGGTGATCTTCCTGCTCTCCTGCCTGCTCCCCGGCCCGCAGTTCCTGCTGTACATCGCGCTGTGGATCCTGCTGCCCTCGGAGGACAAGGCCCGCACCGCCTGGTGACGCAGCCGCCGCCCTGATCCTGTTCTCCGCTCGAAGACGCCGTTGGGGCGCACCCGGTCCGGGTG
>NZ_JBHWHV010000108.1:0-17091 GCF_042732375.1 Streptomyces sp. NPDC059785
GCCCTCGACAAGGCGGGTCCTGGACAGGACTTCGGACCCTCGATACGACGAAGGCGGGCCACCCGATCCGGGTGGCCCGCCTTCTGTTCCTGTGGAGCTAAGGAGAATTGAACTCCTGACCTCCTGCATGCCATGCAGGCGCTCTACCAACTGAGCTATAGCCCCTTGCTTTGCTCCGCCCGGTTTCCCCGGTGGCGACGCCAACATTACACGGTCACCCGGGTGCTCCACCAAATCGTTTCCGTTCCGCCCGGGTACGGGCGGAAGATCGCTCTCCGTGAGCCGGCGCGACCCCGCCCGATCCGCCGGGCGGGGGTCAGGCCGTGGCGAACGAATAGAAGCGTTTGAGGGTGCAGTGTTCATCCAGGAGCCGGCCGTAGATCGGCTCGCCCTCCAGCTCCCGGTAGGTCTCGATCGGGTCGCCTTTTATGATCAGCGCCCGCGCGCATTCCTCGCACCAGTACTGGTAGTCGTGGTTGAGCGGCTCCATGTCGCGGACGATCGGCGTACCACTGCCGCACCAGTCGCACTTCCGCCTGTGTGCACCCATCGATCAGCTCCAGCTGTGGCCGCAGGCCGTGCACACGTAGGAGATGCCGCCGTTGTCACCGAGGACCTGGGCGACGTGGACCGAACCGCAGGAAGGGCAGTCGAGGAGGGTGGCCCTCTTCCGTATCACTGCCGCTTCGGGGAGATGGCCGGTCTCCCCGAGGATGCTCGCAGGCATCGCTTCTCCCTCCCGTCGGGCCGCGCCCCCTTCCGGCCGTTTGATTCTGCCACGGCCGGACCAATACGGTCAGCGACGCCTCAGTACCAGTCCGGACACGGCACCCAGCGTCGCCGCCACGGCCAGCGCGTACATGCACGCGAGGAGCGCGTCCGCAGAGGTATACGCCCCGGAGGCCCCAAGTGACTCAAGCCGGTTCAGGAAGAGTGTGCCGAAAGCCGCCACACCGATCAGCTGCCCGAGCTGGGTGACCGTCGCGAGCAGTCCGCTGGCGTCCGCCGCGTCCTCCGGCCGCACCGTCGCCAACGCCTTGGTGAGCGTCGGACTGAAGCCCAGCGCAAGACCCGTGCCCACGCCGGTGAACGCCACGTACAGCAAGACGCCGCCGTCGCCGCCGTCCCGCAGCGTCCACCCTACGCCCGCCACCGAGGCCGCCGCGATCACGAACCCGGCCGGTATCAGGGCGCGTTGCCAGGAAGCGGGCCACGAGCGCCAGGTGAGACCGACCAGCCCGAAGACCACCGCGGTCGGCGCGAAGGTCAGGCCCGCACGCAGCGCGCTGTAGCCGAGGCCGCCCTGCACATGCAGGGTGAGCACGAACAGGAAGCCGCCGTTGACCGCCATCACGGCCATGATCCGCAGGACCGCGAGCCCGATGCCCGGGTGCCGCAGGACGCGGGGCGCGATCAGCGGTGCGCCGCCGCGCCGCGCCAACCGGGACTCGTAGCCGCAGAAGAGGGCGAAGAGGAGCACGGACGCGGCGAGCGACAGCCAGGACCACAGCGGCCAGTCCTCCTCCTGACCGAGCACGAGCGGCACCGTGAACAGGGAGACGGCCGCGGCCAGCAGCACCAGGCCCGGCAGGTCGAGGCCGCGCCGGCGTTCCGGCTCCCCCGCGGTGTCGCGCGGCAGCACCCGCGCCCCGACGGCCAGCAGCACGGCTCCCACCGGCACGTTCACCAGGAACACGGGCCGCCAGCCGGCGCCGAACAGATCGGCGCTGACGAGGATGCCGCCGAGCACCTGCCCCGCGGCGGCGCCGGTCGCGAGGACGGCGGCGTACGCGCCGAGCGCCCGTGCCCGCGCCTCACCGGCGAAGTTGCGCTGGATGAGGCTGAGGACCTGCGGGATCATCACCGCGGACCCCGCGCCCTGGACCACCCGGAAGGCGATCAACTCGCCCGTGCCCTGCGCGAGTCCGCAGGCCAGCGAGGCGGCGGTGAACAGGACGAGCCCGGTGAGGTACATGCGCCGGTGGCCCAGCAGATCGCCGAGGCGGGCGCCGGTGATCAGCAGCACGGCGTACGCGATGGAGTAGCCGGCCACGACCAGTTGCAGCCCGGCGCCGGACGCGTGGAGATCGGAACCGATGGTGGGCACCGCGACGTTCACGATGAAGACGTCGAGCAGCGCCATGAACTGGGCGGTGAGCACGACCGCGAGGAGTCTTCGACGGTGACTGTCAGTGGTGGGGTGTTCACTTGTCGCAGAGCTCGGGACCGCACGCGGACCGGGGCCTGCGGAGGTTGTCGTCGTCATGCGCCGAGCCTGGCGGCGGCTGGATACGGGTAACGAGAGCCCGCCGATGCTGGTACTGACAGCACCTGGCAGCGGCGGGCTCCGGCACCGACGATGAACACGGGGGTGCGTAAGGCATGGTCACGACACAGCGACGCAGGCCGGAGCTGGCCGCTTTCCTGCGCAGCAGGCGGGCCCGGGTGACACCGGCCGACGTGGGGATGCCGCCGGGCCTGCGGCGGCGCACACCGGGGCTGCGCCGCGAGGAGGTCGCACAGCTCTCGGGCGTCGGCGTCACCTGGTACACGTGGCTCGAGCAGGGCCGGCCGATCAACGCCTCGCCGCAGGTGCTGGACGCCGTGGCGCGCACGCTCCGCCTGGACCGCCCCGAGCGCGAGCATCTGTACCACCTGGCGGAGGTGCCCTACGAGTCCGGCCCCGAGTCCTTGCAGGGGACCGTCGGCCCGGAGATCCAGAGCATCCTCGACGCCCTGGACCCGCACCCCGCGGTGGTCTACAACGCGCGCTACGACATCCTGGCCACCAACCCGGCCTACCGCGACCTGTTCCAGGTGTCCCGGTCGCCGGGTACCCGCGTTCCGAACGCCCTGTGGTCGCTGTTCGCGGCGCCGGAGGAGAACTGCCCCGTGATGTTCCGGGACCGCGAACTGCCGCTGATGGTGGCGACGCTGCGCTCCGCGTACGGCAGACATGTCGGGGAGCCCGCCTGGGAGGACTTCATACGCGGGCTGTCCGCCGCCAGCGGGTACTTCGCCGAGCTGTGGGCCGGCGGCGAGGTCGTGCAGCACGGGTCGCGGGTGAAGACGTTCCGGCATCCGGTGGGCGAGCTGCGGATGACCACCGTGTCGCTGAGCATCAACGGCATGCCCGAGTGCCGGATCGTGACGTACTCGCCCGCGGACGACATCTCCGTGGAGCGGGTGGCGCTGCTGCGGGAGCAGCGGTCACGAACAGCAGAAATCCCGCCCCCCTGACGGGGACGGGATCCGCAATACTGATCTTTGAAAACTCAAAAGAGCGATTTCTGATCTGTGGAGCTAAGGAGAATTGAACTCCTGACCTCCTGCATGCCATGCAGGCGCTCTACCAACTGAGCTATAGCCCCTTGCGTTCTTCGCGTTCTTCCCGCTTGGCGGGGCGAACAAGAAGAACTGTAGCCGGTGACCTGCCGGAAAGTGAAATCCGGGTCCCGGCCCTCACCGGGCCGGACGTCGCCGCCCTTTCGGGGGCCGCTTCAGACGTCGTCGCCGAGCACCGGTTCGGGCAGCGTGCCCGCGTTGTGCTCGAGCAGCCGCCAGCCGCGCGCGCCCTGGCCGAGGACGGACCAGCAGCAGTTGGACAGCCCACCAAGGCTTTCCCAGTGCCGGGAATCCAGGCCGAGCAGCCGCCCGATGGTCGTGCGGATGGTGCCGCCGTGGCTGACCACCACCAGGGTGCCCTCCTCGGGCAGTTTCTCGGCGTGCCGCAGCACGACGGGGGCGGCCCGGTCGGCGACCTCGGTCTCCAGTTCGCCGCCGCCGCGGCGGACCGGCTCGCCGCGCTTCCAGGCGGCGTACTCGTCCCCGTGGCGGGCGATGATCTCGTCGTGCGTCAGCCCCTGCCAGACGCCCGCGTAGGTCTCGCGCAGCCCCTCGTCCTGCGCCACGTCGAGACCGGTGAGGGCGGCGAGCTCGGCGGCCGTGTCGGCGGCGCGCCTGAGGTCCGAGGCGACGATCGCGTCCGGGCCCAGGGAGGCCAGCAGCCGGGCGGCGCGGCGGGCCTGGCCGCGGCCGGTCTCGGTGAGCTCCACGTCGGTGGTCCCCTGGAAGCGGCGCTCCACGTTCCAGGACGTCTGGCCGTGCCGCCACAGGATGACGCGGCGACCCCGGCCCTTCCGGGTCCCCCCGGCCGGGCCGGCGCTGCTCATCGCAGCTCTCCGAGCTCGGCGGCGTCCTCCTCGGCCTGCAGCTTGGCGTGCTCCTCGGCCTTGCCGCGGGTGGCCTTGGCGTCGGCGGGCAGGTCCAGCTCGGGGCAGTCCTTCCAGAGCCGCTCCAGGGCGTAGAAGACGCGCTCCTCGCTGTGCTGGACGTGCACCACGATGTCGACGTAGTCGAGGAGGACCCAGCGGGCCTCCCGGTCGCCCTCGCGGCGTACGGGCTTGGCGCCGAGCTCCTTGTTCAGCCGCTCCTCGATCTCGTCGACGATCGACTTGACCTGGCGGTCGTTGGGTGCGGAGGCCAGCAGGAAGGCGTCGGTGATCGACAGCACGTCGCTGACGTCGTAGGCGATGATGTCGTGCGCGAGCTTGTCGGCGGCCGCCTGTGCGGCGGTGTTGATGAGCTCGGTCGAGCGGTCAGTGGCGGTCACTACGCAGCTTTCGGTCGGAAACAGGGTCGGCCGGGCCGCAGGGGTCGCCCGCGTGCGGCGCCCGGTCGGCGGTCAGCGGCCCTCATGGGCTGTATCAAGGGTCTCACGGACCGCCGAGGACACCCCACGTGATATTTGGATCATGCCCCGGCCCCTGGTCGGCACGTGTTCGGATCACGTCCCGGCCCCCGGGCGGCGCGACCCGGTCCTGGCCGGACCGGGGCGTGCGGCACTCAGGAGGACGTCTTGTAGTCCTGCCCGAGGACGACCGACACGTCCGCGCCCGAGGTGGTCTTGCCCTTCACGACGGAGTCGTCGGGCAGACCGAGGGTCTTGGCCACCTCCGCCGCGTCGTCCTTGGCGGACGCGTCGGCGTAGGTGACCTTCGACGCGGTCTGGGCGGCGTCGGCGGTGCCCGCGTCGAAGAAGGTGTAGCCGCCGTTGACCAGGACGACGCGCGCCTTCTCGGTGGCGTCCTTGTCGCCGGTGGCGTTGGTGATGCCGACCCGGACGGCGTCGCCCGCCTCGGGGCTCTTCGCGGCACCGCCGAGCAGGTTCTTGACGACGCTGTCGGTGGCCGAGGCGCTGAGGGTGCCGTCGTCCTGGACCGGCAGGGTCGCGGTCTTGTAGTCGCCGCCCTTGGCGTGGTCGGCGAGCCTGGCGAGGAAGGAGCCGAGGTCCTTGTCGGTCAGCGAGGGGTCGAGGATCTGGGCCAGCGTCTGCACGGTGGTCGTGGCGGCCTGCTCGTCGGAGGACAGCTTGCGCAGGACACCCTGCATGACCTGGCCGAACCGCTCGAGCTGGGCGTTCTGCGACTCGCCCGAGGCCCGGTAGGTGGCGTAGGCGACGGCCATCTTGCCGCTGAGCGTCTGCTTCTCGCCCTTCTTCACCAGGGGCGTGGAGTCCTTGTCGGAGGACTTGGCGTCGGGGTCGGGCACATCGGCGTCGGTGTCGATGTCGATGTTGCCGACGAGTTCGACGAGGTTGTTCAGGTAGGGGGTGTCGAGGCGCCAGGTGCCCTCGATGTCGGTGCCCAGGACGGTGTCGATCGCCTCGCGCGTCCCGGAGGAGCCGTCGTCGTCGACCGACTTGGCGAGGGTGGTCGTGGAGCCGTCGTCGTCCGACAGGGCGAGGGAGTTGGGCAGCAGGACGGTGGCGCCCTGCTTGGTGGTGGTGTTGTCGACGAGCAGCGCCGTCGCGGTGCCGCCCTTCTTGGTGTTGTGCAGATGCACGACGATCACATCGCGCTTCTGGGCGGCCGCCGACGTGGTCGTGCCGGACTCGCCGTCGGAGGAGGTGCCGGGCAGCTTGCCCGCGTACCAGAGGTAGCCGACGCCGCCGGCCACCACGAGGGCCAGGACGACGACGAGGGCGACGATCCGGCTGCGGGCCCGGCGCCGGGCCTCCTCGCGGCGTTCGGTGCGGTTCTCGGTGAACTGGAGCCAGTCGATGACGTCTTCGGAGTCGTCGTCCGGTTCCTCGACGAAGGCGAACTGCTCGGTGCGGTAGTCGCGGTCGGCCCGCGGTCCTTCCTCCTCCGCGGGCGCCGGGGGCTGGTCCGCGGGCCGGGACTGCTGCGGGATGTACGCGGTCTGCTCGGCGACCCGCGGCTGCTGCCCGCTGCTCGCGGCCTGCCCGTAGGGGTCGTAAGCGGTGTCCGCGTGATGGGTGTGACTCGCGGCGCCCTGGCCGTACGGGTCGTAGCCCTCGTAGCCGGTATAGCCGTCGTAGGGGGCGACGGGCGGCTGCTGCCCGGTGTCGTACGAGGGCACCGGGGGCTGCTGTCCGGTGTCGTAGGACTGGGCGGGGGGCTGCTGACCCGTGTCGTACGGCGGGACCGGGGGTTGCTGACCGGTCGCCCCGGGCCCTCCGGCCGCTCCGGTCGCGTAGGGGTCGTAGCCGTAGCCCTGCTGCTGCCCGTAGGGGTCGTAATTCTGGTGCTGGCCCTGCTGCTGGCCCTGCTGGCCGGATTGCTGCCGCGGCACCTGCCGGTACACGGGCTGCCCGTACTCGTCGTAGCCGACGATCTCGTACGGATCGCCGCCCCCGTACCCGTCGTATCGGTCGTTCACCGGTGCCCCTCTCGGCTCACTCGCCGCGGTACAGCTCACGCTTGTCGATGTAGCGCACCACACCGTCCGGCACCAGATACCAGACAGGTGCTCCATTGGCGACCCGGACCCGGCAGTCGGTGGACGAGATGGCGAGTGCGGGGACCTCGACGAGCGAGACACCGCCCTCGGGCAGGCCCGGGTCGGCCAGCGTGTGGCCGGGCCGGGTGACCCCGATGAAGTGCGCGAGGGAGAACAGCTCTTCCGTGTAGCGCCAGGTGAGGATCTGGCCGAGCGCGTCGGCGCCCGTGATGAAGAAGAGGTCGGTGTCGGGATTGAGCGCGCGCAGGTCGCGCAGGGTGTCCGTGGTGTAGGTCGGGCCGCCGCGGTCGATGTCGATGCGGCTCACCGAGAACTGCGGGTTCTCGGCGGTGGCGATGACCGTCATCAGATAGCGGTCCTCGGCCGGCGTGACCTTGCGTTCGGTCTTCTGCCACGGCTGCCCGGTCGGTACGAACACCACCTCGTCGAGGTGGAACTGCGAGGCGACCTCACTGGCCGCCACGAGGTGGCCGTGGTGGATCGGATCGAACGTTCCGCCCATGACGCCGAGGCGGCGCTTGCCCGGATTCGACGGGCCGTTGCCCGGGCCGCGCTCCGGCCGGTCCGCCCCGCTGCTGCCGGTGCCGTTCCCGGCGTGCTCCGCCGGACCGGTAGGCATGTCCTGCTCTCCCATGCGTGCAGACCCTACCGGCCCGGCCTGGGAGCTCCGGCCGCGAGCCCCCGGCCGAACCGGGCAGACCGGCACGAAGCCAACTGCGTCACTTGGTGCGTCGCCTGGTGGGGAACGAGGCGGGGGATCGGGTGCGGGATCAGCGGTCGCGGTTGAAGCGGGTGGTGATCCACAGCAGCAGGAGCAGGATGACGAAGGCGCCGCCACCGGTCAGGTAGGGGCTGAGGCTTTCGTGGTTGCCTCCGTGCTCCTCGCCCTCGGCGGCGAGGGTGACCAACTGGGCAGCGGTGTGCTGGAAGCTCATCTTCGGCAGGACCTATCCGGTGAGGGCGGGATAAAGACGTCCGGGCCATCGTATGCGGGGGCCTCGGCCGGGCTCACGCCGACTCCGCCGTTGGGACGGCCGACCTCCGCTCCCGAGGGGTGTCGGCCGTCCGTTCCCAAGGGATCTCGGTCGTCCGTTCCCGAGGGATCTCGGTCGTCCGTTCCCGAGGGATCTCGGTCGTCCGTTCCGAGGGGTCCGAGCCGCCCGTTCCCGAAGGGCATCAGTCGTCGTCGCGCTTGTAGCCCCGCAGCAGGAACCAGGCCAGCAGGACGATGCCGACGACCGACACGATCAGCACGACGCGCAGCAGACTGCCCGCCCCCTGCTGGTCCGCCGCGCTCGCGGCCTCGGTGAGCCAGGCGGCTGCGGGAAGGTGGTGCATGGGATCGCTCCTTACGGTGTGCTGCCCTGCCACGGTAACTCCGCCTAGGCTGTGAATCGCTTCGGGGGCACACAGGGCAATCAGACGCATGGGGGACACATGTCCGACGACAGCCACGGGCCGAACGGGCACGAGCACGTGCCGAGCAGGCAGCGCAGGCGCTTCCCGGGAATCTCCTCCCGGGCCTACGAACACCCGGCGGACCGCTCGGCCCTGGTGGCCCTGCGCCGGCTCAGCGGCTTCGACACGGTCTTCAAGGCGCTGAGCGGGCTGCTGCCCGAGCGGAGCCTGCGCCTGCTGTTCCTGTCCGACTCGGTGCGGGTGTCGGACGCGCAGTTCGCGCACCTCAACGACATGCTGCGGGACGCCTGTTACATCCTGGACCTGGAGAAGGTCCCGCCGATGTACGTGAACCAGGACCCGCAGCCGAACGCGATGTGCATCGGCCTGGACGAGCCGATCATCGTCGTCACCACCGGACTCGTCGAGCTGCTGGACGAGGAGGAGATGCGGGCGGTCATCGGCCACGAGGTGGGCCACGCGCTCTCCGGCCACGCGGTGTACCGGACGATCCTGCTCTTCCTGACCAGCCTGGCGCTCCGGGTCGCCTGGATCCCGCTCGGCAACCTGGCGATCATGGCGATAGTGACCGCGCTGCGGGAGTGGTTCCGCAAGTCGGAGCTGTCGGCCGACCGGGCCGGGCTCCTGGTCGGGCAGGACCTCAGGGCCTCGATGCGGGGCCTGATGAAGATAGCGGGCGGCAACCACCTGCACGAGATGAACGTGGACGCGTTCCTCGCGCAGGCCGAGGAGTACGAGGCGGGTGGCGACCTGCGCGACTCGGTGCTCAAGATCCTCAACGTGCTGCCCCGCTCCCACCCCTTCACCACGGTGCGCGCGGCCGAGCTGAAGAAGTGGGCCGAGTCCCGCGATTACCAGCGGATCATGGACGGCCACTACCCGCGGCGCAGCGAGGACAAGGACACCTCGGTCTCGGACTCGTTCCGGCAGTCGGCGGCCAGCTACGCCAGTGACGTGAAGAACTCCAAGGACCCGCTGATGAAGCTGGTCAGCGATCTCGCGGGCGGGGCCGGTGATCTCGGCGGCCGGGTGCGGCGCGGCTTCGGCGGCTTCGCCTCGGGCGGCGGCTCCGGCAGCGGGTCCGGGGGCGGCTCGGCGAAGGACGCGAGTACTCCTCAGGACCGTCCGCCGCGCGACGACCACGGCAACGGCAACGGCGACGGCGACGGCGCAGGTCCCGACGGGCGCCCCTGACACCGAGCGCCCGGGTAAGCCCGGCCGACGCGGCCGAACGGGTCCCGAACGCGACTGCCGCACGGGCCCCGGTCCACGCGGCCGAACAGGTCGGTTCCGGGCGCAGGGCTACACCTTCGGCTGCGCGCTCTTCGCCAGTGAGCCGCACAGGGCCGTGGCGCTGCCGGTCGCGTACGGGTCGGTGCCGGCCGGGCCGCCCGCCTTGGCGGTCTGTCCCGCGAGCAGCGGGCGCAGATGGTTGGTGGCGTCGTCGGCGCAGGCGAGCGGGCCGGCCTGGACGTAGGAGACGGCCAGCTCGGCCTGGTGCATCCGCAGGTCGTCGCGGTCGAAGCGGAAGTGCAGCTCGCGCCGGACGGTGAACAGGGACACCTCGGCCTTGTCCCCGGAGCCGGCCGGGCGCAGCGCGTAGACGAGGGTGTGGTCGGCGATGACCTCGATCGTGTCCGCGTCGGACTCGGCGGCCTGGAGGGTGCCCTGGACGCGGATCCTGGTGTCGGCGAGTTCGTCGCGGGAGGGGTCGAAGCGGACGAGCCAGCCGGTGGGCGCGTGCCGGCCGTCCGCCGCCGGGCGGTCGAAGCTCTCGTCGAACTGGTCGAGCTGGTCCGGGTCGAGCAGGATCCGCACCGGGCGGACGGCGCCGCCGGTGAGCACCTCGGGGTCGAGCGCGGACCTGACCAGGTAGTCCTTGGCGGTGGTCAGGGCGGCGACGACCTGACTGTCGGAGAAGTGCGAGGTGCGCCGGGAGGCGGGCAGGGTGAAGCCGTCGGCGCCGATGCGGAACTGGGCGGCCGGGCTGTGCGCGTAGAGCTGCTCGGGGTCGGCGGCGCCGGGGACGGCGGCCTGCGGCGCGAGCGGGATCACGGTCATCCGCAGCGGCTCGGCGGGGTGCGCGGTGGGCGTCTGGTACGGGTGGCGGACGCCCATGTAGATCGCCGTTCCGAAGGCGACGGCGATCAGCAGGACCAGGATCAGCGCCTGCCGGGACAGGCCCCGGTGGAGGGCCGGGCGGCGGCGTACGGCGGGGGCGTGGTCGCCCATGCGCTCCTGCGCGGAGAACTCCTGGAGCCGGGCAGCGCGGACGAACGACTCGTCGAAGACGACGGATCGGTATTCGTCCTCTCCTCCACCGGCGGCGCCCTCGGGCGTCCCCTCAGGTGGCTCTCCTGGCCCGCCCATACTTTCAGAGTAGGTCCGAGCGAGCCCGGGTAAACGCGGCCGTACTCGACAAGTTCCGGCAGGTTCTCACCAGGGCGTCACGGTGTGCGAGGGACCGCGGACACCGCAGGCGGAGAGTAGTCCGCGGAGGCGGAGGGGCCGGTCACCGGGACCTTGTCCCGGGCCTTTTCCTCGTCGTTTTCCCCGCCTTTTTCCCGGCCCTTCTCCTGCTGGGATTCCTCGCCCTGTTCCCGGCCCTGTTCCAGGCCCGTCGAGGCCGGTGGGGGCACCTGGTCCTGGCGGCCGGAGGAGGCGCCGCGGTAGACGGCGGCGAAGGCGAGGGCGACCATGCCGACGCCCATCACCAGGGCCAGCATCCAGGCGACCGGACGGTGCCAGCGGCCCGCCCTGCCGTAGCTCCCGGACATCCCGTAGGGGCGGTTCGCGTCCTCGGAGTCGTCCTCGTCGTCGAAGTCGGGATCATGACCAAAATCGCCGGTCTCGTCGCGGTCGAAGCCGTCCTCGTAGCGCTCGTCCTCGCCACGGGCTCCGCGGGCGTGTGCCCGGCGCGCTTCCTCGCCGGCCTCGGCGCGCGCCTGGGCGGCCGCGAGCAGGCGTTCCACGGCGGTCGGCTCGTGGACCACGGCCGCGCGCACGAAGTCCTCGTCGAAGACCACGGAGGCGAACTCTTCGTCCATACCCCCGCGGTCGCGGTCGTCGTCGGGCTCCCCGCCGTCCTGAAACGGCGTGCCCCCCACGTCCTCCGGCACGGATCCAGAGTAGACCTGGGGGGTCATTTTGGGCAGACGGTGTGGAAATTCATCCGCCCCCTGAGACGGCCGCGCGGCAGTCGCCCCCACCGCCCCGCCGGCCGCCCGGCAGTCGCCCTCGCCGTCCCGCCCTCCCGCCGACCGCCGGACTCAGCGCCGGATGTGCCCGTCGCCGGTCACGATGTACTTGGTGCTCGTCAGCTCCGGCAGCCCCATGGGTCCCCGGGCGTGCAGCTTCTGCGTGGAGATGCCGATCTCGGCGCCGAAGCCGAACTGCCCGCCGTCGGTGAAGCGCGTCGAGGCGTTCACGGCGACGGTGGTGGAGTCGACGAGCCGGGTGAAGCGGCGCGCGGCCTGCTGCGAGGTGGTGACGATCGCCTCGGTGTGCCCGGACGTCCACAGCCGGATGTGCTCCACGGCCCGGTCGAGCGAGTCGACGACCGCGGCGGCGATGTCGTACGAGAGGTACTCGGTCTCCCAGTCCTCGGGGGTGGCCTCGACGACGGTGGCCCGGGAGTCCTTGGCGTAGGCGAGGACGCGGTCGTCGGCGTGCACGGTGACGCCGGCGTCGGCGAGGGCGTCAAGGGCGCGCGGCAGGAACTCGGCGGCGATGTCCTGGTGGACCAGAAGCGTCTCGGCGGCGTTGCAGACGCTGGGCCGCTGGGCCTTGGAGTTGATCAGGATCTCGACCGCCGTGTCGAGGTCGGCGTGGGCGTCGACGTACACGTGGCAGTTGCCGGTGCCGGTCTCGATGACCGGGACGGTGGACTCCTGGACGACCGTGCGGATCAGGGAGGCGCCGCCGCGCGGGATCAGCACGTCGACCAGGCCGCGGGCGCGCATCAGCTCGCGCACCGCGTCGCGGCCCTCGCCGGGCACGAGCTGCACGGCGTCGGCGGGCAGCCCGGCGCCGCCGACGGCGTCGCGCAGCACCCGTACGAGGGCGGTGTTGGACTCGTAGGCGGAGGACGAGCCGCGCAGCAGGACGGCGTTGCCGGACTTCAGGCAGAGGGCGGCGGCGTCGACGGTGACGTTCGGGCGGGCCTCGTAGATGATGCCGACGACGCCGAGCGGGACGCGGACCTGGCGCAGGTCGATGCCGTTGGGCAGGGTCGAGCCGCGGACGACCTCGCCGACCGGGTCGGGCAGCGCGGCGACGTCGCGCACGTCGGAGGCGATCGCGCGGACGCGCTCGGGCGTGAGCGTGAGCCGGTCGACGACGGTCTCGCTGGTGCCGGCCTCCCGGGCGCGGGCGACGTCCTTGGCGTTGGCCTCGACGACGTCACCCGTACGGACCTCCAGCGCGTCCGCGATGGCCAGCAGCGCGTCGTCCTTCTCGGCCCGCGGCAGCGGCGCGAGGTCGGCGGCGGCGGCCTTCGCGCGGTAGGCGGCCCGGGTGACCGGGGACATCGAGTCGTACGGCGAGAGCGTGGTCATGTCGGCAGCGTAATGCTCCCGACGGGGTCGTTCAGCCCCCGTCCGCCGTTGTCCCATACCCCGAGACACCCGCCGAAGCGGCTCAAAAAGGATGGACGCCCACGGGGGCGGCGGGCAGCGGGCCGTACCCCTCGGCGATGCGCTGGTGGTAGGTCTCCCGGTCGATGACCTCGAGGCCGACGATCTCCCACGGCGGGAGCTGGGCGGTCCTGCGGTGCTCGCCCCACAGCCGCAGCGCGACCGCCGCCGCGTCGTGCAGGTCGCGGGCCTCCTCCCAGTAGCGGATCTCCGCGTGGTCGTTGGCGTACCGGCTGGTCAGCAGAAAGGGGTGGTCGTGGGCGAGCTGTTCGAGGCCGCGCCTGACGTCCTTCAGCGGCGCCTCACGGCCGGAGACGCTGAGGGTGACGTGCCAGAGCCGGGGGACGTCCACGGGCCGCTCGCCCTGGTAGGTGTCCCCGGCGGCGACGCTGGTGAGGGCCCGCTCCCCGCCGATCGCGCGGGAGGTGCCGCCACCAAGGGGCGCTGCCGCCCCGGGGCGCACTCGTCTCACGACTGCCTCCTTCACGCGGTGCTCGTGCGGTATCTCCCTGCGAACTTCTCTGCAACAAAGTTGAGCAGGTGGGACGCGACCGCGTGGCGGTTTTACGGAACGTCCACCACCGCGCCCCGGGGAATCGGCCGTGCGGGGCCGCTCCGGTCGATTGTTGTACGAATCGTTCTCTTACGGGTTCAGCAGGACCAGGTCGTCCCGGTGCACGACCTCGCGCTCGTACTCGGGGCCCAGCTCGCGCGCCAGCTCCCTGGTCGAGCGGCCGATGAGCCGGGGGATCTCCCTGGCGTCGAAGTTCACCAGGCCGCGGGCGACGGCGCGGCCTCCGGTGTCGCGCAGTTCCACGGGGTCGCCGGCGGTGAACTCGCCCTCGACCGCGGCGATGCCCGCGGGCAGCAGCGACGTGCGCCGCTCGACGACCGCGCGGACGGCGCCGTCGTCCAGGACGAGGGCGCCCTGCGGGGTGGAGGCGTGCTGGAGCCAGAGCAGGCGGTCGGCGGAGCGGCGGCCCGTGGGGTGGAAGTAGGTGCCCGTGTCGCGGCCCGCGAGGGCGTCGGCGGCGTGCACGGCGGAGGTGAGGACCACCGGGATGCCCGCCGCCGCGGCGATGCGCGCGGCCTCGACCTTGGTGACCATGCCGCCGGTGCCGACGCCCGCCTTGCCCGCGCTGCCGATCTCGACGTGCGCGAGGTCCTGCGGGCCGCGCACCTCCGCGATCCGTGCGGTGCCGGGCTTGCCGGGGTCGCCGTCGTACACGCCGTCCACGTCGGAGAGCAGGACCAGCAGGTCGGCCCGGACGAGGTGGGCGACGAGCGCGGCGAGCCGGTCGTTGTCGCCGAAGCGGATCTCGTCGGTGGCGACGGTGTCGTTCTCGTTGACCACCGGCAGGGCGCCCATCGCCAGGAGCTTGTCGAGGGTGCGGGAGGCGTTGCGGTGGTGGGCGCGGCGGCTGGTGTCGTCGGAGGTGAGCAGCACCTGCCCGACGCGGATGCCGTGGCGGGCGCAGGAGGCGGTGTAGCGGGCGACCAGGAGGCCCTGGCCGACGCTGGCGGCGGCCTGCTGGCGGGCGAGGTCCCTGGGCCGGCGGCGCAGCCCCAGCGGGGCCAGTCCGGCGGCGATCGCGCCGGACGAGACCAGCACGATCTCCTTCTCACCGCCGCCGCGGCTCTTGGCCAGGGCGTCGACGAGGGCGTCGACACGGTCCGCGTCGAGGCCGCCCGCGGCGGTGGTCAGCGACGAGGAGCCCACCTTGACGACGATCCTGTGGGCCTCAGCCACGCCTTGTCTGGCCGCTTGCCTAGCCGCTGACACGCACTTCCCCTATGTCTTCCAGGTCCGGGAGCCCCGCAGGTCCGGACGGTCCGGTGTCTGCAATCTACGGGAGGGCGGCCCGCGGACGCCGCCGCGTTTCGAGGGGCGGACGACGAGCGGATGACGCACCCGAGGGCGAGATGTCCGTTTTCCGGTGATAGTTCTCACGGAAGATTGCTAGCCGGGTGCCAGAGGTCATACGGTCAGTGGTCGGCCTCTATCGTGTGGGCCGGACCTCCGTCGCGGGGGTCGCGCCCCCATCCCTGAGGGCCGACAGCATCCCCCACGCTCCCCCCATCCGCCGCATCCCTTCGCAGGAGCCCAGCCAGTGCCCTCCGCAGGCCTCGCCCCACGCCGCATCGTGCAGCTCTCCGCGCTGCTGCTGATGTTCGCGCTTTTCACGGCCCAGATCGTCGCCGCTCTGCTGCCGTCCGTCCCGGTGTTCGTCGCCGCGAGCGCGGCTGGCCTCGCCCTGGACGTCTACTTGCAGTACCGCGATCCCGGACTGCTGGCCCTGCTCGGCAAGGTCCGCTTCGACGTCACCGTCCGCCAGCTCCTGCGCGACATGCTGGTCATGCTGGGGTTCCTGCGGATCGAGGGCATCAGCCCGGACCGTGAGCAGGCGCCGCTGCTGGTCGCGCTCTGCCTGTTCTACGCCCTGCACTTCGTGTGCCAGGCCGTCGCGGTCCTGGTCCGCCGCGTCCGTACGCTGCCGATCGTCACCCGGAACATCGACGCCTCCGCCCTGCGGCTGAGCACGGCGCCGCCGCGCATCCTGGCCCGCCGCCAGGGCCACCGCCTGCTGACCTTCTCCGTCCCCACCACGGCCGGCCTGATGGTCACCGCCTGCACCAAGAACGCGCTGTGGGGCGGCATCGGCGTGGGCATCGCCCTGCTGCTGATCATCGGCGGCACCGCCTACCTGGGCACCTGGCTGCTGCCGAAGAAGCGCGCCAAGAACGAGCAGCAGGTCATGGAGTGGCTGGACAAGTGGCTCGCGGAGTACGAGCCGACGGTCGCCATGTACTTCTCCGGCGGCACCACCTCCGCGTACCAGGCGAACATGTGGCTCTCCACGCTCTCCAGCCTCGACGCCAAGCCGCTGATCGTGCTGCGTGAGCGCTTCATGGTGCAGAAGATCGATGCGACCGACGTCCCGGTCATCTGCTTCCCCAAGGTCGCCACGATGTTCTCGCTGGAGAACTCGACGCTGAAGATGATGCTGCACCCGGCCAACGCCGCGAAGACCTCGCAGGTGCTGCGCATCCCCACCATCAAGCACGCCTTCACCAACCACGGCGAGAGCGACAAGCTGTCCTCCTGCAACCCGTACGCGAAGGCGTACGACGAGGTGTGGGTGGCCGGGCCCGCGGCCCGCGAGCGGTACCTGATGGCCGACGTCGGCGTGGAGAACAAGGACATCGTGGAGGTCGGCCGCCCGCAGCTCGCACCGATCCGCCCCTACTCCGGCGCGCCGACGGGCACGTACACGACCGTGCTGTACGCCCCCACGTGGGAGGGCTGGGACGGCAACCCGGGCAACACCTCGGTGGTCCTGGCCGGTGAGAACGTCGTCAGGAAGCTGCTGGCGGACGACAGCGTCCGCCTCCTGTACAAGCCGCACCCGATGACCGGCTCCGTCGACCCGCGCGCGGGCGCCGCCAACGAGCGCATCAAGGCGCTGATCCGCGAGGCCAACACCAAGCGCTCCGGCGCCCGCCCCGGTCCCGAGGCGGCGGCCGAGCTGGCCCGCCGCACGGCCGAGCTGGACAGGCTGACCTCGACCGCCTTCCGGGAGAGCGCCGACGAAATGGAGCGGATGCTGCTCCAGGGTGCGCCGCAGGGCGACCGCGAGGCGGAGATCGCCCGCGCCACCGCGGCCTGGGAGTCGGCGTACTGGGCGTCCCTGCCGGAGTGGGAGCACCAGATCGTCACGGACGCGCGTCCGGCGATCTTCGCCTGCTTCAACCAGGCGGACCTGCTGATCAGCGACGTCTCCTCGGTCGTCTCCGACTGGCTGTCCAGCGAGAAGCCGTACGCGGTCGCGAACACCTCGGGGCTGTCCGAGACGGCGTTCCGCACCGGCTTCCCGACGGTGTCCGCGGGCGTCGTCCTCACCCCCGCCGCGGACGGTGTGCCGGCCCTGCTGGAGTCGGTCCGCCACCCGGAGCAGGACCGCTTCACGGCGGCCCGCGCCGAGCTGAAGGAGCACCTGCTCGGCCCCTCGGACCCGCCGTCCCTGGCCCGCTTCAACGCGGCCGTCGACGACCTGTGCGCGAAGGCGGACGAGCGGCGGGTGCGGATGGAGTCGCGGCTCGCCGCGGAGATCCCGGCGCCGCGCGGCGCCGCCGAGGAGACGGCGCAGGAGTCGGCGCAGGGCCTCGGCACGGAGGACAGCGACGCGGACGACTCGGTCACGGCGTAACGCCCGCCGCCACGCCGCGGAGTACGTATGCCGAGGGGCCCGGATCCTGGAGTGGATCCGGGCCC
>NZ_JBHWHV010000109.1:0-16280 GCF_042732375.1 Streptomyces sp. NPDC059785
CGGGGCAGGCTTGGCACCCGGGGTCCGTGGGCCGGAGGTGCGGGCCCGGGGGCGCACCCCGTCAGGGGCGCGCCGCGGGGCCCTCAGGGGCGCGGGGAACTGCGCGCTCAGCCCCACACAGCCGCAGACGAATCAACCGCGGACGAATCCCGGCGAACCCGGCGGCGCTACGCGGCGCTGCGCCCGCCCTGCTGCCCGCCGCGCCGCGAGGCACCGCCCCGGCCACGCCCACGGCTCTGCCCCTGCCCCTGGCGTTCCTGGCCCTGGCCCTGCCCCTTCCCGCGGCCGGAACCGCCGCCGGTACCGGGCGTACGGGTGCCGGCACCCGCGGCGGTACGGGCGCTGGAGCCCGTACCGGAGTTACGGGCGCCGGAGCCACCCCGCGACCCGGCGGAGCGCTGGCGCGGTGGCCGCTGTCCGGACCGCCGCGGCTTCGGCTGCTCGGCCGGCTGCGGCACCTCTATGACCACAGGCACCCCGGAGGGCTCGCGGGCGCCGGTGAGCCGGGCCAGCTCCTCGTCGCTGGACTTGATGCGGGCCGTGCGCGGGGTGATGCCCGCGTCGGACATCAGCCGGGTCATCTCGCGCCGCTGCTCGGGCAGTACGAGGGTGACCACGCTGCCGGACTCGCCGGCCCGGGCGGTGCGCCCGCCGCGGTGCAGGTAGTCCTTGTGGTCGGTCGGCGGGTCGACGTTGACCACCAGGTCCAGGTCGTCGATGTGGATGCCGCGGGCCGCGACGTTGGTCGCGACGAGCGCGGTGACCTGACCGTTCTTGAACTGGTCGAGGGTGCGGTTGCGCTGCGGCTGGCTGCGGCCGCCGTGCAGGGCGGAGGCGCGCACCCCGTTGGCGAGGAGCCGCTTGGTGAACCGGTCGGCGCCGCGCTTGGTGTCCACGAAGAGGATCACGCGGCCCTCGCGCGCGGCGATCCGCATCGCGACGGCCTTCTTGTCGGTCTCGTCGGCGATGTGCAGCACGTGGTGCTCCATGGTGGTCACCGCGCCCGCGGACGGGTCGACGGAGTGCACCACGGGGTCGGTCAGGAACATCCGCACGAGCCGGTCGATGTTCCGGTCCAGGGTCGCCGAGAACAGCAGCCGCTGCCCGCCCGGCTCGACCTGCTTCAGCAACGCCGTGACCTGCGGCAGGAAGCCCATGTCGGCCATCTGGTCGGCCTCGTCGAGGACGGTGACGGCGACCTGCCCGAGGGTGCAGTCGCCCCGCTCGATGAGGTCCTTGAGCCGCCCGGGGGTGGCGATCAGCACCTCGGCGCCGCGGCGCAGCGCACCGGCCTGCCGGCCGATCGACATACCGCCGACGGCCGTGGCCAGCCGCAGGTTGACCGCGGTGGCGTACGGGGTGAGGGCGTCGCTGACCTGCTGGGCGAGTTCCCGGGTGGGGACCAGGACCAGGGCGAGCGGGGCGCCCGGCTCGGACCGGCGGCCCGCGGTGCGGGCGAGCAGGGCGAGTCCGAACGCGAGCGTCTTGCCGGATCCGGTGCGCCCCCGGCCGAGCACGTCGCGCCCGGCGAGGGAGTTGGGCAGGGTGGCCGCCTGGATGGGGAACGGCTCGGTCACGCCCTGCGCGGCGAGGGTCTTCGTCAGCGCGGCGGGCATGTCCAGCGCGTCGAAGGACTCCACGGCGGGCAGCGCGGGCGTGACGGTCTCGGGCAGCGCGAACTCCTGCGGCGCGCTCGCCGTACGGGCGGGGGCGGGCCGGCCGGAACCCCTGCCGCCGCTGTTGCGGGGACGACGGTTCGGGGCGCCGGTGGGGCGGCCCGCGGGCTTGCGGGCGGGACGTTCGGATCGGGTCATACTGGCTCTGGATTTCCTTCCTGGCCCCATGGAGAGCAGAAGCCGGGGCCCGCACCCGTAAGGCGCGGGCCCCGGCTCCGAGAAGCGTGGTCCCCGATGGAGGCAGGGACGCCGTCCCGCACAACAAAACGCGCCCGCGGAAGATTCCGATCAGGCGCGGTGGCTGTGCGGGAAGCAAGCAGATAGCTGATTTGCGTATCAATGGGACCCTAGCACGGGGGCCTCACCCGTCCGGTGCGCGCCCCCGCACCCGCCCTCCCGCACTCCGCGCGCCCTCCCCCTGCTCTTACGCGCCCGTCCGGCTACTCCAGCGGTCCCGTGACCTCCTCGACGGCGGTGACGAGCCGGCCGTCCCGGACGAACGCCTCGGCCGCCGCCAGGTCGGGCGCGAGGAAGCGGTCGGGCCCCGGGCCCTGGACGCCGGCCGCGCGCAGGGCCGTGATCACCGCGTGCGAGGCCGGGGCCGGGGTCAGCCCCTCGCGCAGTTCGACGGCGCGCGTGGCGGCGTACAGCTCGACGGCGACGATCCGGGTCAGCGCGTCCACGGCCGTACGCAGCTTGCGCGCCGCGGACCAGCCCATCGAGACGTGGTCCTCCTGCATGGCGGAGGAGGGGATGGAGTCCACGGAGGCCGGTACGGCGAGCCGCTTCATCTCGCTGACCAGGGCGGCCTGCGTGTACTGGGCGATCATCAGGCCGGAGTCCACGCCGGGGTCGTCCGCGAGGAACGGCGGCAGGCCGTGGGAGCGGTTCTTGTCGAGGAGCCGGTCGGTGCGGCGCTCGGCGATCGAGCCGAGGTCGGCCGCGGCGACGGCGAGGAAGTCCAGGACGTACGCCACCGGGGCGCCGTGGAAGTTCCCGTTCGACTCGACCATGCCTCCCCCAGAGCCGAAAGCCTGGGAGGTACCCCCAGGGAGCACGACGGGATTGTCCACGGCGGACGCCAGTTCGCGCTCCGCGACCGTGCGCGCGTGCGCCAGCGTGTCGCGGCCCGCGCCCGCGACCTGGGGCGCGCACCGCACCGAGTACGCGTCCTGTACGCGGGGCGCGTCGTCCTGATGGTGGCCGGTCAGACCCGAGCCCTTCAGGACGGCGAGCATGTTGGCGGCGGAGGCGCGCTGCCCTGGGTGCGGGCGGATGGCGTGCAGTTCGGGGGCGAGGACCTTGTCCGTGCCGAGCAGCGCCTCCAGGGAGAGGGCGGCGGTGACGTCGGCGGACTTGTAGAGCGTGTCCAGGTCGGCGAGGGCCATGATCAGCATGCCGAGCATGCCGTCGGTGCCGTTGAGGAGCGCGAGCCCCTCCTTCTCGCGCAGCTCGACGGGTTCTATGCCGTGCTCGGCGAGGAGTTCACCGGCCGGGCGGACCGTACCGTCGGGGCCCTCGGCCTCCCCCTCGCCCAGCAGCGTCAGGGCACAGTGCGACAGGGGCGCGAGGTCTCCGGAGCAGCCCAGCGAGCCGTACTCGTGGACGACCGGGGTGATACCCGCGTTCAGGACGGCGGCCATGGTCCGGGCGACCTCGGGCCGTACCCCCGTGTGGCCCGAGCAGACGGTCTTGAGCCGCAGGAACATCAGCGCGCGGACCACTTCGCGCTCGACGCGCGGGCCCATCCCCGCGGCGTGCGAGCGGACGATGTTGCGCTGCAACCGGGCGCGCAGCTCGGGGCCGATGTGCCGGGTGGCGAGCGCGCCGAAGCCGGTCGAGACGCCATAGACGGGGTCGGGCTTGGCCGCCAGCGCGTCCACGATCTCGCGCGCCGCGGCGAGGGCCGTCTCCGCCTCGGCGGAGAGCTCGACCCGCGCGCCGCCGCGCGCCACGGCGAGCACGTCGGACACGGTCGTGCCGGACGTCCCCACCACCACAGTGTGCATATCCATATTCAGGAGCGTACGCAGTGAATTCCGCAGTGTCACTAGCGGGGGACGGTTTCGCCCCTTACCTCGCTGTACGCCACGGCGGCGCCTGTAGCCCGTAAACACGGTCGCGGGGGCGGCCTGCGGGCGCACGCCGTCGCGACCGGCTCACGGGCGCGGGTTGTCGCGCCCCGGCCCGGCTCACGGACGCGGGTCGTGACGCTCCCGAGCCCGGCTCACGGGCGCGGGTCGTGGCGTCCGCGGAAGCGGCGGCGTTCCCCGACGGCCGGCGGCGGTGTGTCCGCGAGGCGCACCACGGGATCGTCGGGCCCCTCGCGCCCGGCGACCACGGGCCACCTCGCCCGTACGGCCTTGGCGCGGTACTGGGCGGCGTCGGCCAGCCGGAAGAGACGGCGCGCCGACCGTACGGCGCCGATCGGGTCCTGGGTGGAGGCGACCCCGCACGCCACCCCCTCGCCGAGTTCGAGCTCGGCGGCCCGCTCGCAAAGTTCACCGGCGACCCGGACCACGTCGTCGGCGGGCGGGCCGACCGCGAGCAGACAGAACTCGTCGCCGCCGAGCCGGGCCGCGAGCGCGCCGGGCAGCATCGCCCCGCACAGCGACAGCACGGACCCGAAGCGCTCCAGAAGCCGGTCGCCGACGGCGTGCCCGCGGGTGTCGTTGACCCGCTTGAGTCCGTTGAGGTCGCAGACGACGAGGCTGACCACGGCCCGCTCGCGCCGGTGCCGCTCGACGGCCTCGTCCAGCCGCATGTCGACGGCGCGGCGGTTCGCGAGGCCGGTCAGGGCGTCGGTGAAGGCGAGCCGCCGCGCCTCCTCCAGGCGCTCGGTCTGGGCGAGGCCCGCGGCGACGATCGAGGCCAGGACGGTGGCGAAGTCGGCGTCCGCGCGGTCGAAGGCGGGTGCGCCCAGCGGGCGGGCGACGTAGAGCTCGCCCCAGGCCCGGCCGTGCAGGACGATCGGGGCGACGGCGCAGCAGCCGCGACCGCGTCTGCGCAGCGCGGCGACCCGCTGGTGGCAGTAGCCGGGGCGCCCGGCCGCGGGGCCCTGTGCCGTCTCCACCCAGGCGTTGGGCTCGCCGCCGCAGGCCCACCGTTCGTGCAGGAACTCGGTGATCTCCGGGAACTGGTGCACGGGATAGGTCTCCGCGTCCGGGAACTCCTCCTCGTCGTCCGTCCGGTCGCCCACGTTGGCCAGGACCCTCAGCCGGCCGCGTTCGCGCTCCCACACGGACAGCGCGGCGAAACTGCCGTCCAGCGCGTGGCAGGCGCCGGCCGCCGCGGCCTGCCAGGACTCGTGCGGACTGTGCGCCGCCGCCATCCCCTGCGCCAGCTCCACCACGGCCTTCAGCCGGCTGTCCTCACCCATCACTCCAGGCTAAGTAAAATCCCGACAATTCGAGATATCGGAGGCCGCCGGAGCTCCGCCGTCACTCCCCCGGCCACTCCGGCTTCCGCTTCTCGTTGAAGGCGGCGACACCCTCGGCCCGGTCGCCCGAGAAGGCCACGGAGCGCCAGGCGGCATCCTCGACCTCCAGGCCCGCCCGCAGGTCGAGCCCCTGCCCGAGCCGCAGCGCCCGCTTGGCGGCGCGCAGCCCGACGGGCGAGTGCGCGGCGATCCGGGCGGCGAGCGCCAGCGCCTCCGTACGGTCCTCGCCTGCCGCCACCAGCCGGTCGACGAGCCCGAGGTCCCGCGCCTCGGCCGCCTCCAGCCGGCGCGCCGAGAAGATCAGCTCGGCGGCGCGGGCGGCGCCCACCCGGCGGGGCAGCAGCTGGGTGCCGCCGCCGCCCGGGACCACCCCGACGGACACCTCGGGCAGCCCCACCACCGCCGTGGGGTCGGCCACGATCAGGTCGCAGGACAGCGCCAGCTCGAAGCCGCCGCCGAGGGCGAAGCCGTGCACCGCGGCGATCGTCGGCATCGGCAGTTCGAGCACTCCGGTGTACGCGGCCCGGGTCACGGGGCGCTGCCGCATCAGGTCGGCGTCGGTGAAGGAGTTGCGCTCCTTCAGGTCGGCGCCGACGCAGAAGGCACGCTCGTGGGTGGAGGTGAGCACGACCACGCGCGCGTCGCGGTCGGCGGCGAGGGCGTCGCAGGCCGCGACCACGGAGCGGGCCAGGCCGGTGGAGACCGCGTTCATGGCCTTGGGCCGGTCGAGGACGAGCTCAGCGACGTACCCGTGCCGCCGCACGACGACGAACTCCCCGAAGCGCCGCGCGACCTCACCGTCCCGCTCACCGTCCCGCTCACCGTCGGGCCCGCCCCCGCCCCCGCTCCGCTTCTCCCGCTCACCGTCACCCCTGCCCGCCGGCGCACTCTCCCGCTCGTCCGCGCGCCCGGCCTCCCGCTCGTCCGCGTGCTCACCCTCGCGCCCACCGGCCGGCGCACCCTCGCGCCCGGCCTCCCGCTCGCCCTCGCGTCCGTACTCCGCCATGACACCCTCCCGGTTAACGCAGGTTAACTACCGATGCCCCGATCATCGCAGCCCCGCCCGTCCGGGAGAAGTGCGGGAAACGGCAGCCCTTCGCGCAGCTCTCCTCAATTCGGGTGACAGCTCCCCGCAACCCGCCCCGCCCGCACCGGAACCGCACATAGCGTGCGCACCGCCGCGACGCTCCGGGGGCGCGCCGGCACGGAGAGGGATCACCATGACGAGCACAGCGCGTACGACCGCCACGACACCGACGCCGACGCCGGAGACCGGGGCCCAGGGGGACGCGGCAGGCACGCAGGACACGGCCGGCGCGGAGGGCAGGGCGGGCGCGGAGGACACGGGGGCCGCGTCGGGCAGCGCACCGTCCGACGTCCGCGCACCGTCCGACGTCCGCGCACCGTCCGACGTACACGCCCCGTCCGACGGCCGCACCCCGCGCGGGCGGCACCGCAAACCCCGGCCGCGGCGGACGCTCTTCGCGGTCGGCGGTCTGGCGCTGGCCGCCGGTGCGCTGAGCCTGGTACGGCTGACGGCCGGTCCGACGGGCGGCACCACCGCCGCGACCGAAGCCTCCGGCGGCGACACCACGGGCGCCGCCGCGAGCACGGCCGACGTCCCGACGTCCCCCGGAGCGGCCCACCCGTCGGCGACGTCGACGATGGGCGGCCCGAGCACACCCCCGGCCGGACCCGAGAACCCCACACCGGCCCGCACCGCCGCCTCTCCCCGCACGGCCGACCCCACACCCGCGACCACCGACGCCGCCAGGACGATTCCCGGAAAGCACGCGCGCCCGGCACCCCCGACACACAGGACACCCACGGACCCCCCGGCCCGTACCCCCGCACCCCGCCCGACCTCCAGCACAAGCCCCGGCAACGGCACCTCCGCCCCGCCCGCCGAACCCGCCGACCCGGGCCTGTGCGTCCCGGTCATCGGGCTGTGCGTGCACACGGGGCTCGACGACGAGTGACCACGCCCGCGCCCGAAGGCGGCGGTTAGCCCCCCGCCCCCCGCCGAGTGAGCAACCAGGGCTCCACCACGCCGAGGCCGCGTACCGGGCGTTGCCACATCGGCTGGAGGGCGAAGCGGTATGTGGGGGGCTCCTCGCCCTCCTTCTCGGCCGCGGCGGCGGCCTCCGCGGCCTCGGCCTCCGACACCGGCGCCTCGCCGGTGCGGATCAGTTCCTCGGCGAACGCGCCGTCCACCAGGACGGCGTCCCGCGGCGCTATCGAGGTCAGCCGGCTCGCCAGATTCACCGTGGTGCCGAAGACGTCGCCCATGCGGGTCGTCACCGTGCCGAAGGCGATGCCGACGCGCAGCTCCGGCATGGTCTCGTCGTTCGCCATGGTCTCGATGAGCCGCAGGGCGATCTCGGCGGCCACCCCGGCGTCGTCCGCCGCGTACAGGACCTCGTCGCCGAGGGTCTTGATGAGCCGGCCGCCGTGCGCGGCGACGAGGTCGGCGGCCGTGGTCTCGAACGCCTCGACCAGCTCGCCGAGCTCCTCCTCCTCCATGCGGCGGGTGAGCCGGGTGAAGCCGACCAGGTCGGCGAAGCCGACGGCGAGGCGCCGGTCGACCATCTCCTCGTCGTCCGCGGCCTGCACCACGCGGCCGGTCGCGGCGGCGAGCTGCCGCCGCCACACGTAGACGAGGAACTCCTCCAGCTCCGGCAGCAGCAGCTCGATCAGCGGGTACGTGACCTCGGTGCGCGTCATCCCCGGCTCGGGCGGCTCGGTCAGGCCCTCCAGGAAGGAGTCGATCTGCCACTCGGCGAGCCGGGCCGTGGTCTGCCCGGTGGAGCGGGCGACCTGCACCGCCATCGCCTCGCTGAGCAGCCCGGCCTCGACGAGTCCGGCGAGCCGGCGCAGGGCGAGCACGTCCGCCTCGGTGAGCGCCTTGGCCTGGCCGATGTCGGCGAAGCCCATGGCCCGCCAGAAGCGGGACGCCAGTTCCATGGAGACGCCCGCGCTGCGTGCCGCCTGAAAGGGGGTGTAGCGCCGCTCGGCGCCGAGGATGAGCCCTTCGAGCCGCAGCGCGAGCGGGTCGCCTTCCTCCTCGGGCTCGTCGTCGGCGTCGACTCTGTCCGACCGGTCGGGCCGGTCCGTCCGGTCGGGCGCCTGGGGACGGGCGGTCCGTGCGTCGGCGACCGGCTCCCCGGTGCGCCCCGGCACCCCGTCGGGATCGGGGTGTGCACCCGTGCCGGAGCCCGTGTCGTCGACGGTCACGCCTGCTGCCCTTCCGATCTGCCGCGGTCAGGTATCGACCGCGCTCAACTCTACGGCAGGTGTGCGCTGGCTCACTCCTGACTCGTACGGCTACGGGCGGGCCACGGGAGCCCGGCCGCGGTCACGCGGGGCGCAGGTGCACGATGTCGCCCGCGCCCACCGGCTGCCGTACGCCGTCCCCGGTGGCCAGCACCAGGCGGCCGTCGCCGTCCACGGCCACCGCCTCGCCGGTGACCGACCGGTCGCCGGGCAGTTCCGCCCGTACCTGCCGGCCGAGCGTGGCGCAGCCCGCGGCGTACGTCTCCTGGAGTCCCGAGGCGGCGGGGTCGCCGCCCGCGTCGCGCCAGCGCCCGTACCACTGCTCCAGGGAGCGCAGCACGGCCCGCAGCAGGGTGTCCCGGTCCGTGGAGACCGCCCCGGCCAGGGCCAGCGACCCGGCGGTGGGCACGGGCAGTTCGTCCTCGCGGAGGGTGACGTTGAGGCCGATGCCGATGACGACGCCGTCGGGGCCCGCGCGCTCGGCGAGGATGCCGCCCGCCTTGCGCTCCTGGCCGATGGGGGTCCCCCCTGCACGGAGCTCGTCGGAGTGCTTGGGGGAGGTGACGAGCAGGTCGTTCGGCCACTTGAGTGCCGTGTCGACGCCCGCGGCGCGCGGCAGCGCCGTCGCCACCGCGACGCCGGTGAGCAGCGGCAGCCAGCCCCAGCGTTCGACCGGCACCCCGGAGGGCTTCAGGAGTACGGAGAAGAAGAGGCCGGAGCGGGCCGGTGCCGTCCAACGGCGGTCGAGCCGGCCGCGCGCGGCGTGCTGCTCCTCGGCGACGAGGACGGCGCCCTCCGGCAGGGTGCCGGCCCGTGCGGCGAGGTCGGTGTTGGTCGACCCGGTCACGGGTACCACGTCGAGCGAGGACCACAGGCCCCCTTCCCGCACCAGCGCCCGGCGCAGTGCGACGGCGTTGAGCGGCGGTCGGTCGAGGTCCGACCAGCGGCTCCCGCGTGGGCCGTCAGCGGGCTTGTCGTTGGCGTCTGAGGAAGGTCGCGGCGTCATGCAACCCACCCTAGGTGTGGTAAACGCCGCACTGCCGAACGGTATCCGCAGCACTACCCTACGAGTCAGTAGCAACCCCCTGAGCACGCCCTTTGAACCCACCCCCTGAGCACATCACCCTCGTCCCCACTGAGCAGGCAGGGAGCCGCACCCCGATGTCCGAGCCGGAAGAGCTCCACCCCGACATCCACACCACCGCGGGCAAGATCGCGGACTTGCAGCGCCGTATCCAGGAGGCGACGCACGCCGGCTCGGAGCGCGCCGTCGAGAAGCAGCACGCCAAGGGCAAGCTGACGGCGCGCGAGCGCATCGAACTCCTCCTCGACGAGGGGTCCTTCGTCGAGCTGGACGAGTTCGCGCGGCACCGCTCGACCGACTTCGGCATGGAGCACAACCGTCCGTACGGCGACGGGGTCGTCACCGGGTACGGCACGGTCGACGGCCGTCCGGTGGCCGTGTTCTCGCAGGACTTCACCGTGTTCGGCGGCGCCCTGGGCGAGGTCTTCGGGCAGAAGATCATGAAGGTGATGGACTTCGCGCTGAAGACGGGCTGCCCGGTCGTCGGCATCAACGACTCCGGCGGCGCCCGTATCCAGGAAGGCGTCGCCGCGCTCGGCATGTACGGCGAGATCTTCCGCCGCAACACCCACGCCTCCGGGGTGATCCCGCAGATCAGCCTGGTCGTCGGCCCGTGCGCGGGCGGCGCGGTCTACTCGCCCGCGATCACCGACTTCACGGTGATGGTCGACCAGACCTCGCACATGTTCATCACCGGACCCGACGTCATCAAGACGGTCACCGGCGAGGACGTCGGCTTCGAGGAGCTGGGCGGCGCCCGCACCCACAACACGGCCTCCGGCGTGGCCCACCACATGGCGGGCGACGAGAAGGACGCCATCGAATACGTCAAGCAGCTCCTGTCGTACCTGCCGTCCAACAACCTCAGCGAGCCGCCGGTCTTCCCCGAGGAGGCCGACCTGGCGCCGACGGACGAGGACCGCGAGCTGGACACGCTGATCCCGGACAGCGCCAACCAGCCGTACGACATGCACACGGTGATCGAGCACGTCCTGGACGACGCCGAGTTCTTCGAGACGCAGCCGCTCTTCGCGCCGAACATCCTCACCGGCTTCGGCCGGGTCGAGGGCCACCCGGTGGGCATCGTCGCCAACCAGCCGATGCAGTTCGCCGGCTGCCTGGACATCGACGCCTCCGAGAAGGCCGCGCGCTTCGTGCGCACCTGCGACGCCTTCAACGTGCCCGTGCTCACCTTCGTGGACGTCCCCGGCTTCCTGCCGGGCGTCGACCAGGAGCACACCGGCATCATCCGCCGCGGCGCCAAGCTGATCTACGCCTACGCCGAGGCCACCGTCCCGCTGATCACCGTCATCACCCGCAAGGCGTTCGGCGGCGCGTACGACGTCATGGGCTCCAAGCACCTCGGCGCCGACCTCAACCTCGCCTGGCCGACCGCGCAGATCGCGGTGATGGGCGCCCAGGGCGCGGTGAACATCCTGCACCGCAAGACGCTGGCCGCCGCGGACGACGTGGAGACGACCCGCGCCCGCCTCATCCAGGAGTACGAGGACACCCTGCTCAACCCGTACACGGCGGCCGAGCGCGGCTACATCGACGCCGTCGTCCTGCCCTCCGACACCCGCGCCCACGTCGTACGGGGCCTGCGCCAGCTCCGCACCAAGCGGGAGTCCCTGCCCCCGAAGAAGCACGGCAACATCCCCCTGTAGTCCCTGCGATCCCCGCAGGCCGGAGCCTGGGAGCCGACATGAACATCAAGGTCGTACGGGGCAACCCGACCCCGGAGGAGCTGGCCGCCACCCTGGCGGTGGTCAGGGCGCGCGCCGCGGCGGCGCCGGACGAGCCGTCCGGCGCATCCCGCGAGCGCGCCGCGTGGGCGGACCCGGCCCGGGTGGCCGCGAGCCGCCTGCCCGCCCCGGGCCCGCGCGCCTGGGGCCGCACGTACTGGCCCGGTTAGAGCACGTCCGCGACGGCTTCGGCCATCACCGCGTACCCGGCGTCGTTCGGGTGCAGGTGGTCGCCGAAGTCGTACGCCGGGTGCAGCCGGTCCGGGTCGGCCGGGTCGGCGAGGTGCCGGTTCAGGTCGGCCACCGCGTCCCATTCACCACCGTCGCGGATCCAGGTGTTGATCTCGTGGCTCACCTTGGCCGCGTGCTCGCCCCAGTGGTCCGAGCCGCCCAGCGGCAGCAGGGTCGCGCCGACGACGCGTAGTCCGCCCGCCCTGGCCTGCCGGATCAGCCGCCGGTGGCCGTCGATCAGTTCGGCGGTCTCCACGACGGGTGCGGGCCGGTAGGTGGGCTGCTCGTCCGTCTCGCTGAAGCCGATGTCGTTCAGGCCGAGCAGCACCACGAGCGTGCTGACGCCCGGGTGGCCGAGGACGTCGCGGGCCAGCCGGTGCACGGCCTTCTCGCCGTACCAGGCGGAGTCGTTGAGCAGCAGGTTCCCGCCGATGCCCGCGTTGAGGACCGGGCGTCCGGTGCGGTCGGCGAGCGCGTCGGACCAGCGGCGGTCGGCGTCCGGGGTGGAGCCGAAGCCGTCCGTCGTGGAGTCCCCGAGGAGCGCGACGCCGTCCCGGCGGCCCGCGTCGGTCTCGACCGCGGACAGGAAGTACCAGGACTCGCTCGACGCGTCGAAGCCCTCGCCGGTGACGTCCGCCAGGCGGTCGCCGGCGCCCCGGTAGGCGGTCGCGAACGCCTGCGCGTGGAAGGTGGCGGGCCCGGTGACCGCCGCCAGGTGCAGGGTCACGGTCAGCCGCTCCCCCGCCGCCACGGCCAGTTCCGCGGGGTCGCTGACGAGGTGCCCGCGCGCCGGGACCTCGGCGCCGTCCCCGCCTTCGAAGGTCAGCCGGCGCACCGACCCGGGCTCGACGGCGGCCCCCGAGGCGGTACGGGCGACGGTGGCGCCCGCGATGCGCAGCGGCGAGGTCCCGTAGTCGTTCGCGAGGCGGACGCGCAGGCGGTGGCCGCCCGCGGTGAGGCGGACGGTCTGGCGCAGCGACTGCCGCCAGAAGCCCTCGCGCGACCAGTTCGGGGTGAAGCCCTCGCTGGGGAGCTGGGGCGATGCGGTCCATGCGGTGGTGAACACGGCGACTGCCTCCCTGAGTCACGGACATCCCTGGAGTCACCGGGACCCCGCTAAGGGGACTCCAGTTCCTTTAGCGTCCGCCATGAAGGTAACACTGCCGGACACCTTAAGGAAACCAGTGGCCCATTAACCAAGTTGAGTACGCGTACTCAGGCGTCCGGAACCCCCGCCACCGCACCATCGAAAACATGCTGTGGTCCGACCCCGAGAACGAGCCGCCCAAGGAACTGCGCGACACGCAGGTCATGCTGCGGCGCCTCGGCGTGCTCGTGGCACTGGCCATGGTGCTGGCGATGATCCTGCTCGGCGTCGTCTGACCGGCCGCCGCGCACGGCGCCCCGGCGGCCGGGTCGGCGCCGGGACCGCGCGGATACCCTGACCGCATGACTGATCAGCCGCGCCGCCGTCTCGTGCTCGCCTCCCAGTCCCCCGCCCGGCTCGGCGTACTGCGCCAGGCGGGCATCGAGCCCGAGGTGATCGTGAGCGGGTTCGACGAGGACGCCGTCACCGCCCCGACCCCCGCCGAACTGGCCCTCGCGCTCGGCGAGGCCAAGGCCGCCGTCGTGGCGGCCAGGCCCGAGGCGCAGGGCGCCCTGGTGGTCGGCTGCGACTCGGTCCTCGACCTGGACGGCGAGGCGCTCGGCAAGCCCGCCGACGCCGAGGAGGCCACCGCACGCTGGAAGTCGATGCGCGGCCGGACCGGCACGCTCCAGACCGGACACTGCGTCCGGGACACCACGAACGGGCGCTACGCCTCCGCCACCGCGTCCACGGTGGTCCGCTTCGGCGAGCCGACCGACGCCGAGATCGCCGCGTACGTCGCCACCGGCGAGCCGCTGTACGTCGCCGGGGCCTTCACGCTCGACGGCCGCTCCGCCCCGTTCATCGAGGGCATCGACGGCGACCCGGGCAACGTCATCGGCATCTCGCTGCCGCTGCTGCGCCGGCTGCTGATTGAACTGGGCGTCGGGATCACGGACTTGTGGGCACCGCGGGGGGAGTGACGCCGCCGCCCCCACCGGCACCGCCGCCCTTGCCGGTGCCGCCGCCGTCACCGGCTCCGCCGTTCTCCGGTGCGGTGGCGGCGGGGCCGTCCGCGCGGTCGTACCCCATGAGGATGAGGACGATCAGGCCGAACACCACCATCATGAAGACGAACGCGGCCCAGCCGACCAGGCCCACGGTGAAGGCACCGAGCAGGGCGTGCACCACGGCCGCGCTGATCAGCAGGACGCGGCCGAACCCCGCCGGGCGGCGGTCGCGCCAGGCGACCAGCAGGGCGGCGACCCCGCACAGCGCGAAGTAGAGGCCGAAGACCAGGCCCGCCGCCTTGGACGAGACGGACATCATGTGCGGGTCGAGTCCGGCCAGCGACATGTCCTGGCGGTCGACCACGACCCCGAGGAACCAGTTCAGCAGGGCGATGCCGACCGCCTCCACGAAGAGCACCACAGCCGTCACCCACGCCACCGGTCTGCGCACCACCGGTCCACCCACTTCCCCGCCGCCGTCGGCTATGACCTGTTACGTGTTACCCGTGCCTGTTACCGCAAGTAGATCGAGACATCGCAGACGCTACTAACGGGTAAACCTGCGGACAAGAGTCCTGCGCGTGGCAAAGATTCGTTGGGCCATTCGTAGGGACTCCACAAAGAAACCCTGTGGGCCGCAGCACGCCCTCACAGAGACCTTGGCCACACCGGCGGGCTAGGGTTCATCGGAGGATCCCCGCGTACCGTGGTGCGACAAGGGATTTCGCGGGTCGAGCGAGCCTCGAATCACGCTCCGTGTGGGCAAGCTCACCATTGGGGACGGGTCGAAAGGCCGTGTCGGCTGTCCCTAAACTCGGCTTGTTTCAAGGAGGGAGCCATCGTGCGCAAGGTGCTCATCGCCAACCGTGGCGAAATCGCTGTCCGCGTGGCCCGGGCGTGCCGGGATGCCGGAATCGCGAGCGTTGCCGTCTACGCGGAACCGGACCGGGACGCTCTGCATGTCCGGGCGGCGGACGAGGCGTTCGCGCTGGGCGGTGACACCCCGGCCACCAGTTACCTGGACATCGCCAAGGTGCTCCAGGCCGCCGAGGACTCCGGGGCGGACGCGGTCCACCCCGGCTACGGCTTCCTCTCGGAGAACGCGGAGTTCGCCCAGGCCGTCCTGGACGCGGGCCTGACCTGGATCGGCCCGCCGCCGCACGCCATCCGCGACCTCGGTGACAAGGTCGCCGCCCGGCACATCGCGCAGCGCGCCGGCGCCCCGCTGGTCGCGGGCACGCCCGACCCGGTCTCCGGCGCGGACGAGGTCGTCGCCTTCGCCGAGGAGCACGGGCTGCCGATCGCCATCAAGGCCGCCTTCGGCGGCGGCGGCCGCGGCCTGAAGGTCGCCCGCACCCTCGAAGAGGTCCCGGAGCTGTACGACTCCGCGGTCCGCGAGGCCGTCGCCGCCTTCGGCCGCGGCGAGTGCTTCGTCGAGCGCTACCTGGACAAGCCCCGGCACGTGGAGACCCAGTGCCTGGCCGACACCCACGGCAACGTGGTCGTCGTCTCCACCCGCGACTGCTCCCTCCAGCGCCGTCACCAGAAGCTGGTCGAGGAGGCGCCCGCGCCGTTCCTCTCCGAGGCCCAGCTCGCCGAGCTGTACAGCTCCTCGAAGGCGATCCTGAAGGAGGCCGGCTACGTCGGCGCCGGCACCGTCGAGTTCCTCGTCGGCCAGGACGGCACGATCTCCTTCCTCGAGGTCAACACCCGCCTCCAGGTGGAGCACCCGGTCACCGAAGAGGTCTCCGGCATCGACCTGGTCCGCGAGATGTTCCGCATCGCCGACGGCGAGGAGCTGGGCTACGGCGACCCCGAACTGCGCGGCCATTCCTTCGAGTTCCGCATCAACGGCGAGGACCCGGGGCGTAACTTCCTCCCGGCGCCCGGCACCGTCACCACCTTCGCCCCGCCGTCCGGCCCCGGCGTCCGCCTGGACGCGGGCGTCGAGTCCGGCAGCGTCATCGGCCCCGCCTGGGACTCCCTGCTGGCGAAGCTGATCGTCACCGGCGCCACCCGCAAGCAGGCGCTCCAGCGCGCGGCCCGCGCCCTGGACGAGTTCACCGTCGAGGGCATGGCCACCGCCCTCACCTTCCACCGCAAGGTCGTACGGGACCCGGCGTTCGCCCCCGAGCTGACCGGCTCCGCCGACCCGTTCACGGTCTACACCCGCTGGATCGAGACCGAGTTCGTCAACGACATCCCGGCCTTCGCGAGCCCCGCGGAGACCGAGACCGAGGACGAGACCGGACGCGAGACGGTCGTCGTCGAGGTCGGCGGCAAGCGCCTGGAGGTCTCGCTGCCCTCGTCGCTCGGCATGTCGCTGGCCCGTACGGGTCTGGCGGCGGGCGCCAAGCCCAAGCGGCGCGCGGCGAAGAAGTCCGGCCCGGTCGCCTCCGGCGACACCCTCGCCTCGCCGATGCAGGGCACGATCGTCAAGATCGCCGTCGAGGAGGGCCAAGAGGTCAAGGAGGGCGACCTCGTCGTCGTCCTGGAGGCCATGAAGATGGAGCAGCCGCTGAACGCGCACCGTTCCGGCACCATCAAGGGCCTGACCGCTGAGGTCGGCGCGTCCATCACCTCGGGCGCGGCGATCTGCGAGATCAAGGACTGATCGGCCGCACGACTCCGTGAGCGTCCGGGGCACCGACCGCAGTCGGTGCCCCGGACGTTTTCTGTCGCACGGCAGCGCGGCTCGGGTCTCCGCCGGGCCGGGGATCAGGACAGGGTCCCCC
>NZ_JBHWHV010000110.1:0-16213 GCF_042732375.1 Streptomyces sp. NPDC059785
CCCGCAGCGGGCCCGCCCTCCGCCTGGCGTCGCGCACCGTCAGCGGCAGCGGTGACCAGCCCGCGAGGCGGCCCAGGTCCACCACCGGTGGGGCCACCGGTGAGACGGCCATCACCTCGGCGGGCGTGCCGAGCACCGGCGGCGCGCCCGGCGCGGGCAACAGCACCACCCGGTCCGCGTACTGCACGACCCGTTCGAGCCGGTGCTCGGCCAGGAAGACCGTGGTGCCGAGGTCGTGGACGAGCCGTTGCAGCACGGCGAGCACCTCCTCGGCGGCGGCCGGGTCGAGCGCGGACGTCGGCTCATCCAGGACCAGCACCCCGGGGTGCGGGGTGAGCACCGAGCCGATGGCGACGCGCTGCCGCTGCCCGCCGGACAGCGTGGCGATGGGACGGTCGCGCAGCTCGGCCAGGCCCAGCAGGTCGAGGGTCTCCTCCACCCGGCGGCGCATCACGTCGGGGGCGAGACCGAGGGACTCCATGCCGTAGGCGAGCTCGTCCTCCACCGTGTCCGTGACGAAGTGGGCGAGCGGGTCCTGGCCCACCGTGCCCACCACGTCCGCGAGTTCGCGCGGCTTGTGGGTACGGGTGTCCCGGCCCGCGACGGTCACCCGCCCATGCAGGGTGCCGCCGGTGAAGTGCGGCACCAGACCGCTCACCGCGCCGAGGACGGTGGACTTGCCGACGCCCGACGGACCGGCGAGCAGCACCAGTTCGCCCTCCGGCACCTCGAAGTCCAGGCCCCGGACGGTCGGCGCGGACGCCCCCTCGAACGTCACGGAGACGTCCGTGAAGCGGATCATGAGGACTCCTCGGAGGTCGGAACGCCAGAGGACGGCGTGGCAGGGGCCGGGACGGTGGAAGTCGTTGTGGCGGGGACCGGGGCGGCGGAGACCGGGACAGCGGGGACCGGGACAGCGGGGGCCGGGGCGGCGAACGCGGGCAGCAGCCCGAGCAGGACCGCCGCCGCGGGCCACAGCGGCAGGACGGGCGCGGCCAGCGGTACGACACCCGGATGCAGAGCAGCCGGGACGACGGAGCCCGCCAGGGTCATGAGCCCTGCCACCGCGACCCCCGACCCCGACACGAGCCAGGCCCGCGCCCCCCACCCATCGGGCCGGTACCGCGTACGGACCGAGCGCCGGCCGCCCAGCCACAGCCCGCCGAGCGCCGCGGCCACCCCGGCCAGCAGCACCGGAAGCCCGTAACTCCCGCCCTCCGCGGTCAGCAGTCCGTACGTGCCCGCGCAGACGCCGAGCAGTCCGCCCAGGGTGAGGACGGCGGTCGTACGGCGGACGGCGGCCGGTACCTCGGCGGCGCGGCCGTAGCCGCGCGCGTCCATCGCCGCGGCCAGCGCCACCGAGCGTTCGAGGGCGCCCTCCAGGACCGGCAGCCCCACGTGCAGCAGGCCGCGCAGCCCGCGGTCGGGACGGCCGCGCAGCCGGCGCGCGGCGCGCAGCCGCTGCACGTCCGCGATCAGGTTCGGCGCGAACGTCAGCGCGACGACCACCGCGACGCCCGCCTCGTACAGGGCGCCCGGCAGTGACTTGAGCAGCCGGGCCGGGTTCGCGAGCGCGTTCGCCGCGCCCACGCAGACCAGCAGCGTGGCCAGCTTCAGACCGTCGTACAGGGCGAAGACCAGGCCCTCGGCGGTGACCCGGCCGCCGATGCGGATGCCCTGCGCCCAGCCGGGCAGCGGCACCTCGGGGAGGGTGACGACGACGTGCGTGCCGGGGATGGGGGAGCCGAGGAACACGGCGAAGCCGAGCCGGATCACGAGCACGGCCAGGCCGAGCCTGACGAAGGCTCCGTAGGAGCGGGCCCAGGGGGCGTCGGTGCGGCGGGCCGCCACGACGTAGCCGGCCACCCCGGCCAGCAGGGCGAGCAGCAGCGGATTGGTGGTCCGCGACGCGGCGACGCCGAGGCCAAGGGCCCAGATCCACCAGGCGCCCGGGTGCAGCGCGTTGGACCGGTGCGCCCGCGGTGCCCGGGCCGCGCGCGGGGCCGGCCGCCGTCCCGTACCGGAGTCGGAGCCGTCGCGGCCCGGCGGCCGGGGCACGCGTACGGCGGGTGTCGCGCGTACCGCGTCCGGGCGTTCGCCGTTGGCTGGTCTCATCGTCGGCGGCCGGTCTCAGTTCCGGCGGCGGCGGGCTTGCCAGACGGCGGCACCGGCCAGGACCACGACCGCGGCGGTCCCCGCGAGCAGCCCCACGGACGGCCCGCCGTCACCGTCACCGGAAGCGGCGTCCGCACCGGCATCGGTACTGGCACTGGCACCGCCGGTCGCCGAGACCCGCTCCCCGCAGCCCTTCGCCGGATAGCCCGCGATGGCGCACAGCAGCGCGTTGGTGTCGTAGCGCAGGGGTTTCGCGACCGAGGCGAGCGCGTCGGCCGTCGTCGCGTCGGCGGGCACCCGCGCACAGGCCGTACGGGTGCGCGGCGGCGTCTCGCCGGAGGGCGCGTCCGCCGCCGTACCGAAGTCGATGACGAGGGCGACGCGCTTGGCGCCGTCCCGCGCGGGCGTCTTCGCGCAGATGGCCGCGAAGTCCGCGGCGCCCCGGGGGCGCGCCGCGTCGCCGGAGTCCTCGCTGACGGCGAAGCGGAAGCCCTGCACGTCACCGTCGGCCGGGCGCGCCGTCGACGGGCCCTGGGTGGCGTACGACCACGCGCCGCCGGTCCGGTCCCAGAACGACCAGTAGCGGTAGCCGGCGGCCTGCGCGGGAGCCGCCGTGCCGACCGTGAGCAGCGCGGCGCAGCAGGTGAGGACGGAGAGGAGCAGGCCCGCCGTACCGCGCCGGGTCACAGCTGCTGCTTCTTGTTGCGGCCGCTGAGCAGGAAGCCGATGCCGATGCCGCCGACCAGGCCGACGCCGACGATCCACCAGACCGAGACGCCGTCGCCCTCGTCGTCCTTCTGCTCGTCCTTCGTGGCGCTCGGGCTCGCCGAGGACCCGGCCGTCTGCGCCGCAGGACCGGTCGCGCCGAGCTGCTTCACGAGGTCGGCGCCGCCGAAGTCGCGCGGGTCGGCGCCGGTGGCGTGCGCGGCGAGGATGAGCTGCGCGTACGCGGCCGGGCCCGACTTCGCCGCCCAGTCGGCGGAGTTCTTCTCCAGCCAGGCGAGGGACTGCTTCGCGGCGTCGGCGGAGCCCGCGGCGGCGAGCGCGACGACCGCGTCCGCGGTGTTGCCGTAGTCGGGCTGGTCCTCGGCGCCGGCCAGCGCGGACTTCAGGTACGAGGTGTCCTTCAAGGTGGCGGCGAGGTGGACCGCGCCGTTGTGCGCGGCCTGCTCGGGGGTGGGCTGGTCGGCCTTCTGGCAGGTGGCGTCGGCGGAGGCCTTGCCCGCCGTCGCCGCGAGGCCCTTGCCGAGCCCGCCGAGGACCGCCGCGGCGGTGGCGTCCTCGTTCGCGGCGAGGCCGCCCTTCTTGTCCGGCTGGTAGGCGAAGGCGCCGCCGCCGTCCTCGGCGCAGGGAATCGACAGCTTCACCAGCGCGTCGTACGGGGACTTGCCGCCCTTGGCGACGTCCCCGGGCTTCTCCCCGGCGGCGGCCAGCGCGCCGATCACCACGGAGGTCGAGTTGGCGTCGCTCGCGCCGCCCGCGGTGTAGCCCCAGCCGCCGTCCTTGTTCTGGACGGACTTCAGCCAGGTCAGCGCCTTGCCGGTGGCGTCGTCGTGCCCGCCGGGCGCGGCCAGGGCCTGTACGGCGGCCGCGGTGCTGTTGGTGTCGACCATGGTTTTGGCGCCGCACTTCGCCGTCGCGTCGGCGCGGTACGGGGCGAAGGCGCCGTTCGCGCACTGCTGTCCGGTCAGCCAGTCGACCGCCTTGTCCGCCGGCTTCACGCCGACGGTGTACTGGGCGAGCAGCGCGAGCGACTGGCGCCAGACGCCGTCGTAGGTGGGGTCGGAGGTGCCGTACAGGCCGGACGGGAGCGCCGTCGACGGGGACGTCGATGCTGCCGGGGACGAGTCGTCGGCGAGGGCGGCCGGTGCGACGGCCGTCCCGATCACGGCGGTGGCGGCCAGTACCACGGCGCTGCGGCGAACAGTCATGACTCTCCCTGCGGGGCGCCGGGCAGCACCGGGCCCCCGCTGGGCTACCGGTGGCTCCGGCCCCGTATCCCTCGACGGTGCCGGCCAGCGGCGGGCTGCCGATGGCGCGAGCCGGTCACGTCCCGCACGCGGCGATCCGGCGTACCACCTGCGGATGGTCCACGAGTGGGGGCGGCCCGCCCGGCTCGGGTGCGGCCGAGGACCAAGGACGGCCCGGACCGGAACCGGCGCCGCGATTGCGCCGGATTCCCCCCGTACGGGTGTGATGACGACCTGCCCACTCTACCGGCCCGTAGCGAACGGCCTGAGGACCACCTGTGCGACCCCGGCCGCCGGGGACGGGGGATCGGCCGGATACGGGGATCGGCCGCCCATGGGGCTACGGCACCGGTGTCGGGACCGGTGCCTCCAGTGGCTGGCACAGGACCAGGGCCAGGTCGTCGGCGGGCGGGCCGCCGATGTGGTCGAGCAGGGCGGTGTACAGGGTGTGCAGGGCTTCTTCCGGCAGGGGCTCGCGCAGGGCGTGCACGGCCTCGCCGAGGAGCGGGAAGCTCGCGCCGTGCTGGTCCCTGGCCTCGGTCAGCCCGTCGGTGTAGAGCAGGAGCCGGTCGCCGGGCTGGAGCCGTACCCGGTACTGGCGCGGTTCGGGCCCGAGGCCGAGCGGCGGCGCGGGGACCACCGGCTCCAGCAGTTCGACCCGGTGGCCGAAGCGCAGCGGCGCCGGATGGCCGCAGTTGACCAGCCGCACCTCGCCGGGGCCGAACTCGGCGAGCACCGCCGTCACGAAGTCCTCGGGCCCCAGCTCCGGGGCGAGCCGGGCGTCGAGCCCCTCGGCGACCGCCGTCAGGTCGGGCGCGCGATAGGCCAGCTCGCGGAAGCCTGCGATGGTGTCGGCGGTCAGCCGGAGCGCGTCGAGACCGTGCCCGCGGACGTCGCCGACGACGACCCGCAGGCCGAACGGGGTCACCGCGACGTCGTACAGATCGCCGCCGACCGCGGACTCCCGGGCGGCGCAGTGGTAGCGGGTGCTGACCTGGGTGCCGTCCAGGTTCCTGGAGATGGGGCGCAGGATGGCCCGCTGGGTGACCCGGGCCACCTCGCGGGCCTGGGCCAGCGTGGCGGCCAGCCGCTCGCGCTGGCGCGCCGCGTGCACGGTGAGCGCGCAGCCGAGGACGAGCCCGCCCCAGCTCACGGCGGACCCCGGGCCCGGCACCGGGCCGTCGCCGATCCCCATGGCCAGGCCGAGCGCCACGGAGCAGCAGCAGCTCAGCAGGGTGCTGCGGGTGCCGAGCCGGACACAGGCCAGCAGCGGGCCGATGAGCAGCAGGGTGATCAGGGACGGGACCCGGTCGAAGAGCAGGTCGGGGGCGGCGATCAGCAGACAGGCGGCCAGCGGGGCGAGCAGCAGCCGGTACTCCCGCCCGCAGACGTCCTCGCCGCCGGTACCGACCGAGCCGCCGCCGGTGCCGGTACCGACCGAGCCGCCGCCGGTGCCGGTACCGACCGAGTTGCCGCCGGTGCCGGTGCCGACCGAGCCGCCGCCGGTGCCGACCGAGCTGCCCATGCCGCCCGTGCCGCCGGTGCCGACCGTGCCCGCAGTGACGCCAGTGCTGCCCGGGCCGACAGTGCCGCTTCCAGCGCTCCCCGATCCGCGAGTGCTGCCCGAGCCGCCCATGCCGCCCAGGGCGCCGGTGCTGCCCGTGCCGCCGCCGGTGCCGACCGTGCCCGCAGTGACGCCAGTGCTGCCCGGGCCGACAGTGCCGCTTCCAGCGCTCCCCGATCCGCGAGTGCTGCCCGAGCCGCCCATGCCGCCAGTGCTGTTCAAGCCGCCCAGGGCGCCGGTGCTGCCCAGACCGCCGGCGCTGCCCGTGCCGCCGCCGGCGCCACCCGCGCCGGCCGTGCCACCCGCGCCGGCCGTGCCGCCGGTGCCGACCGAGCCGCCCGTGCCGTCACCCGTACCACCCGCGCCGCCCTTGTCCTTGGCGGTCATCCGCTCCCTCTGCTCCCTCTCGGCCATCATCCGACGATCTCCGAATATCGCCCGTCTTCACTTGATCAACAGGGAGTTGACCGCATCTCTTCGGAAACTGCCGGATATGACTCCGGCACTGGATCTTTCTGTCCGAGTTCGGGGAGCGGCCTCTGACGTGGGTCCGACGCCGACACACTGACGCTGTGTCTGAGCAGCCGTCCGGTCACCGCACCGGCAATCTCCCGCCCGTAGTCGGTACGTTCGTCGGAAGGCGGGCCGAACTCACCTGGCTGCGCAGTCGGCTTGAACTCGACGACGGTGAGGCGGCGAAAGGGCCGGTGAGCCTGGTCGGCGCCGGAGGGGTCGGCAAGACCCGGCTCGCCCTCGACGCCGCGGGCCGCGCGGCCGCCTCCTTCCCGGACGGCGTCTGGCTGGTGGAGCTGTCCCCGCTGCGCACCCCGGGCCTGGTCGGACTCGCCGTGCTGGAGGCGCTGCGCCTGGGCGACCAGTCGACGAGCCCGGTGACCGAGGTGGTGGCCGACTGGGCCGCGGACAAACGGCTGCTGCTGATCCTCGACTCCTGCGAACACGTCCTGGCGGACTGCGTCGCCCTGGTCGAGACGCTGCTGCCCGCCCTGCCCGGACTGCGGGTGCTCGTCACCAGCCGGGAGCCGCTCGGGCTGCCTGCGGAGCAGGTGCTGCGGGTCGATCCGCTGCCGGTGCCGGACGACGCCGTGGCCCTGTTCGCCGACCGCGCGGCCGCCGCCGATCCGGGATTCGTCCTGGACGAGGCCGACCGCGCCACCGCCACCGCCGTCTGCGAACGCCTCGACGGCATCCCGCTCGCCATCGAACTCGCCGCCGCCCGCCTCGGCGAGCTCTCCCTCGACGAGCTGCACGGCCGGCTCGGCGAGCGGCTGCCCACCGCCCTCGACATCCTCACCTCGGACGCCGTAGAGGGGCCCGTCGAAGGACCCGCGCGCCACCGTACGCTGCGTACGGCCATCGGCTGGAGCCACGAACTGTGCGCGCCGCTCGAGCGGTTGCTGTGGGCCCGGCTCTCGGTGTTCGCGGGCGGCTTCCACATGACGGCCGTCGAGGAGATCTGCACGGGCGGCCCGCTGTCCGCCGAGGCCGTCGACGACCTGCTGGCCCGGCTGGTCGAGCAGTCCATCGTGCTGTCCCACCGCACCGACCCCGAGCGCTTCCGGCTCCCGGACACGGTGCGGGAGTTCGGCGCCGACTGGCTGCGCGAGCTGGGCGAGGAACAGCGGGTGCGGCTGCTCCACCGCGACCACTACCGGCGGCTGGCCCGCGAGGGGTGCGCCGCCTGGAACACCGCCCGCCAGACCGAGTGGTGCGAGCGCACCCTGCGCGAACACGCCAACCTCCGGGCGGCGATGGACTGCGCGCTCGCCGAGCCGCACAGCGCCGTCGCCCTGGAGACGGCCGCCGACATCGGCTTCCTCTGGCGGCACTGCGGATATCTGCGGGACGCCCAGCACTGCCTCGACCAGGTGCTCGCCGGGGACGGACGGGCCGCGGCGGACGCCGAGGACTCCGCCCGCGCCCGCGCGCTGTGGGTGCGCGGCGCCGTGGCCCTCCTCCAGGGCGACCTGGACGGGGCGGGGCACTGGGCGGCGCTCTGCGCGGACGCCGCGCGGGAACTGGGCGACCCCGTGGCGGTGGTGGCCGCCGCCTCCCTCACCGGCGGGCACCTGTCCCTGACCGGCAGGGTCGCCGAGGCGGTCGGCCTGCTCGCCTCGGTCCCCCGAATCCCGGTCCAGGGCGACGTGTTCGGCGCCGCCCAGCTCCAGACCCGCCTCGCGCTCTCCTTCTGCCATCTGCTGCTCGGCGAGTTCGACGCGGCCCGCGAGGTGGCGCGCGAGGTGCGCACGGCGGGGCTCGAACTCGGCGAGTGCTGGACGGGCGCGTTCGCGGAGTGCTTCGTGGCCCAGGCCGACCTGGGCCGCGGCGACGTCCTTTCGGCGCTGCGCAACGCCCGCGGCGCCCTGGCCGGGCACGCGCTGCTGCACAACACGGTGGGCGCGGCCATGGCCCTTGACGTGCTCGCCGCCGCGGCCGTCGAGGCCGGGGAGGGCGACTTCGCGGCCCGGCTCCTCGGTATCGGCCAGCGGGCCTGGGAGTTCACCGGCCGCGCCCAGCTCAACTCCCCGGACCTGATCGCCACCCGCCGCACCCACGAGCTGCGGGTCCGCGCCCTGATCGGCGACGCGGCGTACGACAGGGAGTACGAGGCGGGGCGCGCGATGCCGTACCAGCAGGGTCTGGAGCACGCGGCCAAGGGGCAGTGACGCCCGGCGCCCGCCTCGCGCACCTCACCCAGGGGCGGGCGCCGTCACACCGCCACGTACGTCACCGGATCGGCGTCGAGGTCCGCCTCCGCGCGGCCCAGTTTCACCAGCCGGCGCAGATGCGCCTCGGCCTCGGAGACCGCGATGGTGCGCGACTGGCCGGGGATGCGGTCCCAGGGGCGGTTCCACTCCATGCGCTCGGCGAGCTGCCAGGGGGTGAGCGGGACGGTGAGCAGGGCGAGCAGCCCGGTGAGCCGTTCCTCGTGGTGCGCGAGCAACTGCCGTACCCGCGCGGGCGCGTCGGTGAAGGCGTGCTGGTGGGCGGGGAGCACCTCGGCGGGACCGAGCCGGCCGACGCGCTCCAGGGAGTCCAGGTAGTCGCCGAGCGGGTCGGTGACCTCGCCGGAACCGGTGAGCCCGTGCGGCCCGGGGAGATTGCCGTCGTCGTCCGGTGCCTCGTACAGGCCGATGTGCGGGGTGATCTCCGGCAGCAGGTGGTCGCCGGAGAACAGCCGGCCGTGGCCCGTGAGTCCGGCCGGGTGGGCCTCCTCCAGGTGCAGGCAGACGTGGCCCGGGGTGTGTCCCGGGGTCCAGACCGCCCGCAGGCGGCGGCCGGGCAGGTCGAGGAGTTCGCCGGGGAGGATGTCGCGGTCGGGGAGCGCGGCCGTGAAGGCGCGGCCCTCGCCCGGCCGGGCCGCGCGCAGCGGCGCCACGTGCGCGTCGGGCGCGCCCGCGGCCGTCAGTTTCCGCTCCATGTACGACAGCCAGAGCCCGCGCCGGGTCTCGCGCATCCGCCGGACCACCGCGGTGTCCGCGGCGTGCATCGCGATCCAGGCGCCCGACGCCTCCCGGACCCGGCCCGAGAGGCCGTGGTGGTCGGGGTGGTGGTGGGTGACGACCACGCCGTGGATCTCGGCGGCCGAGGTGCCGCAGGCGGTGAGCCCTTCGGTGAGCACGTCCCAGGAGTCCGGGTCGTCCCAGCCGGTGTCGATCAGGGCCGGGCCGCGGTCGGTGTCCACGACGTACACCAGGGTGTGGCCGAGCGGGTTGTCCGGGATCGGGACCCGGATCGAGCGCACGCCCCCGCCGTGATCGGTCACCTGCGCCATGGTCGCCCGCCAATCGCCGCCTACCGGCCACTATAACTAGAACGAGTTCCATTGGGAGCCCGAGCCGACTTCCCGGCCGGCGGCCGGGGTGTCCCGCGGGCCGGTCCCGGCCCGTGGACTCCTCCGGCGGCACCTGGTATCACGGGTCTCGTAGTCGCATCTGATGACCTGTCAGGGACAGTCCCCGGGAAGGCAGTCGGCCATGACGGAGCTCGTGGAGCACGGACAGCTGTACATCGGCGGGGAGCTGGCGGACCCCCTGGGACAGGACGTCATCGAGGTGGTCTCCCCGCACACCGAGGAGGTCATCGGCCGGGTGCCGCACGCCTCGGAAGCGGACGTGGACCGGGCCGTCGCCGCCGCCCGCGCCGCCTTCGACGAGGGCCCCTGGCCCCGGGCCACGCTCGACGAGCGGATCGCGGTCGTCACCCGCATCAAGGACGCGATCGCCGCCCGCCACGAGGAGATCGCCCGCGTGATCTCCGCCGAGAACGGCTCCCCGTACTCCTGGAGCGTCCTCGCGCAGGCGCTCGGCGCGATGATGGTCTGGGACGCGGCGATCACCGTCGCCCGGGACTTCCGGTACGAGGAGCGGCGCGACGGCGTCCTCGGCAAGCTGCTCGTCCGCCGCGAGCCGGTGGGCGTGGTCGCCGCCGTCGTGCCGTGGAACGTGCCCCAGTTCGTCGCCGCCGCCAAGCTCGCGCCCGCGCTGCTCACCGGCTGCACCGTCGTCCTCAAGCCGTCGCCCGAGTCGCCCCTGGACGCCTATCTGCTCGGCGAGATCGCGCGCGCGGCGGGGCTCCCGGAGGGCGTCCTGTCGATCCTGCCCGCGGACCGCGAGGTCAGCGAGTACCTGGTCGGGCACCCCGGCATCGACAAGGTCTCCTTCACCGGGTCCGTCGCGGCCGGCAAACGCGTGATGGAGGTCGCCGCCCGCAACCTCACCCGGGTCACCCTGGAACTGGGCGGCAAGTCGGCGGCCGTGGTCCTCCCCGACGCCGACCTCGCCACCGCCGTCCCCGGCATCGTCTCGGCCGCCTGGATGAACAACGGCCAGGCGTGCGTGGCGCAGACCCGCATCCTGCTGCCGCGCTCGCGCTACGACGAGTTCGCGGACGCCTTCGCCGCCGCCGCGGACGCGCTCGTGGTCGGCGACCCGCTGGACCCGGCGACCCAGGTGGGCCCGCTGGTCGCCCGGCGCCAGCAGCAGCGCAGCCTCGACTACATCCGCATCGGCCAGGAGGAGGGCGCCAAGATCCTGGTCGGCGGTGGGCGCCCGCCGGGCCTGGAGCGCGGCTGGTACGTGGAGCCCACCCTCTTCGGCGACGTCGACAACTCCATGCGGATCGCCCGCGAGGAGATCTTCGGACCCGTCATCTGCCTGCTCCCGTACGGTGACGAGGGCGAGGCCGTGAAGATCGCCAACGACTCGGACTACGGGCTCAGCGGCAGCGTCTGGACGGCGGACACGGAGCGCGGCATCGACGTGGCCCGCCGGGTGCGCACCGGCACCTACTCGGTCAACACCTTCAGCCTCGACATGCTCGGTCCCTTCGGCGGCTACAAGAACTCCGGGCTCGGCCGGGAGTTCGGCCCCGAGGGCTACGGCGAGTTCCTGGAGCACAAGATGATCCACCTGCCCGCGGACCAGGAGGCGTAGGCGTGGGTGACCGCTGGCACGTGGAGGTCGACCGGTCCGTCTGCATCGGCTCCGCCCAGTGTGTGCACCAGGCACCGGACGCCTTCCGGCTCGACGCCGCCATGCAGTCCCACCCGGCCGCCGCGGAGACCGACGCCGAGGAACGGGTCCTGGAGGCGGCCGAGGGCTGCCCCGTCGAGGCCATCACGATCACCCTCCAGGGCAGCGGGGAGCCGGTGTTCCCGCCGGAGGAATGACCTCGTACGGAGGAATGACCTCGTACGCGTGACGGCCTCAGCCCTCGTCGCCCGGCTCCGTCAGGTCGATCAGCCGGCACACCGTCTCTATGTCGATCTTGACCTGGGCGATCGAGGCCCGTCCGGAGAGCCAGGTGATGAGGGCCGAGTGCCAGGTGTGCTCGATGACGCGGACCGCGGAGAGCTGCTCGGCGGTGGGCACGTCCAGGCCCATCGCGTCCAGGATGATCACCGTCGTCTGGCGGGAGACCTGGTCGACCTCGGGGCTGACGCTGCGGTCCGCGAAGGTGAGCGCGCGGACCATCGCGTCGGCGAGGTGCGGTTCGCGCTGGAGCGCCCGGAACGCCCGCATCAGCGTCTCCGCCACCCGTTCGGCGGCACGCTCCCCGTTCGGCGGCTTCTTGCGCAGCGTGCCGTGCATGTGCTCGAGCTGGTCCTGCATCGTGGCGACCAGCAGGTGGACTTTGGACGGGAAGTAGCGGTAGAGCGTGCCGAGCGCGACCTGCGAGACCTCGGCGACCTCCCGCATCTGCACCGCGTCGAAGCCGCCCCGGCTGGCGAGCTGGGCGCTCGCGCGCAGGATGCGCCGGCGACGGGCCTCCTGGCGCTCGGTGAGCGGGGGCGAGGCGGGCTGCGCGACGGCGCGCGGATCCGGGTGCGCGGGCCGCGCGCCGTCGCGCGCGGTCCTGGCCGCGCCGCGCCCGGTTGTGGCCGCGTCCCGCGAGGTCTTGGCTGCGTTCGGCGCGGTCTTGGCTGCGTTCGGCGGGGTTGTGGCTGCGTTCGGCGGGGTTGTGGCTGCGTCCCGCGGGGTCTTGGCTGCGTCCGGCGCGGTTGTGGCCGCGTCCCGCCCGGTCTTGGCCGCGTTCGGCGGGGTTGTGGCCGCGTCGCGCCCGGTTGTGGCCGCGTCCCGCGAGGTCCTGGCCGCGTCCCGCCCGGTCTTGGCCGCGTTCGGCGGGGTTGTGGCTGCGTCCCGCGGGGTCTTGGCTGCGTCCGGCGCGGTCTTGGCTGCGTTCGGCGGGGTTGTGGCCGCGTCCCGCCCGGTTGCGGCTGCGTTCGGCGGGGTTGTGGCCGCGTCCCGCCCGGTTGCGGCTGCGTCGCGCGCGGTCGTGGCCGCGTCCCGCCCGATCGTGGCCGGGTCCGGCCCGGTCGTGGCTGCCTCCTGCCCGGTCATGGTCGCGTCCGGCGAGGTCGTGGCCGCGTTCCGCGCGGTCCTGGCTTCGTCCCGCGCGGTCGCGGCCCGTGCCGCCTTGGCTTCCGCAGGCATAAGTCTCCGTCGTGGCGTGAATCACCTGATCCACCGCTCACACCTGCCCTACCTGCCGGTAGATTCAGTGGTCCTCGGACGATCAAGTCTGCAACTTGTTCTAGATTAGCGTCCCGGCGTAATCTCGCGGGACAGTGCAGGAAGAAGGGGGCCCGGAGTGACCGCTGAGGCCATGGAGGCGGGTCCCGAGCAGGGTCCCGCCGCGGACGGCGGACGGCCCCTGCGCATCGCGCTCCTGACCTACAAGGGGAACCCGTTCTGCGGCGGCCAGGGCGTCTACGTCCGCCACCTCTCGCGCGAGCTCGCCCGCCTCGGCCACCGCGTCGAGGTCATCGGCTCCCAGCCCTACCCGGTGCTCGACGAGCACGGGGGCCCGGGGGGCCTCTCCCTCACCGAACTGCCGAGCCTCGACCTGTACCGCCAGCCCGACCCCTTCCGCACCCCGAAGCGCGAGGAGTACCGGGACTGGATCGACGCCCTCGAGGTCGGCACCATGTGGACCGGCGGCTTCCCCGAGCCGCTCACCTTCTCCCTGCGCGCCCGCCGCCATCTGCGCGCCCGCCGCGGCGAGTTCGACGTCGTCCACGACAACCAGACCCTCGGCTACGGGCTGCTCGGCGACGTCGGCGCCCCGCTGGTGACCACCATCCACCACCCGATCACCGTCGACCGGAAGCTGGAGCTGGACGCCGCCGAGACCTGGCAGCGCCGCGCCTCGGTCCGCCGCTGGTACGCCTTCACCCGGATGCAGAAGCGCGTCGCGCGCCGCCTGCCGTCCGTGCTCACGGTCTCCGGCACCTCGCGCCAGGAGATCGCCGACCACCTCAGGGTCCGCGGCGAGCGCATCCACGTCGTCCACATCGGCGCCGACACCGACCTCTTCTCGCCCGATCCGGCGGTGGCGCAGGTGCCGGGCCGCATCGTCACCACCTCCAGCGCCGACGTGCCGCTCAAGGGCCTGGTCTTCCTGGTCGAGGCGCTCGCCAAGGTGCGCGCCGAGCACCCCGCCGCGCACCTCGTCGTCGTCGGCAAGCGCGCCGAGGACGGCCCGGTCGCCGCGGCCATAGAGCGCTACGGCCTCGAAGGCGCCGTCGAGTTCGTCAAGGGCATCTCGGACGCCGAACTCGTCGACCTCGTCCGGTCGGCGGAGGTCGCCTGCGTGCCCTCCCTGTACGAGGGGTTCTCGCTGCCCGCCGCCGAGGCGATGGCGACGGGCACCCCGCTGGTGGCGACGACCGGCGGCGCGATCCCCGAGGTCGCGGGGACCGACGGCGAGACGTGCCTGGCCGTGCCGCCCGGCGACCCCGGCGCCCTGGCGGCCGGACTGAGCCGCCTCCTCGGCGACGCCGAACTGCGCGCCCGGCTCGGCCTCGCGGGCCGCGAGCGGGTGCTGCGCCACTTCACCTGGGCCCGCGCGGCCGAGGGCACGGTGGCGCGCTACCGCGAGGCGATCGCCGCCGCCCCGAAGGGCCGCGCCGCCGGTTCCCGCTCCGGCCGCCGGGCGACTGCGCCGCAGGCGCCCGGTGCCACCGCCGCACCCTCCTCGGCAACCTCCTCCGTACCCCCCGTAGAAACCCTCGACCGCGAAAGCAGGGCCACGTGCTGACCGTCGACTTCTCCCGGTTCCCGCTCGCCCCGGGCGACCGTGTGCTGGACCTCGGCTGTGGCGCCGGCCGGCACGCGTTCGAGTGCTACCGGCGCGGCGCCCGGGTCGTCGCGCTGGACCGCAACGGCGAGGAGATCCGCGAGGTCGCCAAGTGGTTCGCGGCGATGAAGGAGGCCGGCGAGGCGCCCGCCGGGGCCACTGCGACGGCGATGGAGGGCGACGCCCTGGCCCTGCCCTTCCCGGACGAGTCCTTCGATGTCGTGATCATCTCCGAGGTCATGGAGCACATCCCGGACGACAAGGGCGTCCTCGCCGAGATGGTCCGGGTGCTCAAGCCCGGCGGCCGGATCGCCGTCACCGTCCCGCGCTACGGGCCCGAGAAGATCTGCTGGGCGCTGTCCGACGCGTACCACGAGGTCGAGGGCGGCCACATCCGCATCTACCGGGCGGAGGAACTGCTCGGCAGGATGCGCGAGGCGGGCCTGCGCCCCTACGGCACCCACCACGCGCACGGCCTGCACTCCCCGTACTGGTGGCTGAAGTGCGCGTTCGGCGTCGACAACGACCGTGCGCTGCCCGTGCGGGCGTACCACAAGCTGCTGGTCTGGGACATCATGAAGAAGCCGCTCGCCACCCGGGTCGCCGAGAACGCGCTCAACCCGCTGATCGGCAAGAGCTTCGTGGCGTACGCGACCAAGCCGCACCTGCCCGCCGCCGCGGCGGCCACGACCGGGACGGACGCGCCCGCCGCCGGCGCCGACGTGACCGGGCCGAACACGCCCGCCGCCGCGGTGGACGCTTCGTGACGACGCCCCGGACAGAACACCTCGTCCTGCCCGGGGTCCTCACCGCCGAGGAGGCGGCCGCCACCGTGCGCGGCATCCTCGGGGTGCAGCGCCCCGACGGGGCGATCCCCTGGTTCCGCGGCCACCACCTCGACCCCTGGGACCACACCGAGGCCGCGATGGCGCTCGACGCGGCCGGGGAGCACGAAGCGGCGGAGCGCGCCTACGACTGGCTCGCCCGGCACCAGAACCCGGACGGCTCCTGGTACGCCGCCTACGCCGACGGCGACCACGCGGACGTCACCGACCGCGGCCGGGAGACCAACTTCGTCGCCTACGTCGCGGTCGGCGTCTGGCACCACTACCTGGCCACCGGCGACGACACCTTCCTCGACCGGATGTGGCCGTCGGTGTACGCCGCCGTGGAGTTCGTCCTCCGCCTCCAGCAGCCCGGCGGACAGATCGGCTGGAAGCGCGAGGACGACGGTACGGCGGTCAACGACGCGCTGCTGACCGGCAGTTCGTCGATACACCACGCACTGCGCTGCGCGCTCGCCATCGCCGAGCAGCGCGAGGAACCGCAGCCGGACTGGGAGCTGGCGGCCGGCGCGCTGCGGCACGCGATCCGCCGCCACCCCGAGCGGTTCCTCGACAAGAGCCGCTACTCGATGGACTGGTACTACCCGGTGCTCGGCGGCGCGCTGACCGGCGCCGAGGCCAAGTCCCGCATCGAGGAGGGCTGGGAGCGCTTCGTGGTCCCCGGGCTCGGCGTCCGCTGCGTCGTGCCCAACCCGTGGGTGACCGGCGGCGAGTCCGCCGAACTGGCCCTGGCCCTCTGGGTCACCGGCGAGTCCGACCGCGCCCTGGAGATACTCCAGTCGATCCAGCACCTGCGCGACCCGGAGTCCGGCCTGTACTGGACGGGTTACGTCTTCGAGGACGGCGCCGTCTGGCCCGAGGAACTGACCAGCTGGACCGCCGGCTCCCTGCTCCTCGCGGTGGCGGCCCTCGGCGGCGACGAACCGACCTGCGCGGTCTTCGGCGCCGAACGCCTGCCGAACGGACTGGACCCGGACTGCTGCGCGTAGCGCCCGCGCGGACGCGGGCGCTACGCGGGTGCCTGCGCTAGGGCGTGTTGCGAAAGTCCCGCCTGCCGCGCGACGCCATGCACGCCCTCTCGCCGCACCGGGCGAAAGCCCGAGTACGTCCAGTACGAGGGC
>NZ_JBHWHV010000111.1:0-15619 GCF_042732375.1 Streptomyces sp. NPDC059785
GCCGGGGCCCGGGGGCCGGGGGCCGGGGCCGGGGGCCGGGGCCGGGGGCCGGGGCCGGGGGCCGGGGGCCGGGGGCCGGGGGCCGGGGGCCGGGGGCCGGGGGCCGGGGCCGGGGAAGGCGTACCGGCCCTGACGCGTGGGTGTCGGCCCCCCGTGCGCCTACGATCCCCCTGTGCCCCTCTTCGTCCTGGAACGCGTGAGCCCGTCCCCCGTCGGTGAGACCTGGCGCCGGCTGACCGAGTGGGAGCGGCACGCCGACGTGGCCCCGCTGACCCGGGTCACCGTGCGCACGCCCCCGCCGAACCACGAGGGCACCTTCTTCGTGGCGCGCTCGGGCATCGGCCCGCTCGCCGTCGACGACCCGATGGAGGTCGTCGAGTGGCGGCCCCCGGAGGCGGACGGTGCGGGCCGGTGCCGTCTGGAGAAGCGCGGTTCGGTGATCACCGGGTGGGCCGAGATCGAGGTGGGCCCGGACACCGGCGGCGGCTCCCGGGTGGTCTGGCGGGAGGACCTGCGGGTCCGGGGCGTGCCCCGCCTGCTGGACCGCCAGGTGGCGTGGGTGGCCCGCAAGGCGTTTGGGCGGGCGGTGGACGGACTGCTGAAGCAGGAGCCGCGGTGAACGGCCGCTGAGGCGCGGTGCCGGGCGGGGCTGGGGTCATGTCCGGGGCCCGACTCAGGTCACGTCCGGGGCCCAGCCCAGGTCACCTCCGGAACCCAGCCCAGGCCACCTCCGAAACCCAGCCCAGGCCACCTCCGAAACCCAGCCCAGGCCACCTCCGAAACCCAGCCCAGGCCACGTCCGAAGCCCGGCTCAGGTCACGTCCGGGTCCGGCTCCCCGTCGCGCGTGGCCAGTTTGTCCCGGCGGTCGCTGTCACCGTCGCCGCTGGTGCTGAGTATGGTGTCGCAGATCTCCCGCAGCTTGTCCGCCGCCTGCTTGGAGAACAGGCCGCACAGCCCGGCGATACCGCAGAAGCCGTACGGATTGGTCGCCCCGGCGCCCGAGTTCCCGGCGAACAGGCCGCCGCGCAGCAGCAGATGGACCAGCAGCGCCAGCGCCACCCCGATGCCCGACCTGAGCAGGTACCACCACAGCCAGCTCGCGTAAAGCCGCCGGTTGCCGACATAGGTGGCGAACGACGTGGCGGCGTGCACGAAGCTGCCCAGACCGCTGCACAGGATCACCGCGAGCAGCATCGCGGTGTCGGCGGTCAGCGCCCACTCCCCCAGCCCGAACGGCGACCACGGCACCGTGGCGCCGGGCTTCGCCTCCGGGTCGACGAGTGCGAGCACGACCGGCCAGAGACTGACCAGCGCGCCGCACACGGCCACGACCTCGGCCAGCAGCAGGACACCGAGGGCGGTGGTGGCGGCCGGCGGCAGACACAGCCGCGCCTCGTCGCCGCCCGGGGCCCCGGCCCCTGCCGATCCCTCCGCGCTTCCCCCGCCGTTACCGACCGCACTGCCCGTACCGTCCGTCTCCGGCACGCCCGTACCGTCCGTCTCCGGCACGCCCGTACCGTCCGTCTCCGGCACGCCCGTACCGTCCGTCTCCGGCACGCCCGTCGCGACGCTCCGGACGTCCCCCGACTCGCTCAACTCTGTTCCCCCGCTGTGCCGTTGCGGTCACGGCACCCCCTGCGCCGCGCCTGTTCTCACCCTGCTCCCCCGACCGCCGCCCCGCAAGTTCCGCGGCGGCTGTACCAGGGAAGCAGGTCGTGATGGATCGGCGTCCGCGCCCCCGTCAATGGCACCCCGCTGCCGCCCTGCCGTTCAGCGACGATCTCCGCGGCGATGGACAGGGCCGTCTCCTCGGGGGTGCGGGCGCCCAGGTCGAGGCCGATGGGTGAGTGCAGGCGGGCCAGTTCGGGGGTGGTGACACCGGCCTCGCGCAGCCGGCGTTCGCGGTCCAGGTGGGTGCGGCGCGAGCCCATCGCGCCGACGTAGGCGACCGGGAGGCGCAGCGCGACCTCCAGCAGCGGCACGTCGAACTTGGCGTCGTGGGTGAGCACGCACAGGACCGTACGGGCGTCGGTGACGGTGGTCTCCAGGTACGTGTGCGGCCAGGCGACGACGATCTCGTCGGCGTCGGGGAAGCGGGCGGCGGTGGCGAAGACCGGACGGGCGTCGCAGACCGTCACCCGGTAGCCGAGGAACTTGCCGACGCGGACCAGCGCCGAGGCGAAGTCGATCGCGCCGAAGACGATCATTCGGGGCGGCGGTACGGACGACTCGACGAGGACGGTGAGCGGTGCTCCGCAGCGGGAACCCTGTTCGCCGGTCTCCAGGGTGCCGGTGCGGCCCGCCGCCAGGAAGGCGCGCGCCTCGGCGGCCACGGTGCGGTCGAGTTCCGGAGGACCGCCGAAGCCGCCCTGGTGCTCTCCGCCGCCGTCGGGGCGTACGACCAGGGCGCGGCCCATGAGGTCGGCGGGGCCTGCCACGACGCGGGCGAGGGCCACCGCCTCGCCGTGGGCCGCGGCGGACACGGCGGCGGCGAGGGCGGTCCGGGCGGGGGCGGCCGCCCGGACCGGGGTGACGAGGATGTCGATGACGCCGCCGCAGGTCAGCCCCACGGCAAAGGCGTCCTCGTCGCTGTAGCCGAAGCGCTCCAGGACGGTCTCGCCGTCCTCCAGGGCGGCCCGGCACAGTTCGTAGACGGCGCCCTCCACGCAGCCGCCGGAGACCGAGCCGATCGCCGTGCCGTCGCGGTCGACGGCGAGCGCGGCGCCGGGGCGGCGGGGCGCGCTGCCGGCGACGGCCACCACGGTGGCGACGGCGAAGTCACGTCCCTGCGCGACCCACCGGTCGAGCTCCTCGGCGATGTCCAGCATGTCTCGGTCTCCTCAGGGGCGGACGGGAAGGCGGCGGCAGGCGGGACTTTCGCAACACGCCCTAGTGCACGCCCAGCCAGCTCTCGATCGGGCTCAGGGCGAAGTACACGAGGAAGATCACGGTCAGGCCCCACATGAACGCGCCGATCTCGCGGGCCCTGCCCTGGGCGGTGCGGATGGCCACGTACGACAGGACTCCGGCGGCGACGCCCGCGGTGATGGAGTACGTGAACGGCATGATCACCACGGTCAGGAAGACCGGGATCGCGGTGGCGCGGTCCGCCCAGTCCACGTGCCGGGCGTTCATCATCATCATGGCGCCGATGACGACGAGCGCGGCGGCCGCGACCTCGCCGGGCACGATCGCGGTGAGCGGGGTGAAGAAGAGGCAGGCCGCGAAGAACAGGCCGGTGACGACGGAGGACAGACCGGTCCGTGCGCCCTCGCCCACCCCGGTCGCCGACTCCACGAACACCGTCTGCCCCGAGGCGCCCGCGACACCGCCGACCGCTCCGCCCGCGCCGTCGATGAACAGCGCCTTGGACAGTCCGGGCATCCGGCCCTGTGCGTCGGCGAGCTTCGCCTCCGTGCCGACACCGATGATCGTGGCCATCGCGTCGAAGAACCCGGCGAGCACCAGGGTGAAGACGATCATCCCGACGGTCATGGCGCCGACCTCTCCCCAACCGCCGAACTCGACGTGCCCGAAGAGTGAGAAGTCCGGCATGGAGACCGCGTTGCCGTGCAGTTCAGGGGTGCCGCTCGCCCACTGGTCCGGATCGATGACGCCGGTCGCGTCGAGGACGACGGCGAGGACGGTGCCGCTGACGATGCCGATCAGGATGGCGCCGGCCACCCCACGGGCCTGGAGCATGAAGATCAGCAGCAGGGTCACCGCGAAGAGCAGGACCGGCCAGCCGGCGAGTTCACCGGCCGGGCCGAGGGTGACCGGGGTGGACTCGCCCTGGTGCACGAACCCGGCCTTGTAGAAGCCGATGAGCGCGACGAACAGGCCGATGCCCATGGTGATCGCGTGCTTCAGCGCCAGCGGGATCGCGTTCATGATCATCTCGCGCAGCCCGGTGACGACCAGGAGCATGATGACGACGCCGTACAGCACGCACATGCCCATCGCCTGCGGCCAGGTCAGCTGTGGGACGACCTGAGAGGAGAGCACGCCGGAGACGGACAGGCCCGCGGCGAGGGCGAGCGGCACCTTGCCGACGAAGCCCATCAGGAGCGTGCTGAGCGCGGCGGCGAACGCCGTGGCGGTGATCAGGGCCTGCCGGCTCAGAGTGTCGCCCGCGACGTCCTTGCCGGACAGGATGAGCGGGTTGAGCAGCAGGATGTACGCCATCGCCATGAAGGTCGTGACGCCGCCGCGCACCTCGCGCGCGACGGAGGATCCCCGCCGGGTTATGTGGAAGTACCGGTCGAGCCACGAGCGTCCGGCCGGGACACGGGAACCCGTGCCCGCGTCCTCCGCGACGGTCGTCGGTTCTCTCGGCTCCAGTGACTGCTGGGTCATGTCTGGCCTACTCCCAAGGTTCACAGGGGCACCCGCCGACGCCTTCGGCGCCGCGCGGGATTTGGGAAGGTGGTACGGCCGCACGACCCGGGGGACGGCCCGAGACGAACGATCAGGGACTGAGCAGGTGCGGTACTGCCGCGAGGACCGTGAGCGGTGCGGTCCTCGCGGGTTCCTGGTCCCCCGGCATCGACCGAAGGATCAGGAACCCGGGGTGCTACGCCGTGCCCGTCAGATGCTCCGGGCGTACCGGCGTCCGGTTGAGCTCGAGACCCGTCGCGTTCCGGATCGCCGCGAGGACGGCCGGGGTGGACGACAGGGTCGGTGCCTCGCCGATGCCGCGCAGCCCGTACGGGGCGTGGTCGTCGGCGAGTTCGAGCACGTCGACCGGGATGGTCGGCGTGTCGAGGATGGTGGGGATCAGGTAGTCCGTGAAGGACGGGTTTTTGACCTTGGCGGTCTTCGGGTCGACGATGATCTCCTCCATCACCGCGACGCCGAGGCCCTGGGTGGTGCCGCCCTGGATCTGGCCGACGACGGAGAGCGGGTTGAGCGCCTTGCCGACGTCCTGGGCGCAGGCCAGCTCGACCACCTTGACCAGGCCGAGTTCGGTGTCGACCTCGACGACGGCGCGGTGCGCGGCGAAGGAGTACTGGACGTGCCCGTTGCCCTGCCCGGTACGCAGGTCGAACGCCTCGGTCGGGCGGTGCCGCCACTCGGCCTCGATCTCGACCGACTCCTCCCCCAGCACGTCCACGAGGTCGGCGAGGACCTCGCCGCCGTCGGTGACGACCTTGCCGCCCTCCAGGAGCAGTTCGGCGGTGGCCCAGGCCGGGTGGTACGTACCGAATGTGCGGCGGCCGAGCTCCAGGACCTTGTCGCGGACCAGCTCGCAGGAGTTCTTCACGGCGCCGCCGGTGACGTACGTCTGCCGGGACGCGGAGGTCGAACCGGCGCTGCCCACGCGGGTGTCGGCCGGCTGGATGGTGACCTGGGCGACGCCCAGTTCGGTGCGGGCGATCTGCGCGTGGACGGTGACGCCGCCCTGGCCGACCTCGGCCATCGCCGTGTGCACGGTCGCGACGGGCTCCCCGCCGACGACCTCCATGCGCACGCGCGCGGTGGAGTAGTCGTCGAAGCCCTCGGAGAAGCCGACGTTCTTGATGCCGACCGCGTAGCCGACGCCGCGGACGACGCCCTCGCCGTGCGTGGTGTTGGAGAGCCCGCCCGGGAGCTGCCGTACGTCGGCGCCCTCGCTGGACTCCCACTGGCGCTCGGGCGGCATGGGCATGGCCTTGACGCGGCGCAGCAGTTCGGCGACGGGGGCCGGGGAGTCGACCGGCTGCCCGGTCGGCATGACCGTGCCCTGCTCCATGGCGTTGAGCCGCCGGAACTCCACCGGGTCCAGGCCCACTTCCCTGGCCAGCTTGTCCATCTGGGCCTCGTAGGCGAAGCACGCCTGTACCGCGCCGAAGCCGCGCATGGCGCCGCAGGGCGGGTTGTTGGTGTAGAGCGCGATGGCCTCGATGTCGACGTCGTCGACGACGTAGGGGCCGATGCTCAGCGAGGAGGCGTTGCCGACGACCGCCGGGGAGGCGGAGGCGTACGCGCCGCCGTCCAGGACGATGCGGCACTTCACGTGCGTGAGCCTGCCGTCCTTGGTGGCGCCGTGCTCGTAGTACAGCTTCGCGGGGTGGCGGTGGACGTGGCCGAAGAAGGACTCGAAACGGTTGTAGACGATCTTGACGGGCTTGCCGGTGCGCAGCGCCAGCAGGCAGGCGTGGATCTGCATGGACAGGTCCTCGCGGCCGCCGAAGGCGCCGCCGACGCCGGAGAGCGTCATCCGGACCTTGTCCTCGGGCAGGCCGAGGACCGGGGCGATCTGGCGCAGGTCGGAGTGGAGCCACTGGGTGGCGATGTAGAGGTCGACGCCGCCGTCCTCGCCCGGGACGGCGAGCCCCGACTCGGGGCCGAGGAACGCCTGGTCCTGCATGCCGAAGGTGTACTCGCCCCGGACGACGAAGTCGGCCCTGCGCGCCGCCGCTTCGGCGTCGCCGCGGACGATCGGCTGGCGGTGCACGATGTTCGGGTGCGGGACATGACTCGCGTGGTGATCGTCGCGTCCCTCGTGGACCAGGATCGCGTCGGGCGCGGTCGCGGACGCCTCGTCGGTGATGACGGGCAGTTCGCGGTACTCGACCTTGATCTTGGCGGCCGCGCGGCGGGCGGTCTCCGGGTGGTCGGCGGCCACGATGGCGACCGGCTCGCCGTGGTGGCGGACCTTGCCGTGGGCGAGTACGGGGGTGTCCTGGATCTCCAGGCCGTAGTTCTTCACGTCGGTCGGCAGGTCGTCGTAGGTCATGACCGCGTACACGCCGGGCTGGGCCAGGGCCTCGGAGGTGTCGATCGAGACGATCTCGGCGTGCGCGACCGTGGAGCGCAGGATCTGGCCCCAGAGCATGTCCTCGTGCCACATGTCGGACGAGTACGCGAACTCGCCGGTGACCTTGAGGGTGCCGTCGGGGCGGAGCGTGGACTCGCCGATGCCGCCCCGGGCCGGGGCGCCCTGGGTGAGGCGCGTGGGGGTGCCGGTGGGAATGCCGGTGCTGCCCGTGGGGATGCCGGTGGTGCCCATGTCAGACCGCCTCCGACTGCCGGGCGGCCGCGAGGCGGACCGCGTCCATGATCTTCTCGTAGCCGGTGCAGCGGCACAGGTTGCCCGAGAGCGCCTCGCGGATGTCCGCGTCGGACGGGTTCGGGTTGCGCTCCAGCATCTCGTCGGCCGCGACCAGGAGCCCGGGGGTGCAGAAGCCGCACTGGACGGCGCCCGCGTCGATGAACGCCTGCTGGACGGGCGACAGCTGAGCGCCCTCGCCGGTCCGGGAGTCGGCGGGCCCCGCCTGCCACCGCTTGGCCTCGTCGAGCCCCGTACCGCAGGCGCCCGAGGCGCAGGCTCCGTGCTCCGCCCGCTGCCGCGCGAAGTCGGCCAGGCCCTCGACGGTGACGACCTCGCGGCCCTCCGCCTGCCCGGCCGCGACCAGACAGGAACAGACCGGTACGCCGTCCAGCCGGACCGTGCAGGAGCCGCACTCGCCCTGCTCGCAGGCGTTCTTCGAACCGGGCAGGCCCAGGCGCTCACGCAGGACGTACAGGAGGCTCTCGCCCTCCCACACGTCGTCGGCCTCCTGCGGGCGGCCGTTGACCGTGAAATTGACGCGCATTACGCGACTCCCTCCGTGCCGGCGGCGGCGTTGCGGTAGGACTCCCAGGTCCAGGTGAGTGTCCGGCGGGCCATCACGCCCACCGCGTGGCGGCGGTAGCTCGCCGTGCCCCGGACGTCGTCGATGGGGTTGCAGGCCGCGGCGCACAGGTCCGCGAACTGCTTGGCCACCGACGGGGTGATGATCCTGCCGTTGTCCCAGAAGCCGCCCTCCTCCAGCGCCGCGTTCAGGAACTCCTCGGCGGCCCGCGCGCGGACGGGGGTGGGCGCGGCGGAGCCGATGCCGGTACGGACCGTACGGGTACCGGGGTGCAGGGCCAGGCCGAAGGCGCAGACGGCGATGACCATCGCGTTGCGGGTGCCGACCTTGGAGTACTGCTGCGGGCCGTCCGCCTTCTTGATGTGCACGGCCCTGATCAGCTCGTCGGGGGCGAGCGCGTTGCGCTTGACGCCGGTGTAGAAGTCGTCGATCGGGATGCGCCGGGAGCCCCGTACGGACTCCGCCTCGACCTCGGCGCCCGCCGCGAGGAGGGCGGGGTGGGCGTCGCCGGCCGGGGAGGCGGTGCCGAGGTTGCCGCCGACGCCGCCGCGGTTGCGGATCTGCGGGGAGGCGACGGTGTGGGCGGCCAGCGCGAGACCGGGCAGCTCGCCGCGCAGCCGCTCCATGATCCGGGTGTACGGGACGGAGGCGCCGAGCCGCACACTCTCCGCGCCGACCTCCCACTCGTTCAGTTCGCCGATCCGGCCCAGGTCGAGGAGGTACTCGGGCCGCCGGTGGTCGAAGTTGATCTCGACCATGACATCGGTGCCCCCCGCAATCGGCACGGCTGTCGGGTGCTCGGCCTTGGCGGCGAGCGCCTCCTCCCAGCTCGCGGGGCGAAGGAAGTCCATGAGTGGCTCTCTTCTTCGTATGGTGGATCGCTCGGTGCGAGCCGGACCGGTGCGGCGGAAGCGGCTCGTATCTGTGCTGTTCACGCGGATCGAGGCCAGTACACAGCGCTGTGCTCCGGTGGGGTCAGTCACCGAAACCATGAAGGAGTTGGCTGGCCAGCGCGCGCATCTTGTAGATTCGTATGAACGGAGGCCACCAGTCACCTCCTGGTTTTCCTCCGGAAACATCCACCTCACGAGCAGCACCCACGAAACCCCTGCTTCGAGACAAGAACGGCGGCAACGAGACATGCGGCTGCGCGCACTGCTGGACACCGACGCGCTGGGCCTGCGGCTGCTCGGCGGCGAGGACGAACTGAACCGCACGGTGCGCGGTGTGATGACCACGGACCTCAAGGACCCCAGCCGCTACCTCTCCGGGGGCGAGCTGGTCCTCACCGGTCTGGCCTGGCGGCACGAGGCCGCGGACTTCGAGTCCTTCGTGCGGATACTCGCCGGGGCCGGCGTCGCCGCGCTGGCCGCGGGCGAGGCGGAGCTCGGCGACATCCCCGACGATCTGGTCCAGGCCTGCGCCCGGCACCGGCTGCCGCTGTTCGCCGTCAACGAGTCGGTGGCCTTCGCCACGATCACCGAGCACGTCGTGCGGCAGGTCTCCGGCGAGCGCGCCGGGGACCTGGCGGCCGTGGTCGACCGGCACCGGCGGATGATGACGGCCGGACCCGCGGGCGGCGGCCCCGACGTCGTCCTCGACCTGCTCGGCACCGACCTGGACCTGCGGGCCTGGGTGCTCTCCCCGGCGGGGCGGCAGATCGCGGGCGGCGGACCGGGCGGACCCGGGCTGTCCGCGGAGGTCCGCGCCGGCCTCGCCGCCGAGCACCTGGCGGCCACCCGGACCGGGCGGCGCGGCCCGCACCGGGTCACGGTCGGCACGACGGCGTACTCGCTGTTCCCGGTCCGCTCCTCCGGACGGTCCTCCGCCGCCTCCCGGGACGTGCGCGAGACCGTGCTGTCCGACTGGCTGCTCGCGGTCGAGGCCGACGCGGGAGACTGGCCCGAGGAGCGCCTCGACCTGCTCCAGGGCGTCACCCAGCTCATCGCCGTCGAGCGGGACCGGCGGGACGCGGCGCGCACGGTGCGCCGGCGGCTCGCCCAGGAGGTCCTGGAGCTGGTCCAGTCGGGCGCGGCCCCGGCCGAGATCGCGGCCAGGCTGCGGGTCGCCGCGCCGGTGCTGCTGCCCGGTCTCGGGGCGGCGCCGCACTGGCAGGTGGTGGTGGCCCGCGTCGAGTGGGAGCGCGCCGACGGCGCGGGCGTCGACGGCGGGCCCGTCGCCCAGTCCCTGCTGGAGGAGATCCTCGTCGACCCCCTCTCGCGGGGGCCCGAGCACTCCGACCGGATCGCCGTCGCCCACACCGGTGACGAGGCCGTCGCCCTGGTCCCGCTGCCCGCCGTCTCGTCCGAGCACGACGGTTCCGAGGCCGGGCTGCTCGCCGACGCCCTCCTCGACGCCGTACGGGATCCGCTGTCGGCGGGGCTCGGCGACGACGGGCGGCTCACGCTCGGCGTCAGCGCCGCCGTGCACTCCGCGGAGGGGCTGCGCGGCGCGCTGGAGGAGGCCCGGCACGCGCGCCGGGTCGCCGCCGCGCGGCCCGGCCGGGTCTGCGCCGCGGGCCACCAGGAGCTCGCCTCGCACGTGCTGCTGCTGCCCTTCGTGCCGGACGACGTGCGCCGCGCCTTCACCGCCCGGCTCCTGGACCCGCTGCGCGACTACGACCGCAGGCACCGCGCCGAGCTGATCCCGACCCTGGAGGCGTTCCTCGACTGCGACGGCTCCTGGACCCGCTGCGCCACCCGGCTCCACCTGCACGTCAACACGCTGCGGTACCGGGTGGGCCGGATCGAGCAGTTGACCGGACGGGATCTGTCGCGGCTGGAGGACAAGCTCGATTTCTTCCTCGCCCTGCGGATGAGCTGAGGTCAAGGCCGCGAGCTGTCCTCCGCCGCACGGGCCGCCGCCTTCGCGGGGCTCGCCCCATGACTTTGTGAAATCCTTCACCCACCCTCTTGGCCGGGCCCGGCGATCCGTGCTGAGATGCCCTCACTCAACAGCTCAATGGTGTGCTCGGGGAGGGCAACGTGGCGCATACCGCCATGTCTGGTACCGGAACGACATCAGGGGACGATCCACTCCAGACCGCGGTATGGCGGCTGCGCTCGCGCGCCTGCTGGGCCGACGCGGCCGCGCTGCTGGACCCCGGCACCGCGGGACCCGCACTGCAACGGGCGTCGCTGCTCGTGGAACGGTGCCTGTACACCGAGCAGGGCTGGGCCGAGGCCGAGGACGCGCTGCGGACGGCGGAGGCGCTGGCGCAGAGCGACGACGAGCGGGGCGCCGCGGCCTGCGAGCGCGGCCAGCTCGCGTACACGGCCACGCTGCTCGGGGTACGGGACCGGGCCGACGAGGCGCGCGCCGCGCTCGGGAGGGCCGCCGCGCTGCTCGCCCCGGGGACCGCGGGCCGGGCGCTGCTCGACTTCCGGCGCGGCCTGGTCGCCCAGAACCTGGCGAACTCCGCGCAGGCCGCCCGCGCCGCCTACCGCCGCGCGCACGCGGGCGCCACCGCCCACGGCGATCTGCTGCTGCTCTCCTTCACCTGGCGCCATCTCGCCGGACTCGCCCTGCGCGACGGCGAGTTGGCGGAGGCCAGGCACGGCTTCGCCGAGTCCCTGCGGATCCGCGAGGAACTGGGCTACCTGGTCGGTACGGCGCCCGCGCTCGCCTCGCTCGCGGAGGCCGAGACCGAGCCGGAGGCGTCCCGGCTGCGCGCGGAGGCCGGCCGCCTCTTCCGCCTCCTGGGCGGCGTCCCCACATGGCTGGCGGCCCAGCTCTCCCCACCACCGGCGGCCACGGCTTGAGAAGGGGGACGGGGGCGGGGCGGGCGTGAGGCGTGCTCGGGCGCGGGCGGGACGTGTGCTCGGGCACGTACTCGGCGGCGTGCGGGACGCGTGCTCGGCCGCGTGCGTGACCTGTGCTCGGCCGCGTGCGTGACCTGCGCTCGGCCGCGTGCGTGACCTGCGCTCGGCCGCATCGGCCGGCAGATCGGCACGGCCGCGCGGGGCGGCCCCCGGGGCCGGTGGCCACCGCCTGAGGACGGGAGGGCGGGCGGGCGCGTACGTGACGCGTGCTCGGCCGGGTACGGGACGCGTACTCGGCCGCCGTCGGCCGACAGATCGGCGCGGCCGCGCGGGGCGGCCCCGGGGTCCGATGGCCACCGCCTGAGGACGGGAGGGCGGGCGGGCGCATACGTGACGCGTGCTCGGCCGGGTACGGGACGCGTACTCGGCCGCCGTCGGCCGGCAGATCGGCGCGGCCGCGCGGGGCGGCCCCGGGGGCCGGTGGCCACCGGCTGAGGACGGGAGGGCGGGCGGGCGCTTACGTGACGCGGCCCGGGGCCCTACGCGCCCGCGAAGTGTTCCCGTACCAGGGACTGGATCACGGGCAGGTCCTGGGCGATCAGCGCGTCCAGCAGCGCGGTGTGCTCGGCGGCGTCGGCCAGCAGGTCGGCGCGGCCGCGCGGGGCGGCCCCGGGGGCCGGTGGCCACTGGGAGCGGCGGTGCAGGTCGTCCGCGATCCGGACGAGCTGGTCGTTGCCCGCGAGGGCGAGGACCGCGCGGTGGAAGGCGCGGTCGGACTCGGCGTAACCCGCCCGGTCGCCGGTGGACGCGGCCCGTGTCGTCGCCTCGGCCAGCGGACGCAGCTCCGTCCAGCGGCCGGCGGGCACCGTGCGGGCGAGCCGCAGCATCACCGGGACCTCTATTAAGGAGCGGATCTCGGCCAGTTCGGCGAGCTCGCGGGCGCACCGCTCGACGACCCGGAACCCGCGGTTGGGCACGACCTCGACGGCGCCCTCCAGGGCGAGCTGCTGCATGGCCTCGCGCACGGGCGTCGCGGACACCCCGAACCGCTCACCGAGCGCGGGCGCCGAGTACACCTCGCCGGGCGCCAGCTCGCCCGTGACGAGCGCGGTCCGCAGGGCGTCGAGGATCTGCCCGCGCACGGAGGAACGCTGCACGGCCGGCCGGCCCGCGGCCTGCGGCGGGGCGGGCTCGCTGTGCGTGTGCTCGCCGCGGACGGGGCCGACGAGACCGGCGGGGCTGACCGAGCTGGCGGGGCTGGCGGGGCTGACCGAGCTGGCGGGACCTGCGGGGCTGGCAGGGCTGACAGGGCTGACAGAGCCGACAGTCGCCGTCGCTCCGGTCGCGTTCCGCCTGCTCCCAGCCACCGCCGCTTCGGCCGCGTTCCGCCCGCCCCCGGCCGCCGTCGCTCCGGTCGCGTTCCGCCTCCCCCCGGCCACCGCCGCTCCGGGACCGGTCTGCCCGCCCCCGGCCACCGCCGCCTCTTGACCGGGCTGTCTGCCCCCGGCCGGTCCCGGCGTGCTCTGGCCGCCGCCCGGTCCCCGGCGCTCCCGGTTGCGGTCCGCCGCCCGGGGCTGGGCGGGTACGCGCACGGCCGCCGTGCTCAGGGGCGGCAGGGCCGCTCTCCCCGCCTCAGCAGAGCGGTGCGCCTCGCGTGAGCCGGTCTGCTCCACGGGCTCCTCCTCCGGGCTTGGTGGCACTTGGGGGCCATTGGGGCGGTTGTCACTTGTTCGTCAAGCACCATAGGCGCACTGAGCCCCAGTTCAAACATCCACCTTTTCCGGATAAGGTAAGGCTTACCTGCGAACGATCGTGAATCGGTGGTCCAGCATGCCCGTATCCGCCCTGACCGCGGCCGCCCCGGCCGGTGCCGCCACACCCCCGGCCCGCTCGGCGCTCACGGACGCGTACATCCGGCTGACCGAGGTCTTCCCGGGACTCGCCGTGCGCGAGCTCGGACCCGGCGAGACGGCGCCGGAGGGCGACGGCTGGGTCCGCGCCGCGCGGCTCGCCGAGGGCGGCGCGGACCTCGACGCGTTCCTCGCCTGGGACGAGGAGCAGGTGCTCCGCAACTACGGACAGCCGGGACGCCCCGACGTCATCGCCAGCTTCGGCCTGCACCGGTACGCGTGGGCGGCCTGCCTGCTGATCACGCTGCCCTGGTTCCTGCTGCGCCGGGTGCCGCGCTTCCCGGTGGAGCACGTCACCTACAACCGCGCCCTCGGACACATGGCCGTACGGACCGGCGAGTTCGCCTGCCTGCCCGACGACCCGGCGGCCGGACTGCCCGGCGCCCGCGTCGTACCGGACGAGGACGCCCTGCACGCCGAGGTACGGGCCGCCGTGGCCGAGCACCTGGAGCCGGTGCTCGGCGCCTTCGGCCCGCGGATGCGGCGGCGCGGCCGGGCCCTGTGGGGCATGGCCACCGACGAGATCGTGGAAGGGCTCTGGTACGTCGCCCACCTCCTCGGCGAGGAGCGGCGGGCCATGCGCGACCTGGAGCGGCTGCTGCCGGGGGCGACCCGCCCGTACGCCGGTTCCGCCGCGTTCCGCGAACTCACCGGCCCCGACGGGCAGTCGCTGCCCACCCGGGACCGGGCGAGCTGCTGCCTCTTCTACACCCTGCGCCCCGAGGACACCTGCGCCAACTGCCCGCGCAACTGCGACGAGGTGCGCATCGCCAAGCTGACCACGGCCGCGACGGCCTGAGGAAGGGCCGGGTCCCGATACAGGGGCCCGGCCCTCAGCACCACCGGGCGGTCCTGAGCTGGCCGACACCCCGCCCGTTCCCCGCAGTTCGGTGCCCCGGCGTACCGGCCGCTCCGGGCGTCTCGTAAGATCAACTCGCGTCGAGAGCGCCTGGCGGGTTTCCGGCGGGTTCCACGGGTGACAGGTGATTCACAATTTCCTCACCTGTCGCGGGAACTTTCCGTCGAACCATCCGTACGGGTAGTCTTATTCGCACTCAACTCCCGTCCCTCGCGCGGCAGTTCGAGCAAAATGCCGCCCTGCGTACGCCCTTGCTCTTCTTGGCGGCCTCTTGCCCCGAAACCCCCTGAGCGCCGACGGGATTGGGCCACTATGGCGGGCGTTACGCCCTATCCCAATGCAAGGGACCCCTGATGAGACTGACCGACATATCGCTGAACTGGCTGCTTCCGGGCGCCGTTTTGCTCCTGGGCATGCTGGCGGCGGTTGCGGTGCTGGCGCGCGGCAAGCGGTCCGGCGGGGAGAAAGCGACTGCCGACGACTCGTGGGAGCGCAGCGAGGAGCGCCGCAGGCGCAAGGAGGCCATCTACGGCACCGCCTCCTACGTGCTGCTGTTCTGCTGCGCCGCGGTCGCGGCGGCTCTCTCCTTCCACGGCCTGGTGGGCTTCGGCGAGCAGAACCTGGGCCTCTCCGGCGGCTGGGAGTACCTGGTCCCGTTCGGCCTCGACGGCGCGGCCATGTTCTGCTCCGTCCTCGCGGTGCGCGAGGCGAGCCACGGTGACGCGGCGCTCGGCTCCCGGATACTCGTGTGGACGTTCGCGGGTGCGGCGGCCTGGTTCAACTGGGTGCACGCGCCGCGCGGCATCGACCACGCGGGCGCCCCGCACTTCTTCGCCGGCATGTCCTTGTCGGCCGCGGTCCTGTTCGACCGCGCACTGAAGCAGACCCGCCGGGCCGCGCTGCGCGAGCAGGGCCTGGTTCCGCGCCCGCTGCCGCAGATCCGCATCGTGCGCTGGCTGCGCGCGCCCCGCGAGACGTACAGCGCCTGGTCGCTGATGCTGCTCGAGAACGTCCGCACCCTGGACGAGGCCGTCGACGAGGTGCGCGAGGACCGGCGCCAGAAGGAGCAGCAGCGACTGCGCCGGCGCGAGCAGCAGCGGGTCGAGCGGGCCCACCTGAAGGCGCTCAGCCGCGGCCACCGCGGGCTGATCGGCCGCGGTGGCACGCGCGGCGAACTGGAGACCACCGTGGAGCGCGCCTCCGCCCCGGCAGCCACCGCGGAGCCCGCCATAGCGGCGCCGGAACCGCTGCCCGTACGCGCCCGCGCCTCGCTCTCGCCGGTCCGCAAGAGCTCGGAGCCGGTCATCGACCTCACCGCGGAGGACGACACACAGGCCCTCCCGCGACTCGACTCGCTGGAGCGCAAGCTGAAGGACCTGGAGCAGCAGTTCGGCTAGAACCGGACTCATAGGGCCTCGGCCATTGCACTGGGCGGGGGGGGGGGGCGGCCGGCCCGGCCCGCCGCCCCCCCC
>NZ_JBHWHV010000112.1:0-14128 GCF_042732375.1 Streptomyces sp. NPDC059785
CGCCGACGTCACTCAACCGACGTCGGCGCGCCCTTCTTCGCCGTCCCCCGCTCCCGTCTGCTCCCGGCGTCGGCGCCAGTCGCGGAGGACGGCCTCGACGTCGTACGGCTTGAGGCCGAGCGGGGGGCCGGGCGGCGGCTTGAACATCATCTCGCGGATCTTGGCGTTGACGGTCTCGATGACGCGCCGGACCGCGCCCTCCGAGGGAGCCGCAGCGGCGGCCGCGAGCGCGTCCTCGGCCTCCTTGCGCAGCGCCAGTGTCGGCGGCAGGACCGACAGACCCTCGCGGGCCATCTTCCGCTTGATCCACCAGAGTTCGTCGTACGACGTGTCGGTGACGGCCGGGAGCGGCTCGCCCGCACCGGGCAGCCGGGCGAACTCGCCGCGGGCCTCCGCCTCGCGGATCTGCCGGTCGACCCAGGACTCGAAGCTGACACCGGGTGGCTTTCGCTCGGTCATGCCTCCATTGTGCCGGACGTCACCCGGCCGGACGATCTGGCGCATTACTATGCGGCGGCGGTGCGTCGACGACGCCCGGGGATGGCCCGACCGCTGAACACAGGGAGCGCACGTGCTCGAACTCACCATGGCATCCGTCGGCGAGGCGGACGCCGGGGCGACGGCCGGTATGCAGATGGCCGACGGGCCCAGCGAGCCGGGCGCGGTGCTCCGGGTGGGCCGGGACCGGTCCGTGTGCCGGCTCGCCACGCCCGACGACTGGCTGTTCGTCTCGCGGGTCCATCTGGAGTTCCTCTGCGGCCCCGAGGGCACCTGGCAGGTGACCTGGCTGCGCGGCTCGCATCAGGACCCGTCCTCCGAGGTCCGGCTGATACTCACCGGCCTCCCGGCCCAGCCGCTGCCGTACGGCGGGACGGCCCGGCTGCCGGCGGGCAGCTCGGGCGAACTGGTCATCCAGGACCGTACGGGACCGCGCAGCGTGAACGTGGGCTTCTACCACGAGACCTGACTCGCAAGCCCCTCAGGGCAGAACCCGCACCAGAGCGAACCCGTCGTAACCCTTGCCACCCACGGTCTGCACCGCCGTACCGGTCAACTGCGGGTGAGAGGCGACGAGTTCGAAGGCGGCGCGGGTGCCCTGGACGCTGGGATCGGTGCTGTCGGCATCGACGACCCGCCCGTGGCGCACGACGTTGTCGAGGACGATCAGACTGCCGGGCCGGCTCAGCTTCAGGCACCACTCCACGTACCGCGGGTTGTTGACCTTGTCCGCGTCGATGAAGAAGAAGTCGAACGGCTCGGCGTCCTCGGCCAGTACGGGCAGCGAGTCGAGCGCCGGCCCCACCCGTACCTCGGTGACCTTGTCCAGGCCTGCCCGCGCCAGATTGCGCCGGGCGACCTCTGCGTGCCGGGGATCGAACTCCAGGGTGACGAGGTGTCCGTCGGCGGGAAGCGCGCGCCCGAGCCAGATGGTGCTGTAGCCGCCGAGCGTCCCGATCTCGAGAATGCGGCGCGCGCCCTGGGCCAGGGCGAGCAACTGGAGCAGCTTGCCCTGGTTCGGGGTGACGTTGATGGCGGGGAGTCCGGCCGCGTCGCTGTCGTGCAGCGCCGCGGTCAGCGCCTCGTCCGGCGGGGCGAGGACGGAGGTGAAGTAGGCGTCGACGTCGTCCCAGAGCTGCGACTCGCTCATGCACCGTGCCTTTCGTAAGCCTAGTTAGAGAGGCTAACTAGATCCGCCGACGAATATAACCAACCCACACCCGCACTCGCCCCCGGCCGGCCGGAAGGGACGGCGGCCGAACGCCCCACGACCCGCAGCCGCCGACGGCCGGAAGGGACCGTGACCGAACCGTCCACGACCCGCACCCGCCCCCTCGGCCGGCCGGAAGGGACCGTGCTGGCGTCAGCCGAGGCGCTCCCCGCACCCGCGATCGCACGGAAGGGGCCGTGCCGGTACATCAAATGCCCGTCGATCACGTGGTCGCACACCAAGTCGGTCATCTGAACCCCGGAGGTGACCGCGGGAGCGACGGGCGGATGTACCGGCGCGGCCCCGACCCACCACCGTGCGGGCCGCGCAGACCGCGCAGACCGCGCAGACCGCGCAGACCGCGCAGACCGCGCGGCCCGAGGTCAGCCGACCACCCCCGCCACCCGCCGACGCCGTACGTACGGCACACCCACGGTCACACCCACAGCGACGGCCACCAGACCCCCTACCGTCAGCAGCCACACCGGCACCCCGCCCACCCGCAGCAACTTGTCGACGTAGTACGCCTGCCGGTACCCCGCGTCGGAGGACGCCCGACGCAGCTCGTGATCGCCGGAGATCTCCGACGGCCGCGGAAACTCCTGATCGAGCGCGGTGAGGAAGTCCGTACCCCCGCCGGTGAGCCCGGCCAGCGGCCCCGAGGTGTCGGTGAGCCGCCCCGCGAAGGAGACCCGCGGCGCGTCACCGCCGATCGCGGAGGCGGGCTCCATCCGGTGCTCGGCGAGAACGTACAGACCGAGCGACTGCGGAGTCTTCGCGAGGCGCGACAGACGCATCGGATAGACCAGATCGTCACTGGCGAAGCTCAGCCGCAGCGGATCGAGCGCCCCACCGAGCACGGCCCCCGCCTCCTCCGGCGCCAGCTTGACCGCCACGTACTCCCACCCCTGGTCGACGTACGGACGCAAGGCGGTGTCGAGACGACCGGGAAGCGAGAAGCCGTTATCGTCGAGCCAGTCGCCGAGCGCGTCGGAGTCGGTGGCGGTCAGCCGGGCCACGTCGAAGGGCCCGAGCCGCTCCCGCCCGACGACACCGACCCCGGACGCGGCACCGGGCAGCGCGGCATCGCCTGCCGTGTCCGAGTCGTCGAAGGGCCAGTCGCCGTTGCGCGGCCAGAAGTGGTGCCGGGTGCGCCGCTCCGGCGCGGTGGCCTCGGAGAGCTGCGAGAAGAGCCGGCTCTCGCCGAGCTCCACCGTCGCCCGGTGCGGGACCGGCATGATCCACGCGGCGGTACGGGCGTCACCGGTCACCGTCAGCTGCATGACGATCTGTTCCTCGGCGCCGTCCCAGCGTACGACGGACACCTCGCGGTCGACCGTCACGTGCCGCTGGGCATCGGGCAGCATCGCACCGCAGCCGCAGGCGTACGCCGGTGCCATCAGCGACCCCAACTGGAGCGCCAGCAGCGCGAGTACGACGGCCAGCACCCGGCCCCGTACCCCACTCCGCTGCCGGCCCCGTACCCCACTCCGCTGCCGTCCCCATACCCCGCTCCGCTGCCGTCCCCATACCCCGCTCCGCTGCCGTCCCCATACCTCGCTCCGCTCCCGTCCCCGTCCGCGTGCCATCCCCCGCAACCCTTCCGTCACGCTGATCAACAGGGTGTCAGACGACGCGACGAAGCCGACGGTTCCAGGGGCTGGGCCGGCGGACCGGCAGGCCCCTCAGCGGCGCGTGGGCTCCACAGAGGGCGCCGACCCAGGCAGTGGCCGCCCGGCCGACTCGCTCATGAACCACACCGCGACACCACCGACGACGGCCGCGGCCATCATGTAGTACGCGGGCATCATCATGTTCCCGGTGGCCCCGATGAGCGCGGTGACGACCAGCGGCGTGGTCCCGCCGAAGAGCGAGACGGACACGTTGAACCCGATGGACAGGGAGCCGTAGCGCACCTTGGTGGGGAAGAGCGCGGGCAGCGCGGCGGGCATCGCGGCGGTGAAGCAGACGAGCAGCAGCCCGAGGGCGCCCATGCCGAGCGCGACCGCGAGCAGACTGCCCTGGCGGATCAGCAGCAGGGCGGGGACGGACAGCGCGAGGAACCCGGCGCAGCCGACCGCGATCACCGGCCGCCGGCCGACACGGTCGGTGAGCGCGCCCGCGAAGGGCTGCACGACCATCATCAGCGCCATCACCGCGAGCACCACGAGCAGCCCGTGCGTCTCGTCGTACTTCAGCTCGCTGGTCAGATAGCTGGGCATGTACGACAGCAGCATGTAGTCGGTGACGTTGAAGACGAGCACGAGCCCGACGCAGAGCAGCAGCGCCTTCCACTGCCCGGCCAGCAGCACGCGCAGCGGCACGCGGTCGGCGGCGCGTTCCTTGTCCTTGCTGTCCTTGCTGTCCTTGCGGGATTCGCGGGACGCCTTGGCCAGCTCCGCGGCGAATGCCGGGGTCTCCTCCAGCCGCATCCGCAGATACAGCCCGACGACACCCATCGGCCCGGCGATCAGGAAGGGGATCCGCCAGCCCCAGGAGATCAGATCCTCGCTGGACAGCAGCGCGGTCATCAGGGTGACCAGACCCGCGCCGCCGATGTACCCGGCGAGCGTGCCGAACTCCAGCCAGCTCCCGAAGAAGCCGCGCTTCTTGTCCGGCGCGTACTCGGCGATGAACGTGGACGCGCCGGCGTACTCGCCGCCGGTCGAGAAGCCCTGCACCAGCCGCGCCGCGAGCAGCAGCAGGGGCGCGCCGACGCCGATGGAGGCGTACGACGGGATCAGGCCGATGGCGAAGGTGCCGGCCGACATCATGATCATGGTGAGCGCGAGGATCTTCTGCCGGCCCACACGGTCGCCGAGCGGCCCGAAGACCATGCCGCCGAGCGGGCGGACGAGGAAGGCGGCGGCGAAGGCGCCGAAGGTGGAGAGCAGCTGCGCGGTGGGGTTGCCCGAGGGGAAGAAGACCTTGCCGAGTGTCACCGCGATGTAGCTGTACACGCCGAAGTCGAACCACTCCATCGCATTGCCCAGCGCCGCCGCCTTGACGGCGCGCCGGACCAGCGCGGGGTCGGTGACGGTGGCCTGTGGGGGCAGGGGTGCCGGGGGAGCGGCGGACGTGATGGGGGGAGCGACGGGTGTGACGGTCGGCAAGATTCCGCTCGCCTGCCTTTCGACGGGGACAACGACGGGGCCCCTGTCGAAGCGGGCCGAAAACCGACCTTAGGTGCACTTCACGTCGTTACGTGTAGCTACCACGTAACTCCGTACGGCAGACAAACGCCCCCTGTGCAGGCAGGACGCGAAGCCGGAAGTCGCCACTCCGCTTGACCGACTGTGATCTTTGTCGCGACTCCCATTCGGAACCGCTGACGGTTGCGGCCCGGATCGGCCCGGCGGGGCGAAGGGTCGTCATCCGGACAAAACGCGGGCACACGACAGGTGAACCAGGGGTAGCCCGCGTCTCTTCACGAAGGGGGCGACGGGCCACATAGGGTTCCAAGCACGGACAGACAGGCGGTAGCGGGCGGGAGGGCCGACGGGTCGTGGCGAACGCGCAGCACGGCGGACAACCAGGGGATGCCTTCGGAACGGCGGCGGCCGGACAGGCGAGAACGCGGCTGGAGGCAACCCGCATCGCCCTCTGGCTGATCGCCGCGGTCCTCGCCGTGAGACAGGTCGCGGCCGTCCTCGGCACCCCGAGAGGGGAACGGCTGACCGACCTGGAGACCTGGGTCGGCCAGGACGGCGTCCTGCACGTGACGGGATCCCTGTACGACTCGACGCGGTTCACCGGCACCCCGTTCGCGGGCCTGGTCCTCAAGCCGCTCACCCGCGCCGCCGAACAGGCCCTCGGCTGGGGCTGGACCTTCGGCACCCTGCTGCTGGTCGTCGCGATCGGCCTGATCGCGGCGCGCGCCCTGCCGCCGCCCGTGTCCCGGCGCACCCGGCTGCTCGCCGCGCCGGTGGCGATCAGCCTGCTGATGCTGTCGCTGCCGGTCCGCAACACCCTCTACCTCGGCCAGACCAGCGTCATCCCGGTACTGCTCGTACTGCTCGGCTGCTTCACAGCCCGAACGGAACGCACCGCAGGACAAGGCACCGCAGGACAAGGCACCGCAGCACAACCCACCACAGCACAACGCACCGCAGCACAACGCACCGCAGGACAACCCACCACAGCACAACGCACCGCAGCACAACCCGCCGCAGAACAAAGCCCCGCAGCACAACCCACCAGAGAACAAAGCCCCGCAGGACCCCGCACAGCAGGGCTCCTGATCGGCGTAGGCGCGGCGCTCCAGCCGACCGTGCTGCTCTTCGCGCCGCTGCTGTGGTGGACCGGACGCAGGCGCGCCGCCGTCACCACGGCAGCGACCTTCACCGCCTCCACGCTGCTCGCCTGGGCCGCGATGCCGCACGACTCGTACACGTACTGGGTGCACCACGTGGCGGGCGTGGGGCTGGGCCTGCGCGCGGACGACCTCGCCAACCAGTCGCTGCACGGCGCGCTGCTGCGGCTCGGGCTCGAAGGGCCACTGGAGATCGGCCTGTTCCTGGTGCTCGGCGCGGCCGTCGTCGTCCTCGGCCTGCGCCGGGCGGTGCGCTACGCGCGGGACGGGCAACTGCTGCTCGCCGTGGCCGTCACCGGCTGCGTCGCGGTCGCGGTCGCGCCCACCACCTGGCAGCACCAGTTGCTGTGGGTGCTGCTGGCCGTGGCCGGCCGGGTCGGCAGGCGGGCCTCGGACCGCTTCGTGTGGCCGGTCGCGGTCGTCCTCGTGGTGACGCTCCCGTCGAGGATGCTGCTGCCGGACATGCCGGTGCTGCACCCCGTACGGGACAACGCGGTGCTGCTGGCCGCGCTCGCCGCCGCCTGCGCCGTACCGTTCCTGTCCCGGACCTCGCCGTACTACGAGCGGGCCGTCCCCACCGAGTACGGGCGCCCGGTCCCCGCGCGCTGGCGGCGCGTACCCCTGCTGCCGTTCTGGCGCCGCGCGCTGAGCACGCCGAACCTGCTTCTGGAACTGCTGCTGATAAGGGTCTTCTACGCCGCCTACGCGCAGGTCAGGCTGGCCGCGACGGCGGGCAGGGCGACGGCCGAGGAGCACGGGGAACAGATCCACTCGCTGGAGAAGACGCTGGGTATCGGCATCGAGCACTGGGCCAACCACACGGTGGTGCGGATCCCGTGGCTGGAGCATTTCCTCAGCTTCTACTACGAGACGTTCCACTTCATCGTGCCGCTGGTGATTCTCGGCGTGCTCTTCGCGCGCCGCCCCGCGGACTACCGGTGGGCGCGCGCCTCGCTGGGCCTCGCGACGCTCCTCGGCCTGGCCGGCTTCTGGCTCTACCCGCTGGCCCCGCCCCGGCTGATGCCGGACCTCGGCTTCATCGACACGGTGCACGGCGTCCAGGACTTCGCCAAGCCGGACTACGGGACGATGACCGCGCTCACCAACCAGTACGCGGCCATGCCGTCCCTGCACTTCGGCTGGTCGTTGTGGTGCGGCATCGTCGTCGCCGTCATGGCCCGGCGGAAGTGGGTGAAGGCGCTGGGCCTGCTGCACCCGCTGTTCACCTTGGTCGCGATCGTCGCCACGGCCAACCACTGGGTGCTCGACGCGGTGGGCGGCGCGGCGGTGGTGGGCGCGGGCTTCGGCCTGACGTACCTGCTGTCGGGCCCGCGCAGGCTGCTGCCCGCCACCGAAACGTCCCCAACCTCCTCCCCCTCCACTGAATCCTCGTCCATCGCACCCTCGTCCCCCTCCACTGAATCCCCGTCCATCGCACCCTCCTCCAGCACCCCGCCCGTGCCGAGCGACCGGTGACCGGTACCCGGCCGGCGGACCTCGCCGAGCGGGTACCGGCCCGCACCGGACAGCACACGCCCCGGCGCCCGCCCGCCTGGACGGCCACCGCCGTCCCCGCCGTGGCCGCGCTCGCCCTGGGCCTGTGGGGCCTGGGCCGCCACCACAGCATGTGGCGGGACGAGTCGGTGACCTGGCAGGTGGCCCACCGCCCGCTGCCCGACCTGTGGGGCCTGCTCGGGCAGGTCGACGCCGTGCACGGTCTGTACTACCTGCTCATGCACGGGCTGTTCGCGGTGTGGGAGGGCGGCCTCACGGCGCTGCGGCTGCCCTCGGTACTGGCGACCGCGGTGGCCGCCGCGGGCGTCGGCGCGGTGGGCCGACGGCTGGCCGGGACACGCGCGGGCCTGCTGAGCGGCGTCGCCTTCGCCGCGCTGCCGATGGTCCAGCAGTACGCACAGGAGGGCCGGGCCTACGCGCTGGTGTGCGCGGCGGTCGTCTGGGCCACGTACGCCCTGCTGCGCGGCGCGGCAGGTGCCGGAACCGGAACCGGAGCTGGAACCGGAGCCGGAGCTGGAACCGGAGCCGGGGCGAGGACCGGGACCGGGACCGGGACCGGGACCGGGGCCGGGACCGGGACCGGAGCCTGGACGGCGTACGCGTTCCTGCTCGCGCTCGCCTGCTGGCTGAACGAGTTCGCCGCGCTGGTCCTGGTGGCCCACGCCCTCACCCTGTGGCGGAGCGCCGCGCCCCGGCCGGTCGTACGGAGGTGGGCGACGGCCGCCGCGGCGGCGCTGACGACGGTGGTCCCGCTGGCCGTGGTGAGCGCCCGGCAGGCGGAACGGCAGCTGGGCTGGCTGGGGCGGCCGAGCGTGAGCGCGTGGCTGATGTTCGCGGCGCTGACCATCGCGGGCCTGCTGCTGTCGCGGTACCTCTGTCACCGGACCGCACCGGCCCCCACGGCAGCCGTCGCGCTCCCCCTGCTGGTGGCGCCGACGGGCCTGCTGATGACGGTGTCCCTGATCAAGCCCTGGTACGTGGACCGCTATGTGCTGTACGGCATGGCGGGCCTCGCCCTGCTGGCAGGCGCGGCCCTGGACCGGCTGCTCGCGGGGACCGGCCCGTGCGTGCTCGGCACCCGCCGCCTGCCCCGCCGCGGGGTGGTGTGGACGCTGACCCTGGCCGCGTTCGCGGTGCTGCTGCCCTGGTCGCTCCAGGTGCGCTCGGTGGACAGCCGCAAGGACGACGTGATCGCCGTACAGGAGGCGGTACGTGCGGAGGCGGGCGCGGCGGACGGGGTGCTGTTCCTGCCCGCCCGGCGCCGCGAGTGGCTGCTGTCCTCGCCCGGTACGTACGACCGGGTGCGCGATCTGGCCCTGGACCGCTCGCCCGCCGCCTCCCGCACCCTGGAGGGCACGGAGCTGCCGGCCGCCGTGATCCGGCGGCGGATCCTCGCCGCCGACCGCGTCCTGGCCCTGACCGACCCGCTCGGTCAGCCCCTGGACCCGTATCCGCAGGAGGCGGTGAAACGGGACACCCTGCGGGACCACTTCGAGGCGTGCCGCACGTACACGCTGCACGGCGCACGGGTGGTGGTCTACGCGCGGCCGGGACACTGCACCGGGTGACCGTGACCGTGACCGTGACCGCCTGACCGGTGCCGTCCCGTGAAGACAGGGGCGAGGCGGGGGGACTAGTGCCCCTGCCTCCACGGGAACGGCGCCGGACGCGACAATGTGCGTGCCGGATCGGCCGGATCGGCCGGATCGGCCGGGTCAACCGGGACTGACGCGGAGTTCCTTGACGCCGTTCACCCAGGCGGAGCGCAGCCGCCGCGGGTCCCCGGCCAGCCGTACGTCCGGCATGGCGTCCGCGAGGGCGTTGAACATCAGGTCGATCTCCAGCGTGGCCAGGGACTTGCCGAGGCAGTAGTGCGGTCCGCCGCCGCCGAAGCCGAGGTGCGGGTTGGGGTCGCGGGTGATGTCGAGGGCGTCGGGGCGCTCGAAGACCTCGGGGTCGTAGTTGGCGGAGGAGTAGAAGAGGCCGACCCGGTCGCCCTCGCGGATCCGCTGTCCGCCGAGTTCGGTGTCCTGGGTCGCGGTGCGCTGGAAGGAGATGATGGGCGTGGCCCACCGGACCAGTTCCTCGGCGGTGGTCGCCGGGCGCTCCCGCTTGAACAGTTCCCACTGCTGGGGGTGGGTGAGCAGCGCGTGCATGCCGTGCGTGATGGCGTTGCGGGTGGTCTCGTTGCCCGCGACGGCCAGGACGAGGACGAAGAACCCGAACTCGTCCGGGGCGAGATTGCCCTCGTCCTCCGCCGCCACCAGCTTGGTGACGATGTCGTGGGCCGGGCACTGCTTGCGGTCCGCGGCCATGTTCATGGCGTAGGCGATGAGTTCGGTGGCCGATTCCGCGCCCACCTCCTCGGTGATCGCGAACTCGGGGTCGTCGTAGGAGATCATCCGGTTCGACCACTCGAAGATCTTGGCCCGGTCGTCCTGCGGGACGCCGATCAGATCGGCGATGGCCTGGAGCGGCAGTTCGCTGGCGACCTGGGTGACGAAGTCGATCGTGCCGTCGGGGCCCGCGTTCTCCAGGGCGGTGGCGACGATGTTCCGGGCGCGGGTGCGCAGCGCCTCCTCCAGGGCGCGGATCGCGCGCGGGGTGAAGCCGCGCTGCACGATCTGCCGGACCCGGGTGTGCTCGGGCGGGTCCATGTTGAGCAGGATCAGCCGCTGTACCTCGATCTGCTCGCGCTGGATGTGCTCGTTGAAGCGGATGATGGCGGTGTTGACCCAGGAGGAGAACAGCTCGGGGTGGGTGGAGACGTAGCGGACGTCGGCGTGCCGGGTCACGGCCCAGTAGCCGTCGTCCTGGAAGCCCGCGGCGCCGGGCCGCTGCGGGATCCAGTGCACGGGCTCGGTCCGGCGCAGCTCGGCGAACTCCGGGAGGGGCACGCGGTGGTGCAGTACGTCGGGGTCGGTGAAGTCGAACCCGTCGGGCAGCGCTGGACAGGGCATCGGTACTCCAGGTCTCGCGGACTGACTGCGGGCCGCCTCGTGTTCTGACGGCCCATCAGGAACCGGGAATTGCGGTGAAGGTAGTAACGGGTTCTATAAGTAGCAAGGGGTACGGCGGCCAGATTTGCGTGCGGGGTTCGTGCGGATCGCGACTCCGTGTGCGCGTGCGGGATTCGTGCAGATCACGACTCCGTTGCCTGCACGCCCCTTGCGGCTCACCGCCTCCGCTCAGCAGACTGCAAGCAGAACTAGAACGCGTACTAGTTCTGCGCGGCGGGGTGGCCGGGACGCGCGCGCCGCGCGGGCGAGCGAGGAGAGGACGAGCCCCCCATGGCCGCGGAACCCGTGATCGTCGAAGCCGTACGCACCCCCATCGGCAAGCGCGGCGGCGCGCTGGCCCAGCTCCACCCCGCCTACCTCCTGGGCGAGACCTACCGCGAACTCCTCGGCCGCACCGGCATCCACGCCGACTGCGTCGAGCAGATCGTCGGCGGCACGGTGACCCACGCGGGGGAGCAGTCCATGAACCCCGCGCGCACCGCCTGGCTCACCATGGGCCTGCCCTACGAGACCGCGGCGACGACCGTCGACTGCCAGTGCGGCTCCTCGCAGCAGGCCTCGCACATGGTCGCCAACATGGTCGCGGCGGGCGTCATCGACGTCGGGATCAGCTGCGGTGTCGAGGCGATGTCCCGGGTGCCGCTGGGTTCCGGCTCCAAGCACGGTCCGGGCAAGCCGTTCCCGGAGGAGTCGGACGTGGCGCTGCCCAACCAGTTCGAGGCGGCGGAGCGCATCGCCCGCCACCGGGGGCTCACCCGCGAGGACGTCGACCGGCTCGGTCTGCGCTCGCAGGAACGGGCCCGCGTCGCCTGGTCCGAGGAGCGGTTCAAGCGCGAGACGTTCGCCGTGCAGGTGCCCACCACCGAGGAGGAGCAGCGGGCCGGGCAGGGCATGTGGCGCCTGGTCGACCGCGACGAGGGGCTGCGCGACACCTCCATGGAGGCGCTGGCCCGGCTGAAGCCGGTGATGCCGGTCGCCGTGCACACCGCGGGCAACTCCTCGCAGATCTCCGACGGCGCCGCCGCGCTGCTGTGGGCGTCCAAGCGGATGGCGCGCGCCCTGAAGCTGCGGCCGCGCGCCCGGATCGTCGCCCAGGCGCTGGTCGGGGCCGACCCGCACTACCACCTGGACGGGCCGGTCGACGCGACCCGGGCCGTCCTCGGCAAGGCCGGGATGACCCTGAAAGACATCGACCTGGTGGAGATCAACGAGGCGTTCGCGTCCGTCGTACTGAGCTGGGCGCGCGTCTTCGAACAGGACCTGGAGAAGGTCAACGTCAACGGCGGCGCGATCGCGCTCGGGCACCCCGTCGGCGCGACCGGTGCCCGGCTGATCACCACCGCGCTGCACGAACTGGAGCGCACGGACAAGGAGTTCGCGCTGATCACCATGTGCGCGGGCGGCGCGCTCGCCACGGGGACGATCATCCAGCGGCTGTAGCCCGCGCCGGCGAACGGCCGGGTGCCGGTGGTGAACCAGGGGGACGTGGACCACTTCGGCTCGTTCCGGGCGGCGGCGCCGAAGGTGGTCACGTTCTTCGACGCGGTCTCCCGGTCACCCCGTGCTTTTACCTCGCGCCTTCACCTCACGGGTGGAAGGCGACCGGGGCCTCGAACGCCGCCCGGCGGGTGGCCCGGCGCAGCGCCTTCAGGAGCGGGGCGCCGACCACCAGGGTCAGGACGACGGTGACCGCGGCCCGGCCCAGGTCCCAGCCGAGCGAGGTGGCCAGACAGTAGGCGAGGAAACGGGCCAGGTTGGCGGGGAGCGCGGCGTGCGGGTCGAAGGCGACGCCGGAGGCGAGGCCGCTCATGAAGGGCCAGCCCGCGAGGTTCATGACGGTGCCGTAGGCGAAGGCGGCGAGGAACCCGTACCCGGCGAGCACGACCAGTTCGCCGCGCCCGCGCAGCCGGTCCGCTCCCGGCAGCAGCCCCGCGCCCATCGCGAACCACCCCATGGCCAGCATCTGGAACGGCAGCCACGGCCCGACGCCACCGGTCAGCAGCGCCGACGCGAACATCGTCACCGAGCCCAGGACGTAGCCGAAGCCGGGGCCGAGCACCCGTCCGCTCAGCACCAGCAGGAAGAACATCGGCTCGATGCCGGCGGTCCCCGCCCCGATCGGCCGCAGCGCGGCGCCCGTCGCCGCCAGCACGCCGAGCATGGCGACCGCCTTGGGGCCGAGCCCCGACTCGGAGATCGTCGCGGCGACCACCGCGACCAGCAGGACGAGCAGCCCCGCGAAGAGGAAGGGCGCGTCCTGCGCGTGCGCGCTGACCTCGGAACCGGGCCCGGCGAGCAGCGGCCAGCCGAAACCGGCCACCCCGACGGCACTGACCAGCACGAGCGCAGCGACGGAACGGGGCCCGAGCCGCACGGCGGACGCCTGCCCGACTGGCGTCTGCCCGACTGGCGTCTGCCGGTCCCGCGCCTGCCCGTCCCGGGCCTCTCCGCCCGTGGTCCCGCCGCTCATGCCAGTGCCTTCCTGACCTGGGTGACCGTGAGCCATCGCTGCGGGGCGAGGATCTTCGTCACCTGGGGGGCGAAGGACGGCGAGGCCACCACGACCTCGGCCGTGGGGCCGTCCGCGACGACCTCGCCGTCCGCCAGGATCACCACGCGGTCGGCGAGTTCGGCGGCCAGCTCCACGTCGTGGGTGGCCAGCACGATCGCGTGGCCCTCCGCCGCGAGGCCGCGCAACACGGCGACCAGCCGGGCCTTGGCGGCGTAGTCCAGACCGCGCGTCGGCTCGTCGAGCAGCAGCAGCGGGGGCCGCGCCGTCAGCACGACGGCCAGCGCGAGCGCCAGCCGCTGGCCCTCCGACAGGTCCCGCGGATGCGTGGCGTCGCCGATGTCCGGCAGCAGCCCGGACACCAGGGCGCGGCAGGTACCGGGCTCGGCGCCCGCGTCGTGGTCGGCCGCCGCGCACTCCCCGGCCACCGTGTCCGCGTACAGCAGGTCCCGTGGTTCCTGCGGTACGAGTCCGACGCGGCGTACGAGGTCCCGCGGGGCCGTGCGGTGCGGTACGAGACCGCCGACCCGGACACCACCGGCGGCCGGTTCGACGAGGCCCACCAGCGCGCCGAGCAGGGTCGACTTCCCGGCGCCGTTGCGCCCCATCAGGGCGACGGTCTCGCCCGGGGCGGCCGTGAGATCCACCCGCCGCAGCGCCTCGACCCGCCCCCGGCGAACGGCGAGCCCCTCGACCCGCGCCGCCTCGACGGCGGGCACGGCCACGGCCACCGCGCCGCCGTGTTCCGGCCGCCGCTTGCGGAAGAGACGGAAGCGGCGGCCCGGCGCGGCGGGCACCGGTGCCTGCGCGGAAAGCCGGCCCGGGGCAGAAGCGGGGGCCGGGGCGGAGGCCGGGCCCGGGGCGACGGCAGGGCTCGCGGCAGCGGCAGCGGCAGCGGCGGCGACAGGGTCCGGGGCGGTGGCAGGCGTCGGGCCAGAGGCCGAATCCGCGGCAGGCGCAGGCGCAGGCGCAGGCGCGGGCGCCGGACCGGCAGCCGGGTCCGGGGCGGCCGCACGTACCGGGTCCGGGCCCGCTGCGGGAGCGGCCGGCCGCGCCGCCAGCCG
>NZ_JBHWHV010000113.1:0-13681 GCF_042732375.1 Streptomyces sp. NPDC059785
GGCCGGCCGCGGGCGCGGCCGGCCGGACCTGGTCAGTTGTCGCTCTGCAGGATCGCGATGAGCCGCAGGAACTCCAGGTAGATCCAGACCAGCGTCAGCGTGAGGCCGAAGGCGCCGAGCCAGGCCTCCTCGCGCGGGGCACCGTAGGCCACGCCGTCCTCGATCTGCTTGAAGTCCAGCGCCAGGAAGCAGGCGCCGAGCAGCACACCGATGATGCCGAACATGATGCCGAGGCCGCCGCTGCGGAAGCCGAGACCGTCACCGCCGCCGAAGACGGCGAACAGCAGGTTCACCGCCATCAGCAGGACGAAGCCGAGCGCGGCCGCCATCACGAAGCCGTAGAAGCGGCGGTTGACGCGGATCCAGCCCGCCTTGTACGCCACGAGCACGGCGGCGAAGACCGCCATGGTGCCGAGCACGGCCTGCATGGCCGCGCCGCTCGCGATCCGGTTGTCGACGACGCTGGAGATGACGCCGAGGAACACGCCCTCGAGCGCCGCGTACGCCAGGATCAGCGGCGGGGACGCCTTGCGCTTGAAGGACTGGACGAGGCCGAGCACCATCGCGATGAGCGCGGCGCCGATGCCGATGCCGTACGAACGGTTGATGTTCGCGTCGTCGACCGGCAGCAGCGCCCAGGCGAGGGCGGCGGTGACGACGAGCACACCGAGCGTGGTGGCCGTGCGCGCGATCACGTCGTCCATCGTCATGCGGCCGGTGGAGACCGGCGCCTGCGGCGGAGCGCCGGGCTGGACGCCCTGCTGCGCGTACGGGTTCTGGGCGTAGGGGTTCTGCGCGTAGGGGTTGCCGCCCTGCTGGGCGTACGGGTTGCCCTGCGTGCCGACAGCGGCTCCCCCGGCCTGCGGCGCCGCGTTGAAGCCCGCGTAGCCGTTGTCGCGGCTGAACCCCCGTCGCGAGAAGACCGGGTTGCTGCTCCTCATTTCACTCCTCCATGGCCACCCTGCGTGGCCTTGGCTCAAGAGTAATAGGTAGGCAAAGGAAAGACCCTCGTGCTTGGGGAGGATCTTTCCCTTGTCACGTCACATTACGTCTGCGTTCTCCGTGTGTCCCGCCCGGTGGGGACTGGTACGAAGCCGTAACGCGACCCCGGTACCCGCTCATTCCAGGGGGAACCCCGTGTACCCGTCGGCCAGGTCGGCCAGGGCCGCGGGCGAGGTGGTGAGCCGCCGCAGCCGGGCGAGCTGGATGCGCTCGTCGAAGGGGGTGGCGTCGGGGGCCCGGTGCAGCAGGGTGGTCATGTCGTACGAGAACCGTTCGGCCTGCCAGATGCGGCGCAGACAGGTCGCGGAGTAGGCGTCCAGGCGTTCGGCCGAGCCGGTCTCGCGCAGGTGCGTCAGCGCGCGGGCGAAGGTGACGACGTCCCCGACCGCCAGGTTCAGTCCCTTGGCACCGGTCGGCGGCACGATGTGGGCCGCGTCACCGGCCAGGAAGAGCCGGCCGTGCCGCATCGGCTCGTGGACGTAGGAGCGCATGGGGGTGACGGACTTCTGGGTGATCGGGCCGCGCTCCAGGCGCCAGTCGTCGTGCGTCTCGAAGCGCCGCTCCAGCTCGGCCCAGATGTCGTCGTCGCTCCACGCCTCGGCGTCCGTGCCCTCGGGCACCTGGAGGTAGAGCCGGGAGACCGTGGGCGAGCGCATGCTGAGCAGGGCGAAGCCGCGCTCGTGGCGGGCGTAGACCAGCTCGTCGTGGGAGGGGGCGACGTCGGCGAGGATGCCGAGCCAGCCGAAGGGGTACGTGCGCTCGAAGACGCGGGAGAGCGCCGCGGGGAAGGCCTTGCGGGCGACGCCCCAGAAGCCGTCGCAGCCGACGACCCAGTCGCACTCCAGGACGTCCTCGCGGCCCTCGTACCGGAAGCGGATCTTCGGGGAGTCGCTGTCGGCGCCCTCGACGGCCAGCGCCTCGGCCTCGAAGAGCAGCGGTCCGCCCTCCTTGAGCTGGAGCGCGATCAGATCCTTGCAGACCTCGGTCTGCGCGTACACCATCACGGAGCTGCCGCCGGTCAGGGCGGGGAAGTCGACGCGGTGGCGTTCGCCCGCGAAGCGCAGCTCGATGCCGTCGTGCCGCAGCCCCTCGCGGTCCATGCGTTCGGCGGCCCCGGCGGCGCGCAGTACGTCGACCGTGCCCTGCTCCAGGATGCCGGCGCGCTGGCGCTGCTCCACGTACGTACGGTCGCGGCTCTCCAGGACCACCGACTCGATGCCCGCGTTGTGCAGCAGCCGCGCCAGCAGCAGTCCGGCCGGTCCTGCCCCGATGATCCCGACGGTGGTTCGCATCGGCACGCCCCTTTGCGTTCGCCTGGTGAAATTTACTTCACCACTTTCCTCCCGTGAGTTTCCGACGGCACAGGACGGCTGTCAATGGGTGAATCCCGGAGTACGGGGAAGACGGAGGGCACGGTCTCCGACGCGGCAGCGGGGTCCGGGCCGCGCGACGCTCGGAGGTGCCCAGAACCGGACTTGAACCGGTACGCCCGCGAAGGGCAGCGAGGTTTAAGCTCGCCGTGTCTGCATTCCACCATCTGGGCAAGCCATGGGCTCCGCATCGAGTGTTCCGAGCCTATCGGGACGCATCCCCCGAACAGCGGAGAGGCGACCCGATGTTGTCTTATTTTATTGACGTCTGAGGGTGCATCAGCACTGGGTGCGGGCCATCCGCACTTGCCAATAGCCTTCCGGGGCATGCGGGGCCGCGTGTGCGGAATGACGGAATTTCACCGCCCGAACGCTTGCCGTACCCCGGCGTCGAGCTGATCGCCCCTCAGCCGCGTCCCCGGGGACGGCCTCAGGGGCGGCCGTCATCCCCAGGTATGAGGCGGCCCTGCGCGGTCCGACCGGAGTCGCCCCCCAGAACCGGAACTGCGGCTGACTACACGGCCCGGCGCGGCCGTGAGGATGGACGGGTCCCCCACACCCCGTCCCGACAGGAGCGCTCTTCCGTGACCACCACCCACCTCGCCGACCGAACCACCGCGGTGGCCGCCCGTGCCACGGAACTGTCGAAGATCTACGGACAGGGCGAGACCCAGGTGGTCGCCCTCGACCGGGTCTCCGTCGACTTCCGGCAGGCCGAGTTCACCGCGATCATGGGTCCCTCCGGCTCCGGCAAGTCCACGCTGATGCACTGCGTGGCGGGCCTGGACACCTTCTCCTCCGGCTCCGTGCGCATCGGCGACACCGAGCTGGGCTCGCTCAAGGACAAGCAGCTCACCAAGCTCCGCCGGGACAAGATCGGCTTCATCTTCCAGGCGTTCAACCTGCTGCCGACGCTGACCGCTCTGGAGAACATCACGCTTCCCATGGACATCGCGGGCCGCAAGCCGGACCAGCAGTGGCTCGACAACGTGATCGGCATGGTCGGTCTGACCGACCGCCTCAAGCACCGGCCCTCCGAGCTCTCCGGCGGCCAGCAGCAGCGCGTCGCCGTGGCCCGCGCGCTCGCCTCCAAGCCCGAGATCATCTTCGGTGACGAGCCGACCGGCAACCTCGACTCCCGCTCCGGCGCCGAGGTCCTCGGCTTCCTGCGCAACTCGGTGCGCGAGCTGGGCCAGACCGTCGTCATGGTCACCCACGACCCGGTGGCCGCCGCCTACGCGGACCGCGTGGTCTTCCTCGCCGACGGCCGGATCGTGGACGAGGTGCACCGGCCCACCGCGGACGTGGTCCTGGACCGCATGAAGCAGTTCGACGCCAAGGGCCGTACGAGCTGAGCCGCGCCGCTCGCCCGCCCGAGAACTCCTCCTCGTACGTCTGGACTGAGAAACCCCATGTTCCGTACCGCCTTGCGCAACGTCTTCGCGCACAAGGCCAGGCTGCTGATGACCGTCCTCGCCGTGATGCTGGGCGTGGCGTTCGTGTCCGGCACCCTGGTCTTCACCAACACCGTCTCCGACGCCTACCAGAAGAGCTCCGCCAAGGGATTCGACCAGGTCGACGTCGCCATCCAGCCGGAGTCCGCGGCGGACGACGACGCCGAGGACCCCGTACTGACGCAAGCCCTGCTCGACAAGGCGGCCCAGGTGCCGGGCGCCGAGCGGGCCGTCGGCGTCGTCGACGGCTTCACCGGCCTCGCGGACAAGGACGGCAAGCTGGTCGGCAGCGGCTTCCAGTCGCGGGGCGGCAACTACTGGGGCGACGACGACCCGCGCTACCCGCTGGCCGACGGCTCCGCGCCCAAGGGTGCCGACCAGGTGGCCATCGACGCGGAGACCGCGAAGCGGACCGGGTACAAGGTCGGCGACACCGTACGGCTCTCCGTCGACGGACCGGTCCTCGAACCCGTCATCAGCGGCATCTTCACCACCGACGACGGCAACGTCTCCGCGGGCGGCAGCCTCGCCCTCTTCGACACGGCGACCGCGCAGAAGCTCTTCGACAAGGGCGCCACCTTCGACGAGATCGATGTGAAGGCCGCGGCCGGCACCAGCCAGAACGAGCTGCGCGCCGCGCTCGACAAGGTCGTCCCCGAGGACGTCGGCTCCACCACCACCGGCAAGGAGCTCGCCGACGAGCAGGCCAAGTGGATCGCCCAGTCGATGAGCAGCATGAGGACGGCCCTGCTGGTCTTCGCCGGCATCGCGCTCTTCGTCGGCACCTTCATCATCGCCAACACCTTCACCATGCTGGTCGCCCAGCGCACCAAGGAGCTCGCGCTGCTGCGGGCCGTCGGCGCCACCCGCAGGCAGGTCACGCGCTCCGTGCTCGTCGAGGCGTTCGTGGTCGGCACGGTCGCGGCCGTCGTGGGCCTGGTCGTCGGCATCGGCATCGGCGCCGGGATGCGCTCCCTGGTGGGCTCGTTCGGCAACACCGTCCCCGACGGGCCGCTGGTGATCTCGCCGGGCACCGTGGTCAGCGCCCTGCTGGTCGGCATCCTGATCACCATGCTGGCCGCGTGGCTGCCCGGCCGCCGGGCCGCGAAGATCCCGCCGGTCGCCGCGATGAACAGCCTGCACGCCAAGGCGACCACCAAGTCCCTGGTGCTGCGCAACACCCTGGGTGCCCTGTTCTCCGGAGCGGGCACAGCGGTGATCCTCTACGCCACCACCATGGACGCCGACGACGCCCAGGCGCCGATGGGTCTCGGCGCGGTCCTGCTGGTCATCGGCGTCTTCATCCTCACGCCGCTGCTGTCGCGTCCGCTGATCGCCGCGGCGGCGCCGGTGCTGCGCGCCTTCGGCGTCTCCGGCAAGCTGGCCCGGCAGAACTCGGTGCGCAACCCGCGCCGTACCGCCGCCACCGCCTCGGCCCTCATGATCGGCCTCACCCTGATCACCGGTATGACGGTGATGGCCGGCAGCCTCCAGACGGCGATCGACAAGATGGCGTCCTCCGCGCTCAAGGCCGACTACGTCGTCTCGATGGCCAACGGCTACTCGCTCTCGCCCGACGTCGAGAAGAAGCTCACCGGCGCCGACGGGGTCACCGCCGTCAGCCCGCTGCGCAACGCGAGCGTCCACATCGACGGCGACTACGACAACCTGACCGGCGTCAACGGCCGCGCCATCGGCTCCCTCACCGACCTGCCCGTCACCGACGGCACCTACAAGGTCGGCGGCACGTCGGTGGTCGTCGACGAGGACACCGCGAAGAGCTACCACTGGAAGGCCGGCTCGCACTTCGAGGTCACCTACGACGACGGCGAGAAGGCCGACCTGACGGTCTCCGGTGTCTACCAGGGCAACGAGATGGTGCGCGGCATCATGATGGACAACGCCACGCTGACCCCGCACACCAAGGACCCGTACGACATGCAGGTCATGGTGAAGATGTCCGGCGGTGCCTCGGACGCGGCCAAGGACCGGCTGGAGAAGGCGCTCGGCGACAACCCGGTCCTTCAAGTCCAGGACAAGCAGGACATCTCCAACGGCATCGCGCAGATGTTCACGCTGATGCTGAACATGCTCTACGGACTGCTCGCGATGGCCGTCCTCGTCGCGGTGCTCGGCGTCATCAACACCCTCGCCATGTCGGTATTCGAGCGCTCCCAGGAGATCGGGATGCTCCGCGCGATCGGCCTGGACCGCCGGGGCATCAAGCGGATGGTGCGCCTGGAGTCGCTGGTCATCTCGCTCTTCGGCGGCGTGCTCGGCATCGGCCTCGGCGTGTTCTTCGGCTGGGCGGTCGGCCGCCTGATCGGCACGAAGATCGACACGTATGAGCTGATCCTGCCCTGGGGCCGGATGGGGATCTTCCTGCTGATGGCGGCGGCGGTCGGCATCCTGGCGGCGCTGTGGCCGGCCCGCCGGGCGGCCCGCCTGAACATGCTCTCGGCGATCAAGGCGGAGTAGCCGGGAAGCGAAAGAGGCGGGGCCGTACGGCATGTGCCGTACGCGCCCCGCCGTCCGTCACGCGGGCACGTTCCAGGTGCGGGCGCGCAGCGGCATCCCGGAGGCCCCGGACTCGGGGGTCCGTACGGCGAGGACCTGGTTGACGCCGATGCGGTTGCGCTCGAAGGCAAGGGCACTGGCCGCCATGTACAGGCGCCAGACGCGGGCGCGCCCGGGGCTGGTCAGCCGGACGGCGCGGACCCACTGCGCCTCCAGGTCGGCGACCCAGCGGCGCAGGGTGCGCGCGTAGTGCTCGCGGATCGACTCCACGTCACGCACCTCGAACCCGGCCCGCTCCAGCTGCGTCACCGTGGTGCCCAGCGGCGCCAGCTCACCGTCCGGGAAGACGTAGGCGTCGATGAACTCGTCCACGCTGTAGCCCGTCTCGTCGCTCTGCGGGCGCCGGGCGATCTGGTGGTTGAGCAGCCGGCCGCCGGGCTTGAGCAGGCCGTACAGGTCCTGGGCGTACTCCAGATAGCGTTCGGCGCCGACGTGCTCGGCCATGCCGATGGAGGAGATCGCGTCGTAGGGGCCGTCGGCGACGTCCCGGTAGTCCTGCACCCGGATCTCGATCCGGTCGGTGAGCCCCTCGTCGGCGACCCGCTTACGGGCGTACGCGGCCTGTTCCTGCGACAGCGTGACGCCGACGACGCTCACGCCGTGCTCGCGGGCGGCGTGCACGGCCATCGAGCCCCAGCCGCAGCCGACGTCGAGCAGCCGCTGTCCGGGCGTCAACTCCAGCTTTCTGCTGATGAGTTCGAGCTTGTCGCGCTGAGCCTCCTCCAGGGTTCCACCGTCCTGCCAGTAGGCGCAGGAGTAGACCATGGACGGGCCGAGGACGAGCTCGTAGAAGTCGTTGCCCACGTCGTAATGGTGGCTGATCGCGCGTTTGTCGCTGCGTTTGGTGTGCAGGTGGCGGTGGGGGCGCGCCTCCTCGCGGGGCGGCGCCGGCGGCCACGGCGGTCCGGCCATCCGGAGCAGGCCCCAGGCGGCGGCGCGCGCGTCGGGGTCGAGCAGTGTCTGCCGCAGACCGGCGCCGTCCCCGTCCTTCTCCCACACGAGCCCGACCATCAGGTCCAGGGCCTCGTACAGGTCTCCCTCCACGCCGAGGTCGCCGGAGACCCAGCCGCGCGCGAGGCCCAGCTCCCCCGGCTTCCACAGCAGCCTGCGCAGGGCACGGCGGTTCCTGACGACGAGCGCGGGGGCGCCGGGCGGACCGGCCTCCGAACCGTCCCAGGCGCGCACGCGCACCGGGAGCGGACCCCCCAGCAATTGCTCGAACAGGCTCTTCAACCGCAGCGCGGCGTCGGGCATGGCCACACCTCCGTGACAACGGATCCCGGAACGTCCAACACCACGTAAACACCAACCGACCCGGCGCGCAGTCCCTCACCCGCGTTACGACTGGGCAAAATAGTTGTAGGCACCATGTGGTTTGCGGAGTGGCGCTCGCGGGGCGGCCGAAGCGCGCCCCCTCGCACCCGGGGACACCCAAGCACCTCGCGCCCCCTCGCACCCGCGGACGCCCGAGCACCTCGCGCCCCCTCGCACCCGGGGACACCCAAGCGCCTCGCGCCCCCTCGCGGCCGGGGCACCCGAGAGCCTCGCGGCCAGGCCACCCGAGGATCCCCCGGAAACGCCGAAGGAGCCTCCCGCACCACGGATGGCGGGAAGCCCCTTCGGGCCGGTCGGCGACCGGAAAAGTCCGACCGGAGGTCAGGACGCCTTGGCCTTCTCGGCCTTCTCGGCACCCTCCGCCGGCTTGACCGGCGGGAGCTGCGCCTCGGCGGACTGGGCCACCTTCGGCGCCGGCTTCGCGGCCTCGTAGAACTCCTCGCGCGGCGACTCGATGGCACCGAGCGAGACGACCTCGCGCTTGAGGAACATGCCGAGCGTCCAGTCGGCGAAGACGCGGATCTTCCGGTTCCAGGTCGGCATCGCCAGACCGTGGTAGCCACGGTGCATGTACCAGGCGAGGCGGCCCTTTACCTTGATCTTCATCTTGCCCATGACGATCATGGCGACGCCCTTGTGCAGGCCGAGACCCGCCACCGCACCCTTGTTGGCGTGCGAGTACTCCTTCTGCGGGAAGCCCCGCATACCGGAGACGACGTTGTCACCGAGGACCTTGGCCTGGCGCAGCGCGTGCTGGGCGTTCGGCGGGCACCAGGCGTTCTCCACGCCGGCCTTGCGGGCGGCGAGGTCCGGGACCTGCGCGTTGTCGCCGGCGGCCCAGATGTAGTCCGTGCCCTGCACCTGGAGGGTGGGCCGGGTGTCCACGTGACCGCGCGGGCCGAGCGGCAGACCGAAGCGGGACAGCACCGGGTTCGGCTTGACGCCGGCCGTCCACACGATCGTGCTGGAGTCGACCTCGAGCCCGTTCTTCAGCACGACGTGGCCGTCGACGCAGGAGTCCATGGAGGTGGAGAGGTAGACCTCGACCCCGCGGCTCTCCAGGTGCTCCTTGCCGTACTGGCCGAGCTTGGGGCCGACCTCGGGCAGGATCTTGTCGGCGGCGTCGACCAGGACGAACCGCATGTCCTCACGGGAGACGTTGGTGTAGTACTTGGCCGCGTCGCGGGCCATGTCCTCGACCTCGCCGACGGTCTCCGCACCCGCGAAGCCGCCGCCGATGAAGACGAAGGTCAGCGCCTTGCGGCGGACGCTCTCGTCGGTCGTGGAGTCGGCCTTGTCGAGCTGCTCGAGGACGTGGTTGCGCAGGCCGATGGACTCCTCGATGCCCTTCATGCCGATGCCCTGCTCGGCGAGGCCGGGGATCGGGAAGGTGCGGGAGACCGCGCCCATCGCGATGACGAGGTAGTCGAAGGGCAGCTCGTACGCCTCGCCCACGAGCGGGGCGACGGTGGCGACCTTGCGGTCCTGGTCGATGGTCGTGACCCGGCCGGTCAGCACTTCCGCCTTGGGCAGGACGCGCCGCAGCGGGACGACGACGTGCCGAGGCGAGATGCTGCCGGCGGCGGCTTCGGGGAGGAAGGGCTGGTAGGTCATGTACGACCGGGGGTCGACGACCGTGACGGTCGCCTCGCCGTAGCGCATCTTCTTGAGGATGCGCCGAGCTGCGTACAGGCCTACGTACCCACCGCCTACTACGAGGATCCTGGGACGCTCCGTGGTGCTCATGCAATCGAGTATCCACCTGGTCCCCACGGGGTGCTCGTGCGCCCCTTCACAAGCTTGGGTGGGGCCTCTGCTACACTGCGCGGCTCGCGTGACCCAGGTCATGACATCAACGGGGAACCACCGTGGCGCCCGGAGCGTTGTCAAGGGCCCGTGAGCTGCCGATCCGGTCCTTCGGAGGCCCCGTTCGGCCCCTTGCGCGACCGCTGCGCGGCGCCCGCCGAGTGCTCGCGTGAGCACCCCCGTGAGGCCCCTGAGCCGCCTCCGGAGACCCGGAAGACGCAATCCGCGTCCAGCAGGGCCGATTTCCTTGTGAAGAACTTCACGAAGGTTTCCGACGGCGCGTCACCGAGGGACTCTACGAGGCCCCTCGGACCCGCTCATACGTCGTCACGCCTGCTCAGGCGAGGTGCGGAACACCCCGCCCGGCAGGGCCCTACCGGTCCTCCTCCGCCAGCCCGAACGCGATGCCGTCGAGGATGTCGTGCTCGCTGACGATCACCTCGTCCGCGCCCATCCGTTCCATGATCGCCAGCAGCACCAGGGCGCCCGCGCCGATCACGTCGACCCGGCCCGGGTGCATCGAGGGGATCGCGGCGCGCTCGGCGTGTGTGGAGGCGAGCAGCCATTCGGTGATCTCGCGGACGCGGGCCAGCGGGATCCTGGAGTGGTGGATCGCGGCGGAGTCGTACTCGGGCAGGTCCTGCGCGATCGCCGAGACGGTGGTGACCGACCCGGCGAGGCCGACCAGGGTGCGGGCCTCGCGCAGCGGGACCGTCTTCTCGGCGAGGTCGAGGGCCGCCTCGATGTCGGCGCGGATCGCCTCGGCCTGCTCGCGCGTGGGCGGGTCGGTGACCGCGCCGTCGCGCACCAGGTGCCGCTCCGTCATCCGTACGCAGCCGATGTCCACCGAGCGTGCGGCGCGCACGTGCGCCTCGCCCACCACCAGCTCCGTGGAGCCGCCGCCGATGTCCGTCACCAGAAACGGCTTGTCGAGGTCGTCGCGCCCGGCCAGTTCCCTGGTCGCGCCGGTGAAGGACAGCTCCGCCTCCTGGTCGCCGGTGACGACCTCCGGCTCGACGCCGAGGATGTCCAGCACCCCGCGGACGAACTCCTCGCGGTTCTCCGCGTCGCGTGAGGCGGAGGTGGCCACGAAGCGCAGCCGCTCCGCGCCGTGCTCCTTGATGATCCCCGCGTACTCGCGGCAGGCCGCGAAGGTCCGCTCGAGGGCCTCGGGCGCGAGCCGCCCGGTGCGGTCCACGCCCTGCCCGAGCCGCACGATGGTCATCCTGCGGTCCAGGTCGACGAGTTCACCGGTCGCCGGGTCGGCGTCGGCGACGAGCAGACGGATGGAGTTGGTACCGCAGTCGATCGCGGCGACCCTGGTCATGGCCTCTGGTCTCCTGTCTCGGTGGTGCAGCGGGCGGGCGAGGCGGCGTGGGGCAGGTGCGGGCGCGGCCGCATCAGTCCCCGGTGGGGGCGGCCGGGACCACGCAGGGGCCCTTGCGCCACCACTCGGGCAGCATCGCGATGGCCTCGTCGCCCAGCGGGTTCACCCCGGGGCCCGCCGCCAGCGAGTGGGCCACGAGGACGTGCAGGCACTTCACCCGGTCCGGCATGCCGCCCGCGCTGGGGAAGTTCTCCAGCACCTCGATGGCGTCGCGGCGGGCGATGTAGTCCTCGTGGGCGGCCCGGTAGGCGGCGGCCAGCTCGGGATCGGTGGCCAGCCGCTCCGTCATCTCCTTCATGACGCCGTTCGCCTCAAGCGTGCCGATCGCGGAGGCGGCCCGCGGGCACGTCAGGTAGTACGTCGTCGGGAACGGCGTGCCGTCGGGCAGGCGGGGCGCCGTCTCCACCACGTCGGGCTGACCGCAGGGGCAGCGGTGCGCGATCGCGCGCAGCCCGCGCGGCGGCCGGCCGAGCTGCTGCTCGAACGCCTCGATGTCCGCGTCGGTGGGCTCGGTGCGCGGGGTGGGCGGCGGGGGCGTGTCCATGCGGTGCGTCATTGTCTTTCTGATCAGAGCGATTCGGGAGCGATTACTTGCCGGAGCGGCCGGAGGAATCGGCACGGGTCGCGCGGACGGCCCGGTCGGACTTGTCGACGCCCTCCCAGAGGTTGGCGTACCAGGGGCGGGCGGCGGCGCCCAGGTCGGCGCGGGACTGCTTCGCCGCGGCCGGGTCGATCACGATGAAGCCGGTCTCGCCCGGCATCACGTAATGCAGCCGCTGCCGGATCTGCTGCTCCGCGTACGCGTCGTCCTGCCAGCGCGCCTTGAGGTCCCGCAAGTCCTCCACGCGCCGCCGGGCCTCCTCCTGCTGGCGCTGGTAGTCGGCGATCTGGGCGCGCTGGGACACGTACTGCCGCATCGGGTACGCGAGGGCCACCACCAGGGAGCACAGGACCAGGGCGAGGAGCGCGGCCCGGCCGGTCAGCCGGGAGCGGCGGGCCTGCCGTCTGGTCTGCGAGCGGTAGACCCGGGCCGCGGTCTGCTCGCCGAGCAACCGCAGTCTGGTCGTGGTGGAGAACCGGTCCCGGTCCTTCACGGCCATGAGTCCCGCCTCCCCGGCACAAGCCCGTCACGTGCGTACGTCCCCGCACACGGTACGGGACCGGGTGCGGGGACGTACGTACGACTGGCGGTCGCTTGACCCTGGCGGGGTCAGCCCTTGGCGGCCTCGCCGCGGAACCGCGGGAAGGCGGAGCGGCCGGCGTACACCGCGGCGTCGTCGAGGATCTCCTCGATGCGCAGCAGCTGGTTGTACTTGGCGACGCGCTCGGAGCGGGCCGGGGCGCCGGTCTTGATCTGGCCGCAGTTGGTGGCGACGGCCAGGTCGGCGATGGTGACGTCCTCGGTCTCGCCGGAGCGGTGGGACATCATGCACTTGAAGCCGTTGCGCTGGGCCAGCTCGACGGCGTCCAGGGTCTCGGTCAGCGAGCCGATCTGGTTGACCTTGACCAGCAGGGCGTTGGCGGCGCCGTCCTCGATGCCGCGGGCGAGGCGCTCGGGGTTGGTGACGAACAGGTCGTCGCCGACGAGCTGGACCTTCTCGCCGAGCTTGTCGGTGATGACCTTCCAGCCGGCCCAGTCGTCCTCGAACAGCGGGTCCTCGATGGAGACCAGCGGGTAGGCCGCCACGAGCTCCTCGTAGTACTCCGTCATCTCGGCGGCGGAGCGCTCCTTGCCCTCGAAGAGGTACTTGCCGTCCTTGTAGAACTCGGAGGCGGCGACGTCGAGCGCGAGGGCGATCTGCTCGCCCGGCACGTAACCGGCTTCCTTGACGGCCTCGAGGATGAGGTCCAGGGCGGCGCGGTTAGAGTCCAGGTTCGGGGCGAAGCCGCCCTCGTCGCCGAGACCGGTGGACAGGCCCTTGGTCTTCAGCACCTTCTTGAGGGTGTGGTAGACCTCGGTGCCCCAGCGCAGCGCCTCGGAGAAGGACTCCGCGCCGATCGGGGCGATCATGAACTCCTGGATGTCCACGTTGGAGTCAGCGTGCGAGCCGCCGTTCAGGATGTTCATCATCGGAACGGGCAGCAGGTGCGCGTTCGGGCCGCCCAGGTAGCGGAAGAGCGGCAGGTCGGACGCCTCGGAGGCGGCGTGCGCGACAGCGAGGGAGACGCCGAGGATGGCGTTGGCGCCGAGCGAGGCCTTGTTGTCGGTGGCGTCCAGGTCGAACATCGCCTGGTCGATCAGGCGCTGCTCGGTGGCGTCGTAGCCGACGAGCTCCGGGCCGATCTGCTCGATGACCGCGAGGACGGCCTTCTCGACGCCCTTGCCCTGGTAGCGGTTGGGGTCGCCGTCGCGGAGCTCGATGGCCTCGAAGGCACCCGTGGAGGCGCCGGACGGGACGGCGGCACGGCCGGTGCTGCCGTCGTCGAGGCCGACCTCGACCTCGACCGTGGGGTTGCCTCGGGAGTCCAGGATTTCCCGGGCTACGACGACGTCGATGGACGGCACGAGCATCTCCTTCTGGGATGTGACGCGGGTACGCGGGACGGCTCGGCCCGCGTAGGTACGGGGCCGCGGTCGGCCCCGCGAGATGAGCCTAACCGGCTCCGGGGGATCGGCCAGCCGATCGACCGTCCCACGGACAGAACCGAGAGTAAATTGTTTCCGGACGGAACAAAAGAACGCGGCGCCCCGCCTGGTCCGAGCGGGTAACCGAGCTTGCCGAACTGCACGCCAGGGCAAGGGCGTTGGC
>NZ_JBHWHV010000114.1:0-12514 GCF_042732375.1 Streptomyces sp. NPDC059785
CCTTCCGGGGCGGCCGGACCGTCACGTCGTACGTCCTTGGGGCCGTGGGTGACGCTCGTACGTCCTCAGGGCCGCGGGTTGACGCGCCGCCAGGCCGGGCGGGCATCGGTGCCCCGGCGGCCCGCCACGGACGCGCACCGAGGGCAGAGCCGGCTCACCCGGTCGGCCGAGCCGCCCGACCCGGGCAGCGCGTCCGTCCACGGCACGTGGGGGAAGCGGACGAGCCGGGACCGGCTCAGCGAGAGACCGCAGACGGTCTCGTTGCGGCCCTGCTCCCAGGCGTGCACCTCACCGGAAGGCAGCCGCCGGCGGCCCTCCTCCTCGTCGGTCCACTGCCCGGAGGCCGCCACGGCGTAGGTCCTGCGTCCGGCCACGGGGCTCAGCCGCGGTGCCGGCTGTGGTGGGGCGTGGTGTCCTGGGTCAGCGGCTTCAGCGGGTCGTGGCCCAGCGTCATCAGCCGGTGCCGCCAGTTCGGCTGGCCCGCGGTGGGTTCCAGGTCGGCGCCACGCTGGGACCTGATGGTGCCGGTGACGTTGCGCATCACGCGGATGTCGTCGGGGTTGAGGTCGACGCGGCGCTTGCCGAGGATGTCCAGCACCCTGCGGCCGTTCTCGGTGCCCGCGTGATCCGGCACCTCCTCGGTGGTCTCGTCCGCGGAACGGACCATGAGCCAGTCCCTGAGTTCCCGCGAGGTCATGTTGACCAGGGTGTGGAACTCGTTCCACAGGGCGTCCAGCTCGTCGTCGGTCAGGTCCACATTGCCGGCCATGGCCACTTTCCTTTCGCTCGACCTCCTGTGTGGGTCCGAGTTGCCCACGAGGGGCCGGGGAAACGAAAGCGGACAGGTCCGATGGATGCGACATATACCGCTTCGCCCTATTCTGTTGCCTGTCGTTGATCGGTACTCGGGATGTCCACGGCCGGTTCGGACCGGCGGGAAGCGAGCTCCCATGGCTGAGCGAGTCAAGAAGGCGGGGCCCGTCGGCGAGCTGTCCGCCGAGTTCACCGGCACCATGGTCCTCATCCTCTTCGGGTGCGGCGTGGTGGCGCAGGTGAACGCCGCCGGGGCGCTCACCGATCCGGCGGGCGGTCTCGGTGACCACGACAGCATCTCCTGGGCCTGGGGGCTCGGCGTCACGCTGGGCGTCTACGTCGCGGCCCGGCTGAGCGGCGCCCACCTCAACCCGGCGGTGACCGTGGCGCTGGCCGCGTTCAAGGGCTTCCCGTGGCGCAAGGTGGCGCCGTACGCACTGGCGCAGACGGCCGGGGCCTTCGTGGCCGCCCTCCTGGTGCGCTGGAACTACACCGAGGCGCTGGCCAAGGCCGACCCGGGACACACCATCAAGACGCAGGGCGTGTTCTCCACCCTGCCCGCCAACGGCAACCCGGCGCTGCCGGTCAACGAGTGGGGCGCGCTGCGCGACCAGATCATCGGCACCGCCCTCCTGCTGCTGCTGATCATGGCCGTCACCGACCTGCTGAACACCCCGCCGGGCGCCAACATGGGCCCGTTCGTCACCGGTCTCATCGTCGTGGCCATCGGCATGGCCTTCGGCAGCGACGCGGGCTACGCGATCAACCCGGCGCGCGACTTCGGCCCCCGGCTGGCCAGCTTCATCACGGGGTACGACGGGGCCTGGCGGGATCAGTACGGGAACCTCTACTTCTGGGTGCCGATCGTCGGGCCGCTGGTCGGCGGTCTGCTCGGGGCCGCCGTCTACAAGTACGGCATCGGGCGCTTCCTGCCGACGCAGGAGCCCGAGCCGCTCGGCCGCTCCCCGATCCGCGAGAGCTGACCCCTCTCACCACACTTCCCGACCGAAGAAGGCGGCATCCCATGGCGGACTTCGTGGGCGCGGTGGACCAGGGGACCACCAGCACCCGATTCATGATCTTCGACCAGGCCGGCCGCGAGGTGGCCAAGCACCAGCTCGAACACTCCCAGGTGCTGCCGCGCTCGGGCTGGGTCGAGCACGACCCGGTGGAGATCTGGGAGCGCACCAACTCGGTGATGCAGAACGCGCTGCGGCACAGCAAGCTCTCCTCGGACGACCTGGCGGCCATCGGCATCACCAACCAGCGGGAGACCACGGTCGTCTGGGACCCGCGCAACGGCCGCCCGTACTACAACGCCATCGTCTGGCAGGACACCCGTACCGACGCCATCGCCGCCGCCCTGGAGCGCTCGGGACAGGGCGACGTCATCCGGCGCAAGGCGGGCCTGCCGCCCGCGACCTACTTCTCCGCCGGGAAGATCCAGTGGATCCTGGAGAACGTCGACGGGGTACGGGAGGCGGCGCGGCGGGGCCACGCGGTCTTCGGCAACACGGACGCCTGGGTCCTGTGGAACCTCACCGGCGGCCCGGACGGCGGAATCCACGCGACCGACGTCACCAACGCCGGCCGCACGATGCTGATGAACCTGGAGACCCTGGACTGGGACGACGAGCTGCTCGGCTTCTTCGACATCCCCCGGGAGATGCTGCCCGCGATCCACTCCTCCTCCGACCGGGAGGCATTCGGCGTGACGCGCACCTCCCGGCCGCTGCGCGCCGCCATCCCGATCACCGGGATGCTCGGCGACCAGCAGGCGGCCACTGTCGGACAGGTCTGCTACGCGCCGGGCGAGGCCAAGAACACGTACGGCACCGGCAATTTCCTCGTCCTCAACACCGGTACGGAGCTGGTGCGTTCGGAGCACGGGCTGCTGACCACGGTGGCGTACCGGTTCGGCGACGAGCCCGTGGTGTACGCCCTGGAGGGGTCCATCGCGGTCACCGGTTCCGCGGTGCAGTGGCTGCGCGACCAGATGAAGATCATCAAGGACGCGGCCGAGAGCGAGAGCCTGGCCCGCGGCGTCGAGGACAACGGCGGCGTGTACTTCGTGCCCGCCTTCTCGGGCCTGTTCGCGCCGTACTGGCGCTCCGACGCGCGCGGCGCGATCCTCGGCCTCACCCGGTACAACGACGACGGGCACCTGGCCCGGGCCACCCTGGAGTCGATCTGCTACCAGAGCCGGGACGTCGTGGAGGCCATGCAGCAGGACTCCGGCGCCCCGCTGGACGTGCTCAAGGTCGACGGCGGCGTGACCGCGAACGACCTGTGCATGCAGATCCAGGCGGACGTCCTCGGCGTACCGGTCAGCCGTCCCGTCATCGCCGAGACCACCGCGCTCGGCGCCGCGTACGCGGCCGGTCTGGCCACCGGCTTCTGGCGGGACACCGACGAACTGCGCACCCACTGGCAGGAGTCGAAGCGCTGGGAGCCCACGTGGTCCGAGGACGAACGCGAACAGCGGTACGCGGACTGGAAACGGGCCGTGGAGCGCACGCTCGGCTGGGCCAGAGTCGAGTAGGGCCCGTCACCGGTCTCATTCGCCGAAGATCTCTGTGTTGGGCCGGAAGCGGTACCGGTCCGCCGCATCGACGAGGTCGTCGGAGATCTCCAGGTAGAACGACGTGGTCCGGCCGGTGACGGTCTCCAGGAGCAGCCGGCTGCACAGGGCCGGATGGGTCTCCCAGTAGGGTCCGCGGCCCTCGTTGAGGAGGACGGTCCACTCCTCCGGCGCGGTGCCCGGCCGGACCAGCCAGTACAGGAAGTGCCCGCCGCCCTCCATGTACCCCCAGGGCAGCAGCCAGGTGCCGGGCTCCTGGAGTTCCGGCGGCAGGAACTCGTCCTCGCCGGCCGCCCAGAGCTCGGTCAGGATCTCCTTGCGTTCCCCGATCTGGGCGACCAGGTCGTACATCGCCTCCGGGCAGCCCGGCTCCAGCAGCCATACCGTGTCCGCGAAGACGCCGCCGCCGTACGTCTCGACGAGCCGCTTGTAGTCGGCCGGCAGCGGCGCGCCCACCGCCGCCTCCGTCGCGTCCCAGTCGACGGCCCGGCCCGACGCGGGCGCCGGACACACCTCCGTGAGCGGTTCTACACAGCGCAGCGCATCAGCGACGACGGCACGCTTCTGGTGATTTCCCAATTCCGGTCCCTTTCATTTCCCTTGCCGGGTCGAGTGACACGCGCCCGCTTTTTCGCAGCCGCGCGTCCGGCGCCGCATCCGGCCAGGTCAGAGTAGCCAGAGCCCGGTACAGCGGAAGCGCCGTCAGCAGCACGAAAAGGCCGAAGACAGTGATCGGCAACAATCCGACCGGGCGCAGGAATTCGCCGGGCCGCGCCACGACCGCATTCCACGCGACGCTCCAGTTCCCGGCCAGATCCGCGAGCATCACCACGGCGGCGAGCAGCGCTCCGCTCGCGCGGGCACCCAGGAGCAGCAGCGCGGTCAGCGGATCGAGGAGCAGCAGCGCGTGGAGCACCAGCCGCACGGGAGGACTCGCGTAGTCGTAAGCGTGCCGGCCGCCCGCCAGCACGAAGTACGCGTGCGCTCCCGTCCCTTCCAGGAAGCCGAGCACCTGCACCGCCGCCACCCAGCGGACCCACACCGCGCGTTCACGCCACCGCATGGGAGCAACGTAGCCCGCCCATGGCCGTCGCCGGGGTCCCGTCGGGCCCCGACTGTGGCCCCAGCATTGCGGCCGTATGACAATTACCGGGCCGCGCAACACTGCTCGCGCACCCTCTGAGCTGCGGTTTCGTCATCTCGCGTGGTGAGGGGTGCGGGAAATTCTTTTTTCCGGAGTGTTGACGGAAAAGAGTGGCCGTCCCCATGCTGTGCCGCATGCCACCACACGAGAGCCCGTTGGGCCGACTGCGGCGCGGGCACGAGGAGCTGGTCCTCTCGCTGCTGCGCCGGCACGGCCCGCTCAGCCGGGCCGAACTGGGCGGCCACAGCGGCCTGTCCCGCACGACGCTCTACGACATCGTCGCCGAGCTGGTCGAGCGCGGCGCCGTCGTGGCCACGCCGTGCGACCCGGCGCTGCGCCGCCGGGGCCGTCCGGTCGAGACGCTGACGCTCAACCCCGAGGCGGGGCAGGCGATCGGCATCGACTTCGCCCGGCGCGCCGTGCACGTGGCCGCCGTCAACGTGGCCCACGAGGTCATCGGTTCGGCGAGCCGGGGGCACGCCGCCGACCTGCCCTGGGAGGACCGGGTCGCGCTCGCCGAACGGCTCGTCGGCACCCTCGGCGAGGGCCCGCTCCGGCTCGGTGCGCTGAGCGCGATCGGCGTCGGCGTGGTCGGCCCGGTCGTGGACCCGGACGCCGAGCGGGCACCCGGCGGTCCGCACGGCGATCTGCCGGCGCTGCTGCGCAAGCGGTTCGCGGTGCCCGTCCTGCTGGACAACAACACCCGGCTCGCCGCGCTCGCCGAGGCCACCTGGGGCGCGGCGGCCGACGACGAGGACGTGCTGTACCTGCGCCTGTCGCACGGTGTCGGCGGCGGTCTGGTGGTGGGCGGCTCGCTGCACCGCGGGGCCTACGGCCTGGCCGGGGAGTTCGGCCACATCACGGTCGACGCGGCGGACGGCGCCCGCTGTTCCTGCGGCGGCACCGGCTGTCTGGAGACCGTGGCCTCGGTGGGCGCCGTCCTCGCCGCCTGCCGCGCGGCGGGCGGCACGGCTCAGAACCTGCCGGACCTGCTGCGGGCCGTGGCCGCGAAGGACCCCGTGGCGCTGCGCGTCCTGGAGTCCGTCGGCGGCCGGGTCGGCGCGGTGCTCGCGGCGGTGAGCAACGCCGTCGGCCCCGGCGTGATCGTCCTCGGCGGCGCGCTCGCCGAGGCGGGCGCCCCGCTCCTGGACGCCGTACGGGCCGCCTTCACCGCCGACCTCCTGCCGCTGGCCCGCGAGAAGGTCGAACTCCGGCGCGCCTCGCTCGGCGAGGTGGCCGGCGCCCTGGGCGCCATCGCGCTCGTCCTGCACGAATCCCCCCTGCTGTCCCGCTATCCGGCCCGGCCGGAGTCCGAGGAGTCCTCATGAACCGGTCGAGGCTGCCATGGCCGTGATCACCGCACCCGACGAGAAGACCGCGAAGGCGCCGCAGCTCCCGCGCGCCCGGCGCCTCGCGCACCCGCTGCTGCTCAATCTCGTGGCCCTCGCCCTCGGCATCGCCGTCTGGGCGGTCACGGCCTCGACCCAGCTGCTCGACATACCGGGACCGCTGTCCGTCGCCTCCCGCGCCGGTGAACTGCTCGGCGACGGCACCCTCGTGCAGGACGCCGCGGCCAGTCTCCAGCGCGTCTTCCTGGGCTTCGCGCTCGGCACCGTCGTGGCCGTACCGGTGGGCTTCCTGATGGGCTGGTATCCGCTGGCGCGGGGGCTGATCGAGCCGTACATCCAGTTCTTCCGTACGATCCCGCCGCTCGCGATGATCCCGCTGGCCATCGTGCTGATGGGCATCGACGAGACGCCCAAGATCTTCGTGATCTTCCTGGCCGCGTTCATGTCCTGTGTGGTGGCCGCCTTCCAGGGCGTGACCAATGTGGACGCCACGCTGGTCAACGCCGCCCGGGTGCTCGGCGCCCCGGACCGCGTCATCTTCCTGAAGGTGATCGTCCCGGCGTCCATGCCCTTCATCCTGGTCGGCATGCGCATCGGGCTCGGCGCGTCCTGGGCGACCGTCGTGGCCGCCGAGATCATCGGCGCCGACAAGGGCCTCGGCTACGAGATGATGCACGCCCAGACGTACTACGACATTCCCACCATCTTCGTGGGGCTCATCACCATCGGCGTCATCGGCCTGGCCATGGACCGGCTGCTGCTCATCGCCGACCGCCGTCTGACCCGCTGGCAGGAACGCCGATGACCACAAAGATCTCCTTCTCCGACGTCGTCAAGACCTTCCCCGTGAAGGACTCCGTCTTCACCGCGCTCGACCGGGTGTCGCTGAGCATCGAGGACGGGGAGTTCGTCACGGTCGTCGGGCCGTCCGGGTGCGGCAAGTCGACCCTGCTCGGCATGGCCGCCGGGCTGGTGGAGCAGGACGCGGGCCAGGTCCTGGTGAACGGCGCGCCCGTCACCGGGCCGGGCCCCGACCGCGGGGTCATCTTCCAGCAGTACGCCCTCTTCCCCTGGCTGACGGTCCGGCAGAACGTGGAGTTCGGGCTGAAGCTGGCGCCGCTGCCGGCCGCGGAGCGCAAGAAGCGCGCCCAGCACGCCATCGACCTGGTCGGACTCGCGGACTTCGCCGACGCCCTGCCCAAGACGCTCTCCGGCGGTATGAAGCAGCGGTGCGCGATCGCCCGCGCCTACGCGGTCGACCCCGAAGTCCTGCTGATGGACGAGCCGTTCGGGGCCCTGGACGCCCTCACCCGGGTCCAGTTGCAGAACCAGCTCCTGGACACCTGGACCCGCGAGCGGCGCACCGTCCTGTTCATCACGCACGACGTGGACGAGGCCGTCTACCTGGCCCGCCGCGTCGTGGTGATGGCCGCCAGGCCCGGCCGGATCCACCGGGTGATCGAGGTGGACCTGCCCTACCCGCGCACCGAGGAGATCCGGCTCAGCCCCGAGTTCGCCCGGATCCGCAACGAGGTCTGGCACGCCGTCTACCACCAGGAGCCGGCCGGCCACCGGGACGAGCCCGAGCCCGAGAAACAGGCCGACCCCGCCGCCTGACCCGCGCCCCCAGCCCCTCCCCTTCTTCTCCTCTCGACCTCCTCAAAGGACAACCGCCATGGCCCTATCCCGTCGTGCCTTCATAGCCGGACTCTCCGCCACCGGGCTCTCGCTCTCCGTCGCCGCCTGCTCCTCCGGGGACGACAGCGGCTCCGGCGGCACCAAGATCAAGTTCGGCTACATCGCCGACTACAACGGCGCCAGCCTGCTGGCCATCGCCGACGACCAGGGCCTGTGGGAGAAGCACGGCGTCTCCGCCGAGTACAAGGTGTTCGTCAACGGGCCCATCCAGATCCAGGCGCTGGGCACCAACAACCTCGACTACGGATACATCGGCCCCGGCGCCATGTGGCTGCCCGCCTCCGGCAAGTCGAAGATCGTCGCCATCGACACGCTCACCTTCGCCGACCGGGTCATCGCCCAGCCCGGCATCACCTCGATCGAGGGCCTGAAGGGCAAGAAGGTCGGTGTCCCCGAGGGCACCTCCGGCGAGATGATCCTCAACCTGGCCCTGGAGAAGGCCGGGATGAGCATGGACGACATCAAGAAGGTCGCCATGGACGGGCCGACCATCGTCTCGGCGTTCTCCTCGGGGCAGATCGACGGCGCGGGCATCTGGTACCCGCTCATCCCCACCATCAAGAAGAAGGTCCCGAAGCTGGTCGAGGTGGCGAGCACCCGGGACGTCGAGGGCGGCAACTTCCCGACCGCGTTCGTGGCCGGCAACAGGGTCTCCGAGAAGACGAACGAGAAGGTCGTCAAGGTCCTCGCGGAGGCCAACGACTGGCGGGCCGCGCACGCCGAGGAGTCCGTCAAGCTGGCCGCGAAGCTGCTCAAGGTCTCCGAGGACGACGTCAAGGCCGACGCGGCGAACGTGGAGACGATGACCACCGCCGACCTGGTCGCCAAGACCAAGGACGGCACGGTCGACGGCTGGCTGGACGGCATGAGCGACTTCTTCGTGCGCACCGGACAGCTCGAGAAGAAGCCCGAGGCGTCCTCGTTCTACACCGGCGACCTCTACACCAAGGCGGCCGGCAAGTGAACCTGCTCTTCCTGATGACCGACCAGCACCGGGTCGACACCCTGGGCTGTTACGGCAACCCGCACGTCTCGACCCCGAACCTGGACCGGCTGGCCGCCACCGGCACCCGCTTCGACCGCTTCTACACCCCCACCGCGATCTGCACCCCGGCGCGGGCCAGCCTGCTCACCGGGCAGGCCCCGTTCCGCCACAAGCTGCTCGCCAACTACGAGCGCAACGTGGGCTATCTGGAGGACCTGCGCGAGGACGTCTTCACCTTCGCCTCCGCGCTGTCCGCCAAGGGCTACCAGCTCGGCCTGTTCGGCAAGTTCCACGGCGGCACCCACCGCAACGCCTCCTCGTACGGCTTCGAAGGGCCCGACCTGCCCGGCTGGCACAACCCGGTCGACCACCCGGACTACCTCGCCTATCTGGAGGAGCGGGGCCTGCCGCCGTACCGCATCTCCGAGCCGGTGCGCGGCACCACGCCCAACGGGAACCCGGGGAACCTGCTGGCGGCGCGGCTGCACCAGCCGGTCGAGGCGACCTTCGAGTACTACCTCGCCACCCGCACCATCGAGCAGATGGAGAAGTACGCGGCCGACGGGCGCCCGTTCTTCCTGGCCACCCACTTCTTCGGTCCGCACCTGCCCTATCTGCTGCCCGACGCGTACTACGACATGTACGACCCGGAACTGGTGGAGCTGCCGCCGTCGATCGCCGAGACCTTCGAGGGCAAGCCCCCGGTGCAGCGCAACTACAGCGCGCACTGGACCTTCGACACCATGCCTCTCGAGGTCACCCGCAAGCTCATCGCCGTCTACTGGGGCTATGTCACCCTCATCGACGAGCAGGTCGGCCGCATCCTCGACCGGCTCGACGAACTCGGTCTGAGCGACGGCACGTCGGTGTTCTTCACCGCCGACCACGGCGAGTTCACGGGCGCCCACCGGCTGCACGACAAGGGCCCGGCGATGTACGAGGACATCTACCGCATCCCCGGTATCGTCCGGGTGCCGGGCGAGGAGCCGCAGGTCCGCGACGAGTTCGTGACGCTCACCGACTGCACCGCCACCCTGCTCGACCTCGCGGGCCTGGACACCTCACCGGCCGTGGACAGCCGCAGCCTGGTACCGCTCGTGCAGGGCGAACACCCTCAGTGGCCCGCCGAGTTGCTCGCCGAGTTCCACGGCCACCACTTCCCCTACCCGCAGCGCATGCTCCGCGACGAGCGCTACAAGCTCGTGGTCAACCCGGAGTCGGTCAACGAGCTGTACGACCTGACGGCCGACCCGCACGAGCTGCACAACCGCTACGAGCACCCGGAGATGGCGGAGGTGCGCCGCCGCATGATGCGCCGCCTGTACGACCTGCTGCGCGAGCGCGGCGACAACTTCTACCACTGGATGACGCCGATGTACGACATCGGCGCGTCCGACTACGACCCCACGCTCAGCTCCTTCGAGACCGCAGGCACCACCCCGCCCTCGCCCGCAGCCGACGCCTGAGAAGGGTCGGTCCCCGAGACCACGGAGTAGCCATGCCCCCGACCGTGTCACCGATCTCCCGAACCCGATACAGAACGCGCGGCAGTTCACCGGTACGACTCGGCATCGCCGGGCTCCTGTGTGCGCTGGCCGCGGCCCTGCTGCCCGCCACCGGCGGCGGCAGCGCCGCGGCGCAGGCACCGGAGCGGCACCCCACCGGCACGGCGCGGGCCGCCACGTACACCAACCCGGTGACCTCCGGGACCGTCGACACCTTCCCTGATCCGACGATGATCCGGGGCAAGGACGGCCTGTGGTACGCGTACGGCACGCAGAACCCGGTGTTCCAGAGCGCGGGTGAGGACGGCGAGCGCATGCTGCCGATCCTGCGCTCGGCGGACATGACGCACTGGGAGTACGCGGGCCAGGTCTTCACTCCGCAGACCCAGCCCGCGTGGCACGGCGGCTCCCGGCTCTGGGCACCCGACATCCGCTACACGAACGGCCACTACAACCTCTTCTACTCGGTGCCCGGCAAGAACACCGTGGGCGTGGCCACCGCGCCGACGCCCACCGGGCCCTGGACGGACGCGGGCAACGTGCTGCCCTCGCCGAGCGGCTGCGCCACGGGCAACATCGACCAGGCGCAGTTCACCGACGAGGGCGGGCAGCCGTACCTGTACTGGGGCAGCTACGACACGATCTGCGTGGCGAAGATGAACGGTGACCGCACCCGGATCGAGGGCGCGGTCACCGAGATCGCGCAGGGCCGCCGGGCGGAGGGCGGCTTCGTCGTCCGCCGCGGCGGCTACTACTACCTCTTCTACTCCGACGCCGGCTGCTGCGACGGCGCCTACAGCGGCTACCAGGTCAAGGTCGGCCGCGCCACCAGCCCCACCGGCCCGTTCACGGACGACCAGGGTGTCGACCTGATGGACGGCACCAGCAAGGGCTCCATCGTGGTGGGCGGCGGCAACGGCTGGGTCGGTCCGGGGCACAACGCCATCCAGACCGACCTGTCGGGCCAGGACTGGCTCGTCTACCACGGCATCTCCTCCGACGACCCGGACCTCAAGCCCGCCTCGGGCGGCACACTGAAGCTGTCCAAGCGGCCCATGCTGATCGACCGGCTCGACTGGATCGACGGCTGGCCGGTGCTCCGCGCGGGCGCCGGTCCCTCGACGGGCGCGCAGACCGCGCCGGTCACCTCCTGGGCGACGGGCTCCACCTTCAACGACGGGAGCCTGAGGGGCTGGCAGCGCACCGGTTCCGGGACCGGCGGCTGGTCCCTCGCCGACGACCAGGACTCCCAGGGCTACGTGACCCACAGCGGCTCCGGCACCTCGCCCGCCCTGCTGGTCTCCGGCGGCAGCGCCCCGGCGGCGGTGCGCGCCGAGGCCGATCTGCGCGTTACGTCCGCGACCGGTGCGGCGGGCCTCCTCGTGCGCTACACCAACGCCGCGAACTACGTGGTGGCCTGGCTCGACAAGGACCGGAACGCGCTGGTCACCGACGTACGGGTGAACGGCAGGAGCGCCGGTGAGCGGGTGACCGCGCTGCCGTCCGGCTTCCGGTGGAACGCCTGGCGCAATGTGGCCGCCGAGGTCCGCGGCAACAGGCTGACCGTCGAGGTGAGCGCGGACCGGCTGCGGGACGCGGTGGCCACCCAGGTACGCACGCTGCCCGCCGCGGCCGTGCGCAAGGGCAGGGTGGGCGTGGCCGCCCGGGGCACCGGAGCCGCCGCGGACAACGTCGGGGCCACCGCCCTCTACACCCCCGTCACCACCCGGGTGCCCGAGCCGGCCCCCGGTGAGCTGCTCGCCGACTACAGCGACGACTTCGGCGGTTCCGCCGTCCCCGGCACCACGGCGGGCTCGCCCTGGTCGTGGGTGCGCGGCCCCGCCGCCGGCGTCACCGTCGCCGACGGCGCCCTGTCCTGGCCCACGCAGAATGCCGAACTCCACCTGAGCAGCAACACGGCCTCCGTACTGACCCGGCCCGCGCCCAGCGGCGACTACACCGTGGAGACGAAGATCAGCTTCGCTCCCGGCCAGTCCAACCAGCAGGCCGGAATGGTCCTCTACGACAACGACGACCGCTACTTCAAGCTCGCGCACGCGGTGCTGCCGGTGAACCTCGGCGACGGCGCCCTCACCCACGTCACCGAGTTCGCGAAGGAGGGCGCGCGTCCGACCACCACTCCCCCGACCGCCCTGGCGTACGGCCCGATGTTCGGCGGTCCGACGGCCGACGTGATGCGGCTGCGGCTGTCGTACCACCTGGACGCCGAGCGCGGTGAGCACGAGGTGCGGGCGGCGACCAGCACGGACGGCACGCACTGGGTCCGCACCGGCGCCTGGACCCTCCCCGCCGACGGCGGCGACCTGAAGATCGGTCTTGTCTCGCTCAACACGGCGGGCGCGGTGGCACGGTTCGACTACGTGCACACGTACCGGGACTGAGCGCCCCCGTCGTGCCGCTGCCGGTTCGGTCCGAACC
>NZ_JBHWHV010000115.1:0-12301 GCF_042732375.1 Streptomyces sp. NPDC059785
GCAGCGAGGGGCGCCCGGCGGAGACCGCCGGGCGCCCTTCGCCGTGTGCGGGGGCGGTGGAAGTACGCGCGTCTTATACAAACGTCTTGTACGAGCGTATAGAAACCGTCTATGGTGGTGCGCATGAACACCGACAACGTCAAGCGTTCCGCGTTCACCGTCGATGGCCGCGCCCTGTCCTACGTGGATTTCGCAGGGCCGGGCCGCCCTTTGATCGCCCTGCACGGGCACATGTCCGAGGGCATGTCCTACGCCGATCTCGCCGCCCGTCTCGCGCCGGACTGGCGGGTCATAGCACCTGACCAGCGCGGTCACGGCTGCTCCGACCGGGCGGCCGACTACAGCCGGCAGGGCTATCTCTCCGACGTGGAAGCCCTCATGGACCATCTGGGCCTGGACAGCGCGGTCCTCCTCGGTCACTCGCTCGGCGCGATCAACGCCTACCAGTTCGCCGCCAGACATCCCCGGCGCGTCACCGCGCTGGTCAACGCCGAGGGGTGCGCCGAACTCGGTCTGGACGGCGGCAATCCACTGGCGTTCGTACTCAGTCTTCCCGACGGCACGGCCCCCAGCCGAGAGGCGTTCGTCGCTCAACTGGGTGACTTCGCACCGTACTTCGCCTCCGCCGTCCGGGAGCAGTCCGACGGCACCTGGGGGCTGCACTTCCATCCCAGGGACATGTACGACTCGGAGGAGCAGGTGCATGGCGACCACTGGGCCGACTGGACCGGGTCCGACTGTCCGGCGCTGCTGATCCGCGGCACCAAGGGCGGCGTACTGCCCGCGGAGCAGGCGGAGCAGATGGTTGCCGGACGGCCCGGCACCCGCCTGGTCGAGCTGGAGACGGACCACTTCGTGTACGCCAACGATCCGGCCGGCTTCGCGGACGCGGTGCGCGGTTTCCTCGACCGGGTCTGACGCGGACGCGCGACAGGCCCTTCGAACGAGCGAAACCTATGCGAACTGGCGGAGGAACGCCTGCCAGCTCTCGCGAGAGGTGGTGAGGAGGGGGCCGTCCGGCTGCTTGCTGTCGCGGACGGCCCGGCCGTGATCGGCGATGTCGGCGACCTCTACGCAGTTGCTCTCCGCCTGGGAGTAGGCGGACTTCCGGAAGGGGCCTATCGGGCCTGTCGCCTCGGTCACGATGCGTCTTCCTTCAAGCGCCGCAGTATGTCCCGGATGAGCTTCGCGCTCGCGTCCGGTGCCAGTGCCGACGATCGTAGTTGGTCGTACATGTTCGCGTAAGCGGCAAGGTCCTCCGGGGCTTCGAGGACGGATGCGCCTCGCAGGTTCTCCAGGGTCACCGCTTCAACCACCGGCTCGGAATCGAAGCTGAAGGTGGAGAAGGCAGAGGTCACCGCCCCGAGCACGCCCGCGCTGAACGGCAGCACCTGAACCGTCACGTTCTTCCGCTTGCCGGTCTCCAGGATCGCGGCGAGCTGCCCTTGGTGGACGTCGGCACTCACCAGCGGCTGAGCGAGGACCGACTCCCAAAGGATCGCGGAGTACGTCGCACCGCCCTCCTCGATCTTCGCCTGCCGCCCCTCCCTCACCTTCAGCAACTGGGTCACCCTGTCCGGCTCGATGTAGTTGGGGCTGCCCGTGGTGATCGCCGCGGCATAGGCGGGGGTCTGCAATAGCCCGGGGACGAGTGCCGGCTGCCACTCGCGGATATAGGTCGCGTCGTCCTCCAGCGCGATGTGGTCGACGTAGTCCGGCCGCAGGTGCGCCGCATGCTCCAGCCACCAGCCCCGGTTCTTGGAGTGCTTGGCCAATTCCTCCAGCTTGGTACACACTTCCGCGTCCTTGACGCCGTACGCGTCCAACAGCAGGCGCACCTCGATGACCCGTGCTGTGACGTGCCCGCTCTCAAGACGGCTGACTCTGGCCTGGCTTGCCGCGATCACCTCGGCGGCCTGCGGCTGGTCGAACTTCGCGGCCAGCCGGTACTGCCTGAGCGCCGTACCCAAACGCCTACTGCGTACGGTCGGCCGTCCACCTGCGGGCATGGTTCTCCCCTCTCCGGGCGCCAACGATGCCACAGGGCTTACTACTCGCGAGATCGGTTCACTCGATCGAGTACACAACAGCATGCATTCACTCAAGCGCATTGCACATGAGCTGGACACACCCCTAGCTTCCAGCCATGCCCGCTACCAAAACCCTCCGCATCCCCCAACGCAGGCACCACGTCCGCGCCATGCGGCAGCACGTCCGGAAGACCCTCGTGGACTGGGGGATCGCGGATGAACTCGCCGACTCCGTCACCCTCTTGGCGAATGAGCTGGTCACTAACGCCGTGACCCACTGCCGGGTCGGCTGCGCCCGGGTCAGGGTCACCCTCACTCACCGTGGAAGCGACCTGCTCCTGGAGGTGGCGGACCCCGACAGGGACCGGCTCCCCCGGGTCCACGCGTCCGGCCCGGACGAGGAACACGGTCGCGGCCTCGCGCTCGTGGAGGCGCTGGCCGACGCCTGGGGACACCGGCAGGAGCCGTACACGAAGTGCGTGTGGGCCCGGTTCACGCTGCCGGTGACGGAACGCGCGGAGGGGACGCATGTTTCGGATGGTGCGTGAGATTCGTGAGGTGGTCGCCCGCCTGCTCACGGGCCCCGGCGTGAGCGACGGAGACCTCGCACGAGAGGTCCGCACACCGGACCCGTACGTCTGGCGACTGCCGAGCCCGTACGAGGCTCGCTGGCGCCGCTGGCACAAACGCTGCCGGGAGGCAGGGGGCCGCCTGCCCTTCCCGCGCGAGGAGGGCTACTGGCAGTCTCCGCCATCCCGCGCCGGGGATTCCCCCTGGCGGACGGAGGACGACGTGGTGCGGCCGTACGTCCTCAAGCCTTGACGCTCCGGCGGACCCGGGCGATCACCTGCTGGGCGTCGGTACCGAACACGGCGGACTCCGCGAAGGTGTCCCAGACGCGACGGTAGAGAGTGATCGTTTCCGCATCGTCGAGCCACAGCTCGGCGTGCCAGTCCTCGACGGTGACGAGCCGGTCGTCCAGCATGCAGAACGAGTTGCCCAGCGGCAGCCGCAACGGGGCGTCCAGCGGCAGGATCCCCATGCGTACGGTGTCCATGCCGACAACCCCGAGCAACCGGTCGAGCTGGGCTGCCAGCACCTCCGGTGGGCAGATCCGGGCCCACAGCACGCTCTCGTGCATGAGCAGGTTCAGCCGCTTGCCCGGCCGGTACAGCCACTCCTGCCGTTTCATACGGGCCCGCACCGCGCCTTCCGTGTCCCGTGGGGCATTCCGGAGTGCGGTCTGCTGCTCGAAGACGCACCTGGCGTAGTCGGCTGTCTGGAGCATTCCGCTGATGGCGGCGTTACTCAGCGCGTGCATGGTCCGCGCGTTGGCAACGAGGGTGTTCCAGGTCTCCTGAACGGGGACGTGGCCTGCGGTGAGCTGGCGCCGCCAGGAGCGGATGTGACTCTCGAATCCCCTCAGCCTGGATCGCAGTTCCTCATAGAGCGCGGGCTGCCCGGTCGCTCCGGCCCAGGCCAGCAGGTCCTCGTCCGTGGGGGTCTGCCGGCCGGTCTCCAGCTTGCTGACCTTCGACTGCCGCCAGCCCAGCCGCTGGGCGAGTTGATCACCGGTGAGCCGGCCATCAGGGCTCTCGACACGCAACTCACGCAGCCTGCGCCCCAGTTCCTCGCGTGCCCGCTGATAGTCCGTGCTCACCGGTACCCGTTCGTGCCCTTATTCGTCGCTGTGCATTCGTGCCATGAACCGCTGGCGCGGCACGGCGTGGTGCCAAGCAGCATCCCGCACCACGGAGCAACGCACCACCTCCGCGGGTTCGGTGATCAGGTCCACGTGCGTGAGCTGATCGTCGTCGTCGAATCGGAGCAGCGCGATGAGGCGGCTGTCGAACAGCCAGAAGTCCTCGGCGGGCAGCCGGAGCCGGTCCGCGTCGGCGCGCCACAGGTTGCGGATGTCCTCACCGAGACCGATGTTCCACCTGGCGCCGTCGAGCAGGTAGAGCTGGCCAGTGGTAGCGGGCCGGTCCACAATGCGCACGCGCTCGATCCGCTTGCCCTGGGCGGTCTGCGTACGGATCATCTCGCCGAACCGGTTGTACGCGGGGCTCAGCTCCGAGTCCTCGCCGACTGTCCCGGTCGCGATGAACCGGCTCCAGCGGTCAGTCGTCTCGTCACTCGCGTACCGCCGACGCGTCTCCAACCGCCAGGCGGTGTGCTCGAACTTGTCGAACAAACCGTTGAACTCGTACAGGTCGATCGTTCGCACCTGCCGCCTCCGTACTTTCGGTGACCAGTCGGCCAGTACACCCTGCGGGACCACGACCGCGACCTCTCCTTCGGACAGATGCTGAAGCTGTGCGACGTCTTGGGGATCGGTCAACGGGGGTCCGTGCACGATGACCTCACCGCTGTCCAGATCCTCATGCACGGACGGACACCCGTTGATGTCACTACCGGTCCCGTTGAACCGCAGCCTGCGCGCCATGACGACCACCCCTTGGATCTCGATGATGTTCCGGCACCCACCATGTCGGTGACCGTGCGCGCATGTCTATGCATCCTGAGTAGTCACGCGAGAATAATCGAGAATATTCGGCACCATGTCGCACCTTTCCGTCCTACGTTCGTCGCGCAGCGGGATCACTCACCGCAACCAGACGGACAAGGAAGGCACACCCATGCCGAACGGAAGCCACCTCTACGCCCTCGACATCACCTCCGCCGCGTTCGTCCAAGCCTGCGGAGGCCCCTGCACAGAGGGGTGCGTGACCCTCGCCCGGATCGGGGACGACGCCTGGGCACTCGGTGACAGCAAGCGGCCCGATGTGCCGCCGCTGCGGTTCAGCACGGAGGAACTGAGTGTCGCTGGGATCGACCCGGCGCGGTTCGGTCTGGTGCTCTGACCGGACCCCCTTGTGCACTACCACGCCTACCTCTGGACCGGCCCCAAGGATCGGTTCGATCAAGAGGCGCTGCGGCGGCCACCGCATCCCCATCCCCCTCCGCCCGACGCCCGGCCCGAGGTCATCCAGCGCTACCGCGAGATGGCCGCCGCGTTCCCCACGTCGGAGCTTCCTCCGCTGGAGACGGCGTACTGGCTGGTCAAGCCACGGGTGCTGGTGCGGGGTACGTGGGAGGCGGGGGAGGTGGAGGCGGCAACGGGCTGGCTCGGGGCGCGGCTGGCCGAGTTCGCGCCCCGGTTCGCCGCCGAGGCCCAGCGCGCGGACGGGCACCGGCAGGGGCTGGTGCGCTCGGCCGGTGAGCGGATCGGGGGCGGCGGTGACGTGTCGCTCGGTTTTTATCTGGAGCGGCCGTCCTACCTGTCGCTGGCCCTGGTGACCTGTTCTCCGAACCGCGCGGCCCCCGAGCTGCCGTGTCCCCTCGGAGGGTGAGGCGACACGGCAGCCGCAGCCTTCGTCAGCCCGCCGTGCAGCTCAAGCTCGGCACGCTTCCCCCTCCGGGCGCGCCCCCGAGCCCGAAGCTCGCCGAACCGCTCACCGCCACCGCCCCGTTGTGCGCCGCGTTCACGGCAGTCACCGCCGTCCCGGACTGGGTGTACGTCGCGTTCCACATGTTGGTGATCTGCTGCGCGCCGCTCCAGGTCCACTTCACCTGCCAGGACTTCAGGGGCGTCGTGCCGGTGTTCGTCACCTTCACCTCGGCGTTGAAGCCGCCGCCCCAGTCGCTGGTGGTGGTGTAGGCGGCGGTGCAGGTGGCGGTCCCTTCGCCGGGGGTACCGGGGTCGGTTCCTCCGCCCGCCGGGAAACCCGGTGCCTTGATGCTCGCCAGGTAGCCGTCCTTCACCGTGTCCACCGTGGTCCAGTCGTCCTTCAGGATGCCGCCGGTGTCACCGGAGTTGGGGTTCCAGGACCAGAAGGTCCAGTGGAAGCTGTCGGCGCCGTAGGTGGCGGTGGGGCGCAGGTACGTGGCCAGCGCGGCCAGCCATTTCTGGTCGGTGGTGGACGCGAGGGTCGTACCGAATTCGCCTACCCATACCGGCGCGATGTTCTGCTTGAAGATGTAGCCCCAGTACTTGTCCCAGATGCCCGGCATGTTGTCGGGGAAGGACGGGTCGCTGAACCAGCTCTGCTGGGCGACGCTGGTGGCGTAGTCGTGGGCCGAGTAGACGACCCGGTTCGCCACGTCCAGTTGCACCGGGTACTGGGCCACGCCCATCAAGTTGCCGCCCCACCAGCCCGACGTGCCGTTGAACGTCTGCACGCCCTCTACGAAGATCAGCAGGTTCGGGTTGGCGGACAGGACCGCGTTGCCCGCGCGCTGGGCGGCCAGGCGCCAGTCCGTCGCCGTGTCGCCGCAGCCCCAGCAGGCGGGGTCGTGCGGCTCGTTGTGCAGGTCGATGCCGACGACGGTGTCCTGGCCCGCGTAGCGGGAGGCGATCGACTTGAGGTTGGTGATCCAGGTCGTCTCGGGGACGGCTGACGTGTACCAGAGGGCTGACTGGGCGGAGGCGTCGGGGCGGTGCCTGTCCAGGATCACCTTCAGGCCGTCCTGGCCCGCGTACGCCACCAGCTTGTCCAGGATCTGGAGGGAGCCCAGCCCTTGCAGGTCGGCGTTCTTGCCGCTGGAGAAGTCGATGCTGTTCGGGACGGTCGTCGACTTGAAGATGTCGTCGCTGTAGGGGATGCGGATCGTGTTGTAGCCCAGCGACTTCATCTGGTCGATCATGCTCTTGTAGTCGCGTGACCAGAGGCCGTGGACCACGTAGTTCGAGGTCTCGAAGCCGAACCAGTTGATGCCGGCGATGCGGACCGCCTGGTTGTCCTCGTCCAGGATCTGGCGGCCGCTGGTGTGCCAGTAACCGGCGCCCGCCGCGGCAGGGGCGGCGGCGGTGGCGGTGGCGGCTTGCGCTGCGGTCAGCGGGAGTGACAGTGCCAGCGCGGTGGCGGCCGCCGTAACGGCTCCGGTGGCTAGGCGCGTGGCGCGCATCAGGTGCAACAGATGGTGCATGAGGCGCATGTCGCTGGTCCCTTTCCGTGGGGGCGCGGCTCCGGAACCAGTGGGAGCGCTCCCACAACCGCGTGCCTCCATCGAATCGAGCGTGCATGAGCACGTCAAGCCATCGAACGAAACCCGGCTCGGCGCCTGATCAGTCGCCGCGGCGTCGCAGCCTGCTGAGGCCGAAGACCGCCGCCAGTGCCACGAGTACGACCACGCCGCCCACCTTGACGTTGCCGGTCAGGTCGGCGGAGCCCGTGTCCGAGCCGCCGCCCGAGGCGGACGAACCGCCGCCGGAGGAGGGGCCGCTGCCGCCGCCGGGCAACTCGCCCGGCTTCACCTCGCTGTCCTCGCCCTCGCTGCCGTACATCAGCGCGGAGCCGTCCGCGGTGTACGTCATCGACTCGCCCTGCGGCTGGAGGGGGACGCTGAGCTTGCCCTCTTCCTTGATCTTGCCGGTGGTCTTGTCGTCCCAGGTGTAGGCGTAGCCGTTGAAGTAGCCGCGTACGGCGAGCTGCTTGCCGTCCGGGGAGAAGGCCGCGTCGGTGGCCCAGAGGTCGACGGCGGCCACCCGCTTGAAGACGTTGGTGGAGGAGGCGGAGAGCTCGGCCGGGGCCTCGTACAGGGCGCCGCCGTCCTCGTTCTTGGAGACGATGTAGACGCGGCCGGTCTTCGGGTGCACGGCCAGGGACTCGGCGTCCCGGGCCCCGTCCTCGTACTTCACGTCGTACTGCGTGGCCTTGACCGTCTGGTCCTTCAGTTCCTTCGGCTCGGGCAGTTCGTAGATCCACACGTGGTCCCACTTGCCGCCGAGGTTGTCCCCGATGTCGCCCACGAAGATGTGGTTGTCGGGGCCGATCGAGATCGCCTCCACGTCGCGGGGTTCGCCGATCCCGCTGAGCGTGACGGTGGCGACCGTCTTCCCGGTCTTGCTGTCCACGGCGTAGAGATAGGGGCCGTCGTCGCTGTCGTTGTGGGTCCAGTAGACGCCGGGGTGCTGGTGGGAGGCGGCCAGACCGCTGGACTCCGTGATCCTCGGATCGGTGATCGTGAAGCCTTCGGCGTCGGAGGCGGCGGCCGGCGTGGCGGCCGTGCTCACGGCGGCGAGGGCACCGGCGAGGACGAGCAGGGCTCCGGCGAGGAACGGAGACGAGAACGGTCGGCGCATGCGCCAAGCCTGCCATCCCCGTTCGAAGTTCGGTTCGGGTGGCCATCCTCACATCCCGGCGGACCCCGCCCACCACGGTGATCGAGGATGATGACCGGATGCTCAGGTTCATGTTCGTCGGCGACTCGATGACCATCGGCAGCGCGGGCGAGCACACCTGGCGTTACCGGATGTGGCAGCACCTGCGTGCCACGTACGGCGGCCCGTTCAAGATCGTCGGTCCGCGCGAGACGCTGCACGACCCGGTGACGGACGCGCCCACGTCGTACGAGTACGCCGAGCCCGGCTTTCCGCTCGCGCATCTCGCCGGGTGGGGCGAGGGCTGGTTCCACATGACGCCGCTGATCCGCGAGACGGTGAAGGAACAGCGGGCGGACGTCCTGCTGGTCTCGCTCGGGCTGATCGACCTCGGCTTCTACACGGACGCGCGGCAGACGGACGCGAACGTGCGGCTCTTCGTCGAGCGGGCGCGGGAGGCCAATCCGCGGATCAGGATGGCGCTGATGCCGGTGATACCGAACGTGCGCGCCCAGGGGGACGCCCCGTTCGCCACGTCGGTCGCCGACTTCAACGAGCTGCTCGCCAAGGCGGTCGCCGACCTCGACACCGCCCGCTCCCCGCTCGTCCTGGCCACCCCGCCGGCGTCGTACGACGTCGACCTGGACACCTACGACGGCACGCATCCGAATGCCCGGGGCGAACACAAGGTCGCCGAGGGCTTCGCGACGGCGATGTACGAGGCGTGGGGGCTGGGCGAGCCGTACGCGGCCTGAGCCGGACGGTGACCGGCCGCCGTGCGGATCACGGTGCCCGGCCGCCGTGCGTATCGTTTGTACCGCGCGGCCGCCCGCGCCCGAGCGGTGGCCGGGGAGGAGCGCCACGATGACCGTCCTCGACGACAGGACCGAGATGGCCGACGACATGGGCGAGCTGACTCTGGACGTCATGTTCGAGTCGCTCGAGAAGATGCCCATCCCCGAAGGGACCAAGGTCGAGATCGTCGGGGGAAACATCTTCATGTCACCGCAGCGGCACACCCACTGGCAGATCATCTTCGACGTGCTGGAGCAGCTGCGCGTCAGTTACTCACGAGCGCAGCTCGCGTCGGACGTGCGGATCGACTTCCCCGGGCGCCTGAACGGGTTCGCCTGTGACGTGGCGGCGGTGGCCGACGGGGCCGTGAAGGACGACAAGGGGCGCTGGCGTCACCAGGACGTCGAGTTCGTGGCCGAGGTGATCTCCAAGGACACGGCCGCCAACGACTACGGCCCCAAGAAGACCGCCTACGCCATCGCCGAGGTCCCCGTCTACCTCATCGCCGACCCCTACCAGGGCAGGTGCCACCTGTTCACCCAGCCCAAGGACGGCGAATACATGACGGAGACCACTGTCGTCTTCGGCACCGACATCGACCTGACCACGACCTGCGTCGCCCTCACCCTCACCACCGCCGACTTCCCCCGGGACTGATCCCCCCGGCGGCCCGGGGCCTCCCGAGAACCAAGATCGCCGAGGGCTTCGCGGAGGCGATGTACGAGGCGTGGGGGCTGGGCGAGCCGTACGCGGCCTGAGCCGGACGGTGACCGGCCGCCGTGCGGATCACGGTGCCCGGCCGCCGTGCGTATCGTTTGTACCGCGCGGCCGCCCGCGCCCGAGCGGTGGCCGTGGAGGAGCGCCACGATGACCGTCCTCGACGACAGGACCGAGATGGCCGACAGCGACGACGACACGAGCGCCCTGGACGCGCTCTTCGAGCAGTTGTCAGTCCCCGAAGGTTTCAAGGCCGAGATCGTCGAGGGGGCCGTCTTCATGGTGCCGCAGCGGAGCACCCACTGGTTGATCATCCGTAGGATCGTCCGTGCCCTGGACGAGCGCTTCGGCATGGACGCCCTGGTCTTCTCGGATGTACGGATCGATTTCCCCGGCCACCGCAACGGCTTCTGCCCCGACGTGGCGAAGCTGCGCGACGGGGCGGAACAGGACGAGACGGGTCACTGGCTCCACCAGGACATCGAGTTCGTCGCCGAGGTGCTCTCCAAGGGAACCGCCGCCAACGACTACGGCCCCAAGAAGACCGCCTACGCCATCGCCGAGGTCCCCGTCTACCTCCTCGTGGATCCGTACGTCGGCAAGTGCCATGTCCACACCCAGCCCAAGGACGCCGAGTACGTGACGGAGACGACCGTCGCCTTCGGCGGAAACGTGGACCTGCCCATCGCCGACCTCACCCTCACCCTCATTACCGCCGACTTCCCCCGGGACTGATCCCCCGGCGGGCCGAGCCGCCCGGGTCCGGTGTTGCCTAGAGCGCACTCCACGTCGTTGGCTGTGAGCATGAAGTACACACAGCTGGGACGCACGGGACTGAAGGTAAGCCGGCTGGTCCTCGGGACCATGAACTTCGGTCCGCAGACCGACGAGCCCGACAGTCACGCCATCATGGACGCCGCGCTGGACGCGGGTCTGAACTTCTTCGACACCGCCAACGTGTACGGCTGGGGCGAGAACAAGGGCCGCACCGAATCGATCATCGGCAACTGGTTCGCCAAGGGCGGCGAGCGGCGCGACAAGGTCGTGCTCGCGACCAAGGTCTACGGGAACATGGGCGCCGACGGCGGTTCCGTCTGGCCCAACCACGACAAGCTGTCCGCGCTGAACATCCGGCGCGCGGTCGAGGCCAGCCTCAAACGGCTGAAGACCGACTACATCGACCTCTACCAGTTCCACCACGTCGACCGTGACACGCCGTTCGACGAGATCTGGCAGGCGACCGACACCCTCATACAGCAGGGCAAGATCCTCTACGTCGGCTCCTCCAACTTCGCCGGCTACAAGATCGCCCAGGCCAACGAGGCCGCCGCCCGCCGGCACAGCGTCGGCCTGGTCAGCGAGCAGTGCCTGTACAACCTCGCCGAGCGCCGCGCCGAGATGGAGGTCATCCCGGCCGCCCAGGACTACGGGCTCGGCGTCATCCCCTGGTCCCCGCTGCACGGCGGGCTGCTCGGCGGGGTCCTGAAGAAGCAGGCGGAGGGCGGTCGCCGGGCCAGTGGCCGGGCCGCGGACACGCTCGCCGACCCGGCGAAGCGCGCCCAGATCCAGGCGTACGAGGACCTGCTCGACAAGCACGGTCTGGCGCCGGGCGAGGCCGCGCTGGCCTGGCTGCTGACGCGGCCCGGAGTCACCGGTCCCATCGTCGGCCCGCGGACCGCCGGGCAGCTTGAGTCCGCGCTGCGCGCGCTGGAGCTGGAACTGTCCGACGAGGTGCTGGCCGGCCTCGACGAGATCTTCCCGGGGACCGGACCGTCCCCGGAGGCGTTCGCCTGGTAGCCGTCCGCCGCACGGCACGCCGCGGCGGCGGTCCGCTACTTGACCGCCGCCGCCACCGCCACGACGACGAACATCAGCACAAGCACACCGGCCATGATCCGGTTACGGGTCTTCGGGTCCACACCCACGAGGTTAACCGGCCGGTCCCGACCGCCCTCAGGCACCCGTTCCCTCAGCCACCCGCCCCAGCGGCCACCGGCCGGCCGACTCGTACCGCGGCTGCTCCCCCGGCACCCCCGACCTTGGCAGACTGCTGCGCACCAGATGCAGCTCACCGACGGTCCACTCCCGCCCGGCGAAGTTCTCCAGGGCGGTGAGGTACGAGGCGAAGCCGACGCCGTCACGGCCGCGGGCCACCGTCAGGTGCGGGCGGTAGCGGCGGTGCTCCTCCGTCGCGACGCCCGCCTTGCGGGCCGCCGCCTCCGCGCGCTCGGCCAGCAGCCGCAGCGTACGGACGTCCCCGGCCGCGCCCGTCCACAGCGCACGGTCGCCGAAGTGTCCGCCGCCGCGCAGAGCGAGCGGGAAGGGGGCCGTGCGGTGGGCCGCCCTGGCCAGCCGCTCGCCCAGGGCCGGGACGAGGCCGTCCTCCACCTCGCCGTAGAAGGCGAGGGTGAAGTGCCAGCCGGCGCGGCCGGTCCAGCGCAGCCGGTCGGCTCCCGGCAGCCGTCGCAGCCCGTCCACCACCGAGCCGAGTTCGCCCGCCACGTCGTCCGGGGGCAGCACAGCCGCGAAGAGTCTCATGACGTCACCATGACAGGTACGGGGGCTACGGGGCCGACGGGCCACTCCCGGCCGGGAGTGGCCCGTCGGGCCGCACGGCCCCGGCGCCCGCCGCCCGCTGGGGTCGAAGCGGCCCTCC
>NZ_JBHWHV010000116.1:0-11489 GCF_042732375.1 Streptomyces sp. NPDC059785
CGTGGTCGGCGGGGGGGCGCCGGGGCGCGGGGGGGGGGCGGGCCGCGCGGCGCGCGCCCCCCGCGGGTCGGTCACCGCGGGTCGGTCACCGCGGGGTCGGTCACCGCGGGTCGGTCACCGCGGGTCGGTCACCGCGGGTCGGGCATGGGCGGCTGGCCGGCATAAGTCGTTGGCGCCACCACACCGGCCACTGCTATGTTTCCGAAGGCCGTGCAAGCGAGCGAGGAGGTGGTACCCGTGAACGCAGTATCGACATGGGTGCTCCCCTTCGGGGTCACGGTCGGGCGATAGGTCGCCCGGGAGCGCCGTACCAGCGACTCCCGAAAGGCACGACCATGCACACGAGCCTGCACTTCACGTCTGAACAGCGCCTCGACGACGGCGTCCTCGAGCGCGCATTCACCCTCGGCGACATCCCCGGCATCCTGTGGACGCCCGCATCCGTATCGGCACCGGCGCCGCTGATCCTGCTCGGCCCCCCTCCTGTCGGGCTGCGCCAGGCATACCCCCGGCTGGTGGCCCGGGCCCGGCACTCGGCGGCGGAAGGCTTCGCCACGGCCACCATCGAGCTCCCCGGCAGCGGTGACCGGCCCCGCCAGCCCGCCGCCGAGCAGGCCCGCGCCGATGTGCGCCAGGCCGTGCAGGCCGGCGAGCCCGTCAGTGACGAACTCATCGACGCCCTCATCCTCCCCCTGGTCGACACGGCGGTCCCGGAATGGCAGGCCGCCCTGGACGCCCTGCTGTCACTGCCCGGGATCGGCGGACCGGTCGGATACTCGGGCGGGGTGATCTCCATCGGCGTTCGCCTGGCGGTGGTCGATCCGCGCATCTCCGCCGCCGTTCTGTTCGCCGGAAGTTTCGTCCCGCGCGCCATTCTCGAACAGGCCCGCCAGGTCAAGATCCCCCTGCACGTCCTGTTGCAGTGGGACGACGAAGGCAACGACCGGCAGGCGGCCCTCAACCTGTTCGACGCCTTCGGCTCCACGGAGAAGACGCTGCACGCCAACATGGGCGGGCACACCGGCGTCCCGCAGTTCGCGGGGGACGCGGCGGCCCAGTTCTTCAACCGGCATCTGATGTAGCGGCACCTCAAGTAACGCCGGGCCGCAGGGGCGCAGGGGCGCAGGGGCAGGCTCCTCGACCGCTGTGGCCCGGGACCGCCGGCGACCTGAAGGCCCGTGCTCAGTCTGTGGCCTGCCGAACCTCAGTCTCTGGTCTGGAGAAGCTGGGGGGGAGGTCAGTCACGCCGTGGGATCCACATTCCATGTCCGCGGCAGGTCGGTGCCGCAGAAGACGCAGACGAAGTCGTTCTCGCGCACGATGTTGTGCTCCTGGCAGCCAGGGCACCGGCGGAACACCACCTCATGGGTGAAGCCGGACGGATGCCCGAGCCCCACGTCGTCCAGAGCACGAGCGACCGCCGGCCAGGAGGTGACGTCCGGGCAGTACCCGGTGGACTGGTTGCTGACCTCGCTCACGGCCCACCGTCCCGCCTCGCACACGAAGCTGATCTCGCCGGCGCTCAGCACCATGTCTCCGCCGGCGCAGGCCACGTGCTCGCTGCGCCGTGGAGCCAGTCGAAGCGCGCCGTCCGTGCCGACCACGAAAGTGAACGGCTCGGCCAGCTCCGCCGCCGAACGCTCAGCGATCCAGCCGCCGAACGCGACCGCCGTGCCGATGCGGCACCCGCCGCCGCCAGGCCGGACCGCGGCCTTCAGCTCCACCGGTCCGACGTATCGGTAACTCCGCCCCCGCGCACCCATGTCAGCCAACCTATTGCTCCAGTGGGGCTTCGCTCTTCCCACTGGAGCACCCGACGCTCACCGTCCCGTCCCGGACCAGCCCCTCCGATGTGCAGTGGGCGATGGACAGCGGTTCACAGGCAGCGGTTCACGTACGGCAGGTCATGCGGCCCGGGGAGCCTCGAGAATCACTCGGATCTCAGTCACTTCATAGTTGGCGCGGTCGAAGGCGGCGGCCATCGGGACGTTCGTGGTGTCCGTGGTCGCGGTGATGCGCTCGGCGCCTTCGGACGCGTGGAAGCGGGTGATCTCACCGAGGATCTCGTCGATCAAGCCCTTGCCGCGCTGCTCGGGTACGACACCGAGACAGCCGACGTTGCGGTTGTACGGGGTCGCCGACGGGACCGCCAGACCGGCGAGCGTACCGTCAGGCAGCTCCGCGAGCCTCCACCAGGAGCGCTCGCCCGGGCAGTCGAGGTAGAACTCCATGTCCTCCTGGGCCAGTTGCCTGGCGTCCTTCGTGCGCAACTCGTCTCGGGTGGCCTCATCGAGGCTGCCGGCCGACACCCGGACGAAGGCATCCAGGAACTCCTCGTCGCCGCCCTCACGGAACGTCAGCCGACCGCTGGCCTCGGGCACCCCCGCCGCCCGAGTCCACTCGTAGCGCAGGCGCTGGATCTCCCGGCTCAACCCTGTGCGCAGGCCCGTTTCGCGACGCCAGGCCACCGCCTCGGTCAGTTCCGATCGGCTGGTCCAGTCCGCCGGGAGCGAGAGGTTGTACAGCGGGCGGGCGCCGAAGGCGGCATGCCCGGCCTCAAGGAGCCCGGCGGCGACGGCGACCGGATCAGCGACGCCGGAGCGGACCTGGAGGCAGTCGAGCGCTATGGGCCGCTCGCTGTCGGCACGGCCCCACCACAGCGCACGGGCAAGTACTTCTCCGCCCTCGTCCTCGGCAAGCCAGATCCACTCCGGACGGAACCGGTTGGCGTCGACCTCCTCGCGGATTTTTTCAGCGGTCAGGGCGGCGACCGGACCGTCGGCCGGATACGCGGCAGCACGGTCCAGGGCGGTGGGGTCCACAGTGGCGGAGAAGAATCGCATTCGGTCCATGATCACGACCGGGAGGTATCGCAGCAACGCATTTGTTGCTGTCGGCGGCGCGTCCCCAGAACCCGGTACGGTCGCCTGGTTGATCACCAGGTCACCAGGTCACCAGCTTGAAGGTGACGCGGCGGAGCGTTACGGACCTCTCTGCACCAAGCAGGTGTCTGTGGTCCTTCTCCGCACCAAGCAGGTGCCCGTGGTCCTTCTCCGCACCAAGCAGGTGGAAGAAGGCGCGGGCGCCCGGGGCCCGCCCCCACCCCGGGCAGCGCTCGGTCAGCGGGCGGTGCGCCGGCCCCAGCGGGGCGCCAGCCTCTGCGAGACGGCGAGCAGCAGCAGGCTGTAGTACTGCAGCACGGGTACGGCGAGCGCGATGGCGAACGCGATGACCACGGCAATGACGTTGAAGTAGCTCTCGGTGTACGCGTCCTGGTTCCTCTGACGGGCCCCTTGCCCATCTCCATTGAGCAGTCCCGGGTTGGTCTTCAGGATCCTCAGCATCGCCAATCGGCACACCATGCTGGCCAGGAGGGCCGAGTAGTAGAACGCCCCCACGAACCGGTCGGGGCCGAAGGCGCCGATCATCTCGGTCGGGAGAGGGATCACGACGACGGAGAGCAGCCACCCCATGTTCCAGACGACCAGGGAGCGGGTGAGCTTCTCGACCGACGCGAAGGTCCGGTGGTGCTCCATCCAGACGTTCGCGATGACCACGAAGCTGAGCAGGAAGCTCCAGATCTGGTTGAAGTGACCGGTGACCACCTCGCTGGCGCCCTCGTGCGCGGACGCGACCTCCGGGACGAGTTCCACCAGCGGCAGGACCAGCAGGGTGATGGAGATCGCGGCCACCGCGTCGGTGAAGAGCAGCAGCCGCTCCGCCGAGACACCCCCCTCGATGCCGACCGACTCGGGAACCGACGTCTCTGCCGGGGCGGGCCCTCCCGCGTCGGTCTCACCGACGATATTGCTGGCACCCATGTGTTCGCACCTCTCCCTGTCCGGTCCGCCGAAGCTTCCCGTCGCTGCCGAAGACTGCCGGTCGCGGGCGTTCCGACGACCTGCGCGGACTTTACCGAAGGCCGATGCCAAGGCAAATCGGCGGGGCCACGGCCACCGGCTCCGGCGCACAGGCACGCTGACCGTCCCTTTATCCGCCGCCACCACCAGTCCCTGACATTCACAGCACGCTTTGTACACACAGGAGTTGGACAGGAACGGGGACGACACCGGCACTGCCCGAGTGACGGCCGCCCACGAAGCGCTCACCGTTCTCCTCGCGTGCTTGTGCCATGACATGGCTGTAGTGTTCGGCGGCACTGACACCGTCCGGGGGGCTTCACCCGCGAAGGGCCGTTGCCGCCCTCTCTTCGCCAGGCCGCCGTCCAGTCGATCGGCCCTGCTGTTCTGTGATCCACCTCACAAGCGGTAAGCGACCAGGCCTGTGCCATGATTCGCGGGTGCCGGGAAAGGGCCGGCTGCGTCACAGTGACATCGCAATAACTCCTCCCTGGTTCGGCAAGTCGTAACAATGGAGACGACGTATGCCCACGATGGTGGTTATTGGATATCGAGACGATCTCGACGAGGCGCTACGGCGTCGCGGTGTGGACCCCTTCTACATTGTTCCGGATCCGATCACCTCTCTCGCCTCTCCGGAGAGATTGAGATTTCGCCGCGTCGCCGACATGGAGAATGTGCAGGAAGTTCTCCGCGCCATATTGTCCGAGCAGTTGGGCGAGCTGGCGGGTGTGCTCAGCGTTCATGAGATGGGTGTGTTTCCGGCGGCCTGTCTGCGCGGGCAGCTCGGGCTGCCGGGGAACGCGGATGCCCGCAGGGTTCTCAACTTCCGGGACAAGTACCTCCAGAAGAGCCTGCTGCCGTCCGACGTGCGGCGCGCGCGGTGCCGGTACCTGCCGGTCGGCACGCCGTACGAGGAGGCGGCCGTCGATCTGGGCACCCCCTTCGTCGTCAAGCCGGCCACCGGGGCGGGCTCGCAGCGCACCAGTGTCGTCCGCTCGCCCGAGGAGTACGCCCGGGCGCTGAAGCCGTTCTCCGGACGCTCGGACGTCGAGGTCGTCGCCGAGTCGTTCATCGACGCGCCCGAGATCTACCTCGACGGCATCTGGCAGCACGGCGCCCTTCAGTGGTCGTCCTTGAGCAAGTACCACAAGTCCCCGCTCAGCGCCGTACAGAGCAACGTCCTGGCCGCGTATGTGCTGGACCGACGGCAGTGTCCGGAGTTCTTCGCACGGATGGAGGCCATGGCCCGACGGGTGCTCGCCCCGCTGGAGGCACCCGATTGTGTCTTCCATATGGAGGCGTTCCAGCAGGCCGACGGGCTGACCTTTGGTGAATGCGCCGTACGGCTGCCGGGAGCCCTGTCGCCACGGGTCAATCAACTGACCTACGGCGTCGACCTGATCGACCTCGAGATAGCTCTCGCCCTCGGCGAAACGCCCGAGCCGCCGTACGGCCACCGGACGCCGGACCGTTTCCACGGATATCTGCTGCTGCGCCGCCCGCGCGTCGGCACGCTGACGCAGGAGGATTTCGAGCGCGCCTTCTCCTTCGACGAATTGCACTATTCCGCCGGCCCCGACGCGCGTGTCGGCCCCTACGGCAGCGTCGGTCGGGCCGTCGTGTCCGACCCGGACGCGTCCGGACTCGGGGACACGATCGACGCGATCGCCCGCTTCAACGAGACAGGCGACGCCCGCGGCAGCTTGTCGCTCACCTGACTCACCGACGCACCGACGCACCGACAGCGGCCTGTCCGACCGTACTCGCCGAGTCCGGGCCGTTGCGAGCGCTGAGGCTCAGCGCAGCCGTCGCGCCCGCAGCACGATGTCGTCGGTGTGGTGCGCGCCGGCGCCGCCGTCGGGTGACACGCGTGGCCGCTGTTCGTCCACCTCCACCTGCCAGTCGTCGTCGAGCAGGGCGGCGACCATCGAGGGCCAGACGTAGTCGGCCGGGTCGAAGTCGCTGTCGTGCGAGTGCTGGGTGTCCATCCCCGCGTGGTGGACGAGCAGCAGTACGCCGCCGGGTGCGACGGCCGCGAGCAGGGCTCGCTCGGCTGCGGCGTCGGGGGTGCGCAGCAGGGCCGGGTACTGCGCGGAGACCAGGTCGAAGGAGGCCGACGGGAGCGCCGCCTCCGTCAGTGCGGCGTGTATCCAGCGCACGGCGACACCCGCGTCCCGCGCGTGTCCGGCCGCCCGCTCCAGCGCCACGCCGGAGACCTCGAGCGCGGTCACGTCCCAGCCGCCGCGCGCGAGCCAGACGGCGTCCGCGCCCTCGCCGCAGCCGACGTCGAGCACCCGCCCGGGGGTCAGTCCGGCGGTCTCGGCCACCAGCGCACTGTTGGGCCGGCCGCTCCACAGCTGCTGCCGCTCGGCATACCGGTTGTCCCACTCCGCCCGCACCGCGGGATCTCCAACATATGCGTCGTATCTGTTCTCGGTCACGGACCCACCGTCACCGACCGCGGCCCGCTCACGCCACCTGAGTTGCCGCTTCGGCAAAACGACAGCCAAGCACGGCGTCCGAGCGGGGAGAAACAGCCGGGTGCAGTCGGATGAAGCGCGGGTCCGGAGCAGCCGCTTCGCCGGCGTGCTCCGGACCCGCGGGCCGGTCAGTTGACGGCGAGCACCGCCGTGTTGTTCGCGAGGTCCGGGTCGAAGTCGAAGGGGTACTCGCCGAACTCGCCGTACGGCGGGTGGATGCTCACGGCGCCGGTCGCGCCGGGCACCACGGTGTCGACGCGCACGGAGAACGCGAACGTGCGCTGGGTGTCCGCCAGCACCCAGTACCGCAGGCTGCAGTCGTAACGCGGGGCGCCCGTCTGCTTCGGGTAGTAGCCGCCTTCGAGGGTGCGCGGGGAGCAACCGGAGGGCACGCCGGTGACCGTGGTGCCCTCGGGCACGATCAGCCGGACCTTGGCGACCGGGTCGCCGGAACCGAGGTTGCCGAACCAGGCCGGGCCGTTGTTCTTGAACGTGAGCTCGGCCGTGGCCGTCTCGCCCGCCGCGCCGGCGATGGCGTCACCGGTCACGGAGTAGTCCGCGGTGTTCTCCACGCCGATCTGGACGATCGTGTAGTCGTTCAGGGAGTCGAGGTCCTGGGCACCGTCGCCCGGCTCGACATCGATGTCCAGCCGCTCGTTCAGCGCGTACGGGGCGAGCCGCACCGTCAGCGGCGCGGGCAGCACGAAGGAGTCGCCCGGCGCCAGCTCCTGGTCGAACGTGCAGGCCACGTTGGTCGACGGTGCGTAGACGTCGCCGTTGGTCGTGGTGTAGGTGCAGGCGTCGTAACGGGTCAGATCCGTGAGGCCGTACGAGGCGTTCAGCTTGACGGTGATTCCGTGCGCGCTCTCGTTGCCGTTGTTGGTGACCTTGAACGGGATCGGCTGCTCGTCGCCGGGCCGGCCGTCCTCGATGCCGGTGACGGGGTCGATGGCCAGGTCGGGTCCGGTGCCGACGGTGAGCGTGGTGTCGAAACTCTCGTGCGGCGCGGTGAGTGTGCCGTCGGGCCCGCCGGTGGCCGTCGCCTCGAAGGTGATGCGGCCCTGCGCGCCGACTTCGGCGCCATCGGCCGCGCGCACCGTCAGGAACACCTGGTCCTCGTAGTCGGCGCCGATCGCGGGCACCACGGGGATGTCGCACACCGCGCGGGAGCCGCTGGGTGTGCAGTTGTCGGGCCAGGACACCTCGGCGACTCCGGCGAGCTCGGAGACGTCGACGGTGAGCTTGCCGTCGGTCACCGTGAAGTTCTCGTTGTCGTGGTAGATGCCGACGCCGAGGGTGCGGGACTGCGGCTGCGCGCCGTCCGTGCCGAGCGGCAGCGTCTGCTCGTACGGCTCGTTGATCCACAACTGGTCGGTCTGCGGCGGGTCGTCGGCGGCGAACGCGGGCGCGGCGAGGCCGGCCGTCAGCAGACCGGCCGCCACCAGCACAGCGGCGCCGGATCTGAGACCTAACGTGCGTCCAGCAGGGAAAAGGCTCATTGCTACCCCCCATGGGTGTGAACTCGCGACTGACGCGCCGGCAGTCCCGGCGCGTCAGAAGGATGATCACATGGCGGGGGTTACCACCGCGCCCCTATTTTTCGGACGGGTTGGACCGGCTGAACCGGCCACGTTCAGTACATCTCGAAATACTCCCGCTGTTCCCAGTCGGTCACCGCGGCGTGGAAGCGCCCGATCTCATGCTGCTTCAGCATGATCAGGTAGTCGACGAAAGGCTCACCGAACTCCTTGCGGAGGAGTTCGCTGCCCTTGAAGTGTTCGAGGGCGGCCTCCAGCGAGACAGGCAGAGCCGGCGCCTGCGCGGCATACGGTTCGTCCGCGGAGGCTCCCGGTTCGAGGGAGCGGACGATGCCGTCGCGACCGCTCGCTATTTGAGAGGCGAGGTACAGGTAAGGGTTGGCGGCCGGTTCGCCGACACGGTTTTCCAGGTGCGTGGCGGCGTCTCCGCGGCTGCCCACGACGCGGATGAGCGCCCCGCGGTTCTCTTCGGCCCACGCGATGCGATCCGGTGCGAAGGAGTCGGGCCGGTACCGCTTGTAACCGTTGATCGTGGGCGTGGTGAGTACCGAGCATTCCAGTGCGTGAGCGAGCAGGCCTGCCATGTAGGCGCGGCCCGTCGCGGACAGGAGTTCACCATCGGTCGCGGCGAATACGTTGGGTACGTCAGCGCGCCGCAGCGACTGGTGGAGATGCCATCCGCTGGAGAAGGCGTTCGGGAAGGCAGGGCGTGCCATGAAGGTGGCGTGGTAGCCATGACGCCGGGTCAGCTGTTTGATGGCCGATCGGACCAGCAGGACGGTGTCGGCCGTCGCCGTGCCGGTCTGCGGGTCGAAGGTGAACTCGACCTGTCCGGGGCCCCATTCGTCTTCGATGGTGGCCAGCGGCAGCCCCAGTTCGACAACGTTGTCCCGCAGGACGGACAGGACCGAGTCGATCTCGTCGCCCCTGGTCTCGGTCAGGTACTGGAACCCGTGGGCGACCGGGCTGACCGACGGCGCCTCCGGCGGATGACCCGCGTCCTGCCAGGTGAGCTTGGGGTCGTCGAGGCGTGTCAGATAGAACTCGAGCTCGATACCGGAGACAAACTCGTACCCGTCCTGAGCAAGTCTGCTCACCTGGTCCTGCAAGATGCCACGGGTGTCGAACGGTACGCGCTCCCCCGACTGGTAATAGAGGTCGGACAGGATCCAGCCGGTGCGATCGAGCCACGGCAGTACCTTGAACGTGAGCGGATCAGGAACGAGCACGCCGTCGGGCAGCCCCGTCATCCGTGGATCGCCGAGGGCGTTGGCCCCGAAGGGCGGCACGACCGGGTTGTTCGTCGTGTCGAAGATTAAGGTCGCGGTCTGGAAATCCTTGCCTCTGCGCAATATGGACAGGAAGTGGCCGGTCTCCAGGTTCTTCCCGCGCAGGATGCCGTGCTGGTCACCCCAGGCGATGCGTACCTGCCGAAGCCCGAGCTCCTTCACCCGGTGCTCCACCTCGACTGCCGCGGCCTCCTGCTCCGGCGTCCACAATCCGTACTGTTCGACGAATGGCATCACAAAACCTCCCACAAGCAGCCCGTTCAACCCACCGGGCCAAACGATTCCTCGATCATTTCCTGCGCGCAGATTACGCGCCGGATCCGGCGAGAGAAACCTCGAATCATTCAATTCCAGTTCCAGGGTGCCCGATTCAACGGTTCAGCCACTTAGGTAGGCTCAATCCGTGGATTACTCATGGGGATTCCTTTTTGTCGTGGTCGCGTTAGTGCTGACCCCGGGAGCCGACTTCGTCCTGATCGTCCAGTCCACTCTGAGCGGCGGACGAAGATGTGGTGCGGCCACGGCGTTCGGTGTCGCGTCGGCCGCGGTTCTGCAAGGGCTGCTCGTCACGGCCGGAGTGGCGAGTGTGATCGTCCGCGTTCAGCCGTTGTTCCTCGCCATCAAATGGGTCGGCGTCGCCTATCTGGCGTGGCTGGGCTTCACTTCACTGCGCAGCGCGCTCCACGGTCGGTACGGGGCCGTCGGTGCGGACGGTGCATCGCGGTCGTCCGCATGGGCCGCCTACCGCCGGGGTGTCCTGTGCGACGCCACCAATCCGAAGATCCTGGTCTTCTATCTGTCGCTGCTGCCCCAGTTCGTCGACCAGGATGCGTCGTGGGTCACCTGGCTGGCGCACGCCTGGACCGTGCCGTGCCTGGGCATAACCTGGTTCCTTCTGGTCGTGGCGTTCGTCGGGTCAGTGAGGCTGTGGCTCGAACGGCGCCCGGTGCGCAGGGCGTTCGACGCGAGCGCCGGGGCGGTCCTGCTCTTCTTCTGCGTCAGCCTCGCCGGTGAGGCCTAGGCCGTTTCTGACGGATCTCCGCGGCGTCGCAACGCCCGGACGGACGCCTCGCCGCCCATGGGGACGGCAGCGCGGTGGACCGCGACGACCGTGTACCCGGCCTGGCGTAACCGTCAGGAGCGAGTCAGCGGCCGGCGGGGCCCTGGCGATGTGTCCGGGGGTGCGTATGCTTGCCGCCCGAACTGAACGATCGGCAGGCCGGGTTCAGGCTTGCGTACGGTGGGCGGGGGGAGAGCGCGACGTGCCGGAAAGCGACGAGCAGGAGGTGCTGCGCCGTATAGGGGCGGGCCTCGTCTACACGGAGTCCGAGGCGGCGTTCCAGAACACGCGGCGCCGGGCCGACCTCATCTTCCGGTACAACCACACCCCGCCGGGCGCGGCCGAGGAGCGGCGCGCGCTGCTCGAGGCCATCCTCGGGTCGGTCGGAGCGCGCACCGTGCTGCACTCGCCGTTCAGCGCCGGCTTCGGGAGCAACGTCCACATCGGCGACGACTTCTTCGGCAACGTCAACCTGGCCTTCGTCGACGACGTCGACATCCGCATCGGGGACGGTGTCATGATCGCCCCCAACGTCACGCTGACCACGACGGGACACCCTGTCCACCCCGCGCGCCGCGTCGACTTCGCGCGTTTCTCGGAACCGATCGTCATCGAGGACAAGGTGTGGATCGGAAGCAATGCCGTCGTCCTGCCGGGGGTGCGCATCGGGTACGGATCGGTCGTCGGCGCCGGCAGTGTCGTCAGCAGGGACGTGCCGCCCATGGTGGTCGCGGTCGGGACGCCCTGCAGAGTGCTCCGTTCCGTGACGGACGACGATCTCACCACGCGGACGGCCGTCGTCGGCTGAGTCGTTCCTGATGGCTCTTGCCGGGTGCGGTGGATCCGCCTCCAGGTCGGGCAGGCGTCGGGCATGGTGCGACGACACGAGCTGACCGACGCGCAGTGGCGGCCGCAGCCCGCGTCGCTGCGGCCAGCACTCGTCCGAGCTCCTCTTCCGGTACCGGCTCATCCTGAACGCCCGCACGGCCCGGCGAGTGTCCACGGCTCCGTACACGTCCACGTCTTCTCGTCCTCCGCTCCATGACGCGCAGCGATGACACGAGGGTGATCGTCGCGCCAAGCGAGTGGACATGTCGCCGTTCGAGGTGACAGAACGTCAGGCGGAGCGGGGCCCGCTCATGCGGGCTCCGGGACCGTCCCGGGGGGGGGTGCTTCTATCTGTTCGGTCAAGGTCTGTGGGCATGGTCAGGCGGTTTGTTCGTGCCGGGGCTGGTAGGGGGTGCCGTCGCGGAGCATGG
>NZ_JBHWHV010000117.1:0-11114 GCF_042732375.1 Streptomyces sp. NPDC059785
GCTTTCCGCGGAGGCCGGGCCCCGGTCGTTTTTACGGTGGGCGTGCGCCGTCCGTCACACCGACGCGGGCAGCTTTCCGGACAGCCAGCTCGTCAGCGTTCGTACGTAGGTCGCCGTCAGGTGGCTGCCGTTGCGGTACACCACCACGCTGCCGATGACCGCCGGGCACTCGCCGTCCCGGCAGAGCATCCGGGTCGGGTCGATCACCGACGCGCCGTCGACCTCCTGCGCCGCCACCTCGCCGATCTGCTCGAAGCCCAGCGCGTCGTCCTCGGCCGTCGCGCAGTCCGCCAGCGAGTTCATCGCCCCGGAGACACAGGTCGGCACGTCCTTGTCGGGATGCGGGTTGTCGGCGAACGTCAGCACCTGCGCGCCCGTCGCGGTCAGCCGCCGCATCGTGTCCGCGTAGGCGTCCTCGGTCTCCTCCGCGCTCGCCGTCTCGCCGAGCCGCCGCCCGTCGCTCATCACCGTGTTGGTCGCCCGCGCACCGGTCACCACCAGCGCGGGACCCTCGTCCTCGATCCGTTGCAGCGCCCGCTCCCGCCAGGTGTCGCACTCGGTGTACGCCCGCTTCAGCTGGGACGCCCACAGGGTGACCTCGGCCGGCGAGCACGAGGACTTGGTCAGGATTTCGAGCCGCCAGCCGCGTTGCTCCGCGACGGTCCGCAGCGCCGGTGCCCACTGGATCGCGTGCGAGTCGCCGTACAGCACCACCGTTGTGTCCGACGCGGTGTCCCCGTACACGCAGCCCGCGGCCAGGGACGCGTCGAGCAGGTCCACCAGACAGCCGTCGTCGTGCGCCATGTCCACGTCGTCGTCTGCCGTCTCCGGCAACGGGCGCACCGCGTCCGCGCTCTGCTGGAGATCCGTGTCGCCCGCCGTGAGTACCGCCGCGCCCGGCGCGTCCGCCGGATCGGCCAGCCGGGAGCTAGGCACCGCCGACCAGGAGACCGCCCCGCACAGCACCGCGCACGCCGTGCACACCGCGCCCAGCGCGAGGCCGGAGCGGTGGGTACGCCCGCGCTGCACCGCTCGCGCGGGTGCGTGCCGGAAACGGTTCTCCACGAAACGGTGCGTCAGCGCGGCCGGTATCCAGGACAGGGCCACCGCGAGCAGGGCCACCGACAGCGGCAGTTCGCCCAGCCACACGGTGACGAAGGCCAGGAACGGCCAGTGCCACAGGTACCAGGAGTACGAGATCCGGCCGATGCAGCGGATCGGCGGGAGGGAGAGGAGTCGGCTGACGGGGGTGTTCGCCGCGGCGGCTCCGGCGGCGACGACGGCGGCCGTGCCGAGCACCGGGAGCAGGGCGCCCGGGCCCGGGAACGCCGTGCCGTCGTCGTACAGCAGCGCGGCGGCGGTGACTCCGGCGGCCCCCGCGAGGCCCGCCGCGGCGGCCGCCCGCCGTGGCATCCGGCGCCACCAGGTCGCGGGTACCAGTGCGAGGAGCGCGCCCGCCGCGAGTTCCCAGTAGCGCGTCCCGGTGGAGAAGTACGCGGCCCCGGCCGCCTCGCGGGTCTGGTGCAGCGCATACCAGAAGGAGAGGGCGGCGGTCACGGTGAGCACCCCCGCCAGCCACGGGCGGACGTCCCGGCCCCTACGCCGGCAGCACCACGCCACCGCGATCAGCAGCAGCGGCCACACCAGGTAGAACTGCTCCTCGACCGCCAGCGACCAGAAGTGCTGGACCGGGCTGGCCGCGCTGTCCAGCGCCGAGTAGTCGACCGCCTCGCCCGCCAGCCGCCAGTTCACCGCGTACAGCGCCGCCGCGACGACGTCCAGGAAGATCGTCCGGCGGCCCGCGGGGGAGACCAGGAGCCAGGCCGCCAGTACGACCGCGGCCAGCACCGCGAGCGCCGACGGCAGCAGGCGGCGCGCCCGGCGGGCGTAGAAACCGGCGAGCGACACCCGGCCGTCGCGGCCCAGCTCCCGTACCAGCAGCCCGGTGATGAGGTAGCCCGAGATCACGAAGAAGACGTCGACACCGACGTAGCCGCCGGGCAGCAGGGGCACCCCCGCGTGGTAGAGCAGCACGAGGCCGATGGCCAGCGCCCGCAGCCCCTCGATATCGGGCCGGAACCCGGCGCCCGGCCGACTCCCGCCCGGCCGCCCCGCGGCGCCACTGAGACGACTCCCGCCCGGCCGACTCCCGCCCGGGTGACTTCCGTCCGGGTGGCTTCCGTGGGGGCGACTCCCGTCCGGCTGACTGCCATTCGGCCGACTTTCGTCCGGACGGCTTTCGTCCGGGCAACTGCGGTCCGGGTGGCCCGTGCCGGGGTGGGTGCCGTGCGGCCGGCTTCCGTCGGGGTGGCCCGTGCCGGGGTGGGTGCCGTGCGGCCGGCTTCCGTCGGGGTGGCCCGTGCCGGGGTGGGTGCCGTGCGGCCGGCTGTCGTCGGGGTGGCCCGTGCCGAGATGGGTCCCGTCCGGCACATTTCCGTCCGGGCGGCTCCCACCCGGTCCGGTCCCACCCGGTCCGCTTCCACCCGGTCCGCTTCCGTCCGGTCCGCTTCCGTCCGGTCCGCTTCCGTCCGGGGGGCCCGCGCCGGGGTGGGTGCCGTCCGAAGGGCTTCCGTTCCGGTGGCTTCCGGCTGGCCGACTGCCGATCAGTCCGGCCGAGCCTCGGCCGCTGCCGACCAGTCCGGCCGAGCCTCGGCTGCTGCCGATCGGTCCGCTCGCGCCCAGGGCACTGTCGACCGGCCCGCTCGCGCCCGGGTTATCGCCGGTCGGCCCGCCCGAGCCCGGGGCAGCACTGTCCGGCTCGCCCCCGCCTGGCGCAACGGGCGGCATCACCTCCTCCGCCGCGTGCGCGTCCGGCACTCCGACAGCGGCAGCCACACCCCCTCCGGGCGCCGTGCCGTTCCTTCTTCCTCCCGCGTTCCGGCCCTCGAACATCCCCCTTCGCTATCACCGGTATCTGTGCGTCACACGTGACACACCTGTGTCCCCGTCCGGTGGCCGCTGCCGGAGGCGGGTCCGGTGCCCGGTGCGGGCCGCCCTCTCACGGCGGCCCGCATCCGCACCCGTATCGCGAGTCCTCCGCCTCACTGCGGCCCGTACTTGCGGCCCGTCTTCGACGTGATCCCGCCGAGCAGCGAGCGCGGGGCCAGCTTCGCCAGGCCGAGCAGGGCCTTGTAGCGCGGGTCCGGGATGGAGAGGGACTTGCCCCGGGCGAGGTCCGCGAGTCCGGCCGCGACCACCTTGTCCGCGTCGAGCCACATCCAGTTCGGGATGTTGTCCGTGCCCATCCCGGCCCGCTGGTGGAACTCGGTGCGCACGAAGCCCGGGGCCAGCGCCATCAGCCGTACGCCGCTGCCCGCCAGGTCCTTCGCCGCGCCCTGGGTGAACTGCACGACCCACGCCTTGGACGCGCCGTACGTGCCGCGCGGTACGAAGGCGGCGACCGAGGCCACGTTGACGACGCCGCCCCGGCCGCGCTCGCGCATGGCCTCGACGGCCGCCGACGTCAGCCGGAGCACCGCCTCGCAGTGCACCTTGAGCATGGTCAGCTCGTCGGTCATCGGCACTTCGAGGAAGCGTCCCTTGTTGCCGAAACCGGCGTTGTTGACCAGCAGGTCGACGGCGTGCCTGCGGTCCGAGAGGCGGTCGGCGACCGTCTCGATGCCGTCGTCCGCCGACAGGTCCGCCGTCAGCACCTCCGCCTCGATGCCGTGCCGGTCGTGCAGCTCGGTCGCCTGCTCGCGCAGCCGCTTGGTGTCGCGGGCCACCAGGACGAGGTTGTGGCCGTCCGCCGCGAGGCGTCGCGCGAACGCGGCGCCGATCCCCGAGGTGGAGCCCGTAATCAAAGCCGTTGTCATGGCGCAAGGTTAGTGACCGGTGCTGTGCCGCCAGCGCCCTGCCGGAGCCCCGCGTACGCGCACCTCGCGTGCGCCGCGGGGCTGCCCGGGGCGCACGCGGGACGCGGGTCGGGCGGCCCCGCGGGACAGCCGTCGCGAAGGGCACCGGGGCGGCTCGCGCCACGCGGCTCAGGCCACGGAAGTGCCGTACTTCTCCACGTACTTGCGGGCGGTCTCCAGCTCCCCCGGGTGCAGTGTGTCCGCCGCCGCGAGCAGCCGCGGCAGCAGCTCGCGCTCGGTGGTCACGGCGCGGAACGAGAGGGCCACCGTGATGTCGTGGTCCGGCCGGTGCACGATGCGGACCGGGTCGCCCGCCCGGATGTCGCCGGGCCGAATCACTCTCAGGTAAGCGCCCGGCGCGCCCTTCTGGGTGAAGCGTCTGACCCAGCCCTTCTCCCCGAGGTGCCCCTGGAAGGTGCGGCACGGGATCCGCCCGCTGGTGACTTCGAGGACCACGTCGGGGCCCACCTGCCAGCGCTCGCCGATCAGGGCGCCGGACACGTCGATGCCCTGGGTGGTGAGATTCTCCCCGAAGACGCCGTTCACCAGGGGGCGGCCCAGCTCGCGCTCCCACGCGTCGAGGTCCTCGCGCGCGACCGCGTAGACCGCCTGGTCGTCGCCGCCGTGGTGCCGGGTGTCGCACACCGCGTCCCCGGCCAGTCCGCTGCCTCCGACACCCTTCGGCCCCGGCGCCGCCACCCGCACCGGACCCTCCACGGGCCGCTTGTCCATCCCCGTCACGCCCTCCGGCTGGTCCGTGTACTCGACGGCCCGCGCCCGCCCCAGATTCAGCGACAACACCTTCATCACGACCTCCATGACGACCACGCTAAGTGATCGGCGGGCAAAGCGTCGACGTAATATTCGCCTCTCGCCCCAAGATTCACTTATGCTTGAAGGGTGATCGAGGCCCGCCATCTCCGCGTTCTGCGTGCCGTCGCCGCCACCGGTTCCTTCTCGGCGGCCGGCCGCGAGCTGGGCTGCACCCAGCCCGCCGTCAGCCAGCAGATGAAAGCGCTGGAGTCCTCCGTCGGCACGCCGCTGCTGATCCGCACCGGCCGTGAGATGCGGCTCACCCAGGCCGGCGAGGCCCTCGTCCGGCACGCCTCCGGCATCCTCGCGGGGCTGACCGCCGCCGAGGAGGAGATCGCCGCGATCGCCGGTCTGCGGGCGGGCCGCGTCCGCCTCGTCTCCTTCCCCAGCGGCAGTTCCACGCTGGTGCCGACCGCCCTCGCCGCCCTGCGCGCCGCCCACCCGGGCACCCGTGTCTCCCTGGAGGAGGCCGAACCGCCGCGCTCCGTGGAGATGCTCCGCGAGGGCGACTGCGACATCGCGCTCGCCTTCCGCTACGAGACCGCGGCCGTGGTGGAGGAGTGGCCCGACCTGGTGGTGCGGCCGCTGCTGACGGACCGGCTCGTGGGCCTGGTCCCGGAGGGGCACCGGCTGGGCGCGGCCGGCTCGGTCGCCATCGGCGAACTGGCCGACGAGCCGTGGATCGCGGGCTGCCCGCGCTGCCGGGGACAGCTCGTCGAGGTCTGTGAGGGCGCCGGTTTTGTACCCCGGATCGACTTCGCCACCGACGACTATCCGGCCGTGATGGGCCTGGTCGGCGCGGGCCTCGGCGTCGCCGTCCTGCCGGAGCTGGCCGTGGAGTCCGTACGTCCCAAGGGCGTGCGCACCCTGGCGGTGGAGCCGGCGGTGCGGCGGGAGATCGTCGCCCTGACGCTGCCGGACCTCGCCCAGGTCCCGGCGGTGGCGGCGACACTCGATCAGCTGGCCGTGGCGGCCGCTCGCTGAACCCGGCGGGGACGGTCAGGTCCCGCAGCCGAGAACGCGGCAGAAACGTTCCTTCTGACTCACGGTCAGTCGTCCGGTTGATGCTGCGCCCCACCGTTCGCCTGCTGTGCAGATGCGACAGGAGTCGACACGGCAGGCGCGGCAGGCGCGGCAGGCGCCGACACAGCAGGTGTGGCAGGCGCGGCGGGCGCGGCGGGCGCCGTCGTGACCAGCCGATTCCTCGCCCGCCCCATCAGTTCCTCGCGCTCGTCCTCGGTCAGGCCGCCCCACACCCCGTACGGCTCGCGCACGGCGAGCGCGTGCGCCGCGCACTGGGCGCGGACCGGGCACCGCATGCAGACCTCTTTGGCCGAGTTCTCACGGGCACTGCGTGCCGCACCCCGCTCGCCCTCCGGGTGGAAGAAGAGCGAGCTGTCCACCCCGCGGCAGGCCGCGAGGAGCTGCCAGTCCCATAGGTCCGCGTTCGGACCGGGAAGGCGGGAGAAATCTGCCATTGCGTGTCCCCTTGAGGCCGTTCCGGGCTGCTAGGTGCCGATCGACGGTTCGACGGTACATCTACTATCTAAGGAGATGAAAATATGACTCATAGGAAATCTAGTAGTAGACACCTAGAAAGGGGAAGAAAACGGGCTAAACGGGGCATGGGTTGTGATGAAAGATTGTGGGTCCGCCGCGCATGTCTCCAACGTGTCCGCGCCCTCACGTAGAGTGCCGAAGACGGTGACCGGGCCCGTAACTCTTTCGAGTGACCGTCGTTGAGAGTGCGGAGGCGGTTGAAACAAGAAGCGCTCGGGCAGGCGTCCGGGACGGTCGACCGCACAGGTGACGATTTCGTACCAGCCTGGAGGCTCAAGGTGACGCGCATCAGCTGCGGAGGGCGGCCATGACATCCGTCCTCGTCTGCGACGACTCCCCGCTTGCCCGAGAGGCGCTCCGCCGCGCGGTTGCGACCGTGCCCGGCGTCGAGCGCGTGACGACGGCGGCCAACGGCGAGGAAGTCCTCCGCCGCTGGGGCGCCGACCGCTCGGACCTGATTCTGATGGACGTACGCATGCCCGGCCTGGGCGGCGTGGAGACCGTCCGGCGGCTGCTGTCCGCAGATCCCGGCGCCCGCATCATCATGCTCACCGTCGCCGAGGACCTGGACGGCGTGGCCCTGGCGGTCGCCGCCGGTGCCCGCGGCTATCTGCACAAGGACGCCTCGCGCGCCGAGCTGCGCGCCACCGTCACACAGGCCCTGGCCGACCCGACCTGGCGGCTCGCCCCGCGCCGGCTGCGCTCGGCGGAGATGGGCGCGGCCCCGACGCTCACCGCGCGTGAGATCCAGGTCCTGGAGGGCATGAGCCACGGCCGCTCCAACGCGGAGATCGGCCGGGAGCTCTTCCTCTCCGAGGACACCGTCAAAACGCACGCCCGGCGGCTGTTCAAGAAGCTCGGCGCCTCGGACCGCGCGCACGCCGTGGCGCTCGGTTTCCGGTGGGGCCTGGTTCGCTAGGTGGGCCTCCGCGGGATGGCGATCCCCACCGGCCGTACGGTGCCTCCCGCCCGCCGCACGGCGGGCGGGGCCGGGCCGCCGGGACCGGGCTCCTCGGCGTCCGATCCCCGTTTCCCGGCGGATGCCGCATCCTTGAGGTGTGGAGTTCCTCGGGGACGAGTCGGGCGAGCGGAAGGGGAGGGCGCAGGAGATGAGTTCCGGCGCACCTGCTCATAACGCTTCGGTGCACAACTACGGACGCGGTGCCACGGATCGTACGACGCCGGGGCACCATGGACCGATGCGTGACGACGAGCCGGTTTATGCCCAGGGGGCAATCGGCGCGCTCGTCCACCGCGCGGTCGACGGCGACGAGCAGGCGACGCACGATCTGCTCGCGCACGTACACCCTCTCGCGCTGCGTTACTGCCGCACCCGCCTGTCGCGGCTGCCCGGTGACGCGCGCCACTTCGTCGAAGACCTGGCGCAGGAGGTCTGCGTAGCGGTCCTCCTGGCACTACCGCGCTACAAGGACACCGGGCGCCCCTTCGAAGCCTTCGTCTTCGCGATCGCGGCCCACAAGGTCGCCGACCTCCAGCGCGCCGCGATGCGGCACCCCGGCTCCACGGCCGTGCCCTCGGACGAGATGCCCGAGCGCCCCGACGACTCGCTCGGCCCCGAGGAGCGGGCACTGCTCAGCAGCGACGCCGAGTGGGCCAAGAAACTCCTGGCGAACCTCCCGGAGAACCAGCGCGAGCTGCTCCTCCTCCGCATCGCCGTAGGCCTGACCGCCGAGGAGACCGGCCAGATGCTGGGCATGTCCCCAGGAGCCGTACGAGTAGCCCAACACCGAGCCCTGAGCCGCCTACGCGCACTGGCGGAGCAGTAGCCGGCAGCACCGACGGCCGGGCGCCGGCCCACCACCTCCCGCACCCGCGTATGCACGGCCCCGACCACCGCGCTTCGGCGACGGACGAGGCACCGCGCCCGACGCACGAGGCACCGGACGGGACCCGGGTGAACAACGAGGCACCCCGGACCGTACGAAGCTACGAAGACGGGAGGTGCCAGGAGCCGTGGAATGAGACGGTCGCGCTTCCCGTTAGCATGGACATCCGCACCGATCAAGGCCATATGGAGAAGGTGTCATGACTGCCAACGTCGACGGAGTGCCCGCCAAATTCGCGACACTCGGGCTGACCTACGACGACGTGCTGCTGCTGCCGGGCGCCTCCGAGGTGCTCCCGAACGCGGTCGACACCTCGTCCCGCATCTCCCGCAACGTCCGGGTCAACATCCCGCTGCTCTCCGCGGCGATGGACAAGGTCACCGAGTCCCGGATGGCGATCGCGATGGCCCGCCAGGGCGGCGTCGGCGTGCTGCACCGCAACCTCTCCATCGAGGACCAGGTCAACCAGGTCGACCTGGTCAAGCGCTCCGAGTCCGGCATGGTCACCGACCCGATCACCGTGCACCCGGACGCCACCCTCGCCGAGGCCGACGCGCTGTGCGCGAAGTTCCGCATCAGCGGCGTGCCCGTCACCGACGGTGCCGGCAAGCTGCTCGGCATCGTCACCAACCGGGACATGGCCTTCGAGACCGACCGGACGCGCCAGGTGCGCGAGGTCATGACCCCGATGCCGCTGGTCACCGGCAAGGTGGGCATCTCCGGCGCGGACGCCATGCAGCTCCTGCGCCGCCACAAGATCGAGAAGCTCCCGCTGGTCGACGAGGCGGGCGTCCTCAAGGGCCTCATCACGGTCAAGGACTTCGTCAAGGCCGAGCAGTACCCGAACGCGGCCAAGGACGCCGAGGGCCGGCTGCTCGTGGGTGCGGCCGTCGGCGCCAGCCCGGAGGCGCTGGAGCGCGCCCAGGCGCTGGCCGAGGCCGGTGTGGACTTCCTGGTCGTCGACACCTCGCACGGCCACAACAGCAACGCGCTGAGCTGGATGTCGAAGATCAAGTCGAGCGTCGCGGTCGACGTGATCGGCGGCAACGTGGCCACGCGCGATGGCGCCCAGGCCCTGATCGACGCCGGTGTGGACGGCATCAAGGTGGGCGTGGGCCCCGGCTCGATCTGTACCACCCGAGTGGTCGCCGGCATCGGCGTCCCGCAGGTCACCGCCATCTACGAGGCGTCCCTCGCGGCCCGTGCCGCCGGCGTTCCGCTGATCGGCGACGGCGGCCTTCAGTACTCCGGCGACATCGGCAAGGCGCTCGCCGCCGGCGCCGACACGGTGATGCTGGGCAGCCTGCTCGCGGGCTGCGAGGAGTCGCCGGGCGAGCTGCAATTCATCAACGGCAAGCAGTTCAAGTCGTACCGGGGCATGGGTTCGCTGGGCGCCATGCAGTCCCGCGGCCAGGCGAAGTCGTACTCCAAGGACCGCTACTTCCAGGGCGAGGTCGCCTCCGACGACAAGCTCGTGCCCGAGGGCATCGAGGGCCAGGTGCCCTACCGCGGCCCGCTGGCCAACGTGCTGCACCAGCTCGTCGGCGGTCTGCGCCAGACCATGGGCTACGTGGGCGCCGCCACCATCGAGGAGATGGAGTCCAAGGGCCGGTTCGTGCGGATCACCTCCGCGGGGCTCAAGGAGAGCCACCCGCACGACATCCAGATGACGGTCGAGGCCCCGAACTACAGCCGCAGCAAGTAGCCGCCGGGCCCGTAAGGGTCTGCCGCGGATCCTGCCGAGGGTCTTCTCAGGGGCGGCTCCGGGACCATCCGGGGCCGCCCTCGCCGTACCCGTCGGCGATACTGGAGACGCTGCAACGCATCAGGGAAAGGCCACACACGTGACTGAGATCGAGATCGGGCGCGGCAAGCGCGGCCGCCGGGCATACGCGTTCGACGACATCGCCGTCGTCCCCAGCCGCCGTACCCGGGACCCGAAGGAGGTCTCGATCGCCTGGCAGATCGACGCCTACCGCTTCGAGCTGCCGTTCCTGGCCGCCCCCATGGACTCGGTCGTCTCCCCGGCCACGGCGATCCGCATCGGCGAGCTGGGCGGCCTGGGCGTGCTCAACCTCGAGGGCCTGTGGACGCGGTACGAGGACCCGCAGCCGCTGCTCGACGAGGTCGTGGGCCTGGACGCGGAGACGGCCACCCGCCGCCTCCAGGAGATCTACGCGGCGCCGATCAAGGAGGAGCTGATCGGGCAGCGCATCAAGGAGGTGCGCGACTCGGGCGTGGTCACCGCCGCCGCGCTCTCCCCGCAGCGCACCGCGCAGTTCTCCAAGGCCGTCGTGGACGCGGGCGTCGACATCTTCGTCATCCGCGGTACGACGGTGTCGGCCGAGCACGTGTCGGGTGCCGCCGAGCCGCTGAACCTGAAGCAGTTCATCTACGAGCTCGACGTGCCGGTGATCGTCGGCGGCTGCGCGACGTACACGGCCGCCCTGCACCTGATGCGTACCGGCGCGGCCGGTGTGCTCGTCGGTTTCGGCGGCGGCGCCGCGCACACCACGCGCAACGTGCTGGGCATCCAGGTCCCGATGGCGACGGCGGTGGCGGACGTCGCCGCGGCCCGCCGGGACTACATGGACGAGTCCGGCGGCCGGTACGTGCACGTCATCGCGGACGGCGGCGTCGGCTGGTCCGGCGACCTGCCGAAGGCGATCGCCTGCGGGGCCGACTCGGTGATGATGGGCTCCCCGCTGGCGCGCGCGACCGACGCGCCGGGCAAGGGCAACCACTGGGGCATGGAGGCGGTGAACGAGGAGCTGCCGCGCGGCAAGAAGGTCGACCTCGGCACCGTCGGCACCATCGAGGAGATTCTTACGGGCCCCTCGCACATCCCGGACGGCTCCATGAACATCTTCGGCGCCCTGCGCCGTGCCATGGCCACCACCGGCTACAGCGAGCTCAAGGAGTTCCAGCGCGTCGAGGTCACGGTCGCGGACTCGCAGCACAAGCGCTGAGACGAGTACGCGGAGAGAGGGGCCCGGGCCCCGGGGGGGGGCCCGGGCCCGGGGGGTTGGGGGGGCCCCGC
>NZ_JBHWHV010000118.1:0-10748 GCF_042732375.1 Streptomyces sp. NPDC059785
TCGAGGACGTGCCGGCGATCTGGGAGAAGCTGGAGGGCGTCGGCCTCTCCACGACCGAGGCGTGGGGGGGCGGGCGCGGCCCCCGCCACCGGGGCCCCCGCCCCGGGCGCGCCCATGTCGGGCGCCGCGTCCCCCGCGCGGCGCCCGCACCCGGGAGCCCTGATGACCGCCCAGACCACCCCGACCTCCCCGAGCACCCCTGATGCGCTCAACGTGCTCGGCTTCGGCGACAGCACCATCGACCGCTTCGTGGACCGCGGCACCGACTACCCCGGCGGCAACTGCGTCAACGTCGCCGTCTACGCCCGCCGGCTCGGCCTGGACGCCGCCCACCTCGGGGTGTTCGGCGACGACGACCTCGGCACGTATCTGCGCACGGCGGTGGCGGCGCAGGGCGTCACCGTGGACCACAGCGTCGTACGCCCCGGCGCGACCTCCGTCTCCACCCTCCATGTACGGGACGGCGACCGGGAGTTCCTCGGCTACGACCCCGGCGGCGACGCCGTCGGCGCACCGCTCGCCCTCGACCCCGCCCTGCTCGCCTACGCGGCGTCCTTCGCCCTCGTCCGCTCCAGCGTCTACTCGCACACCGAGGCCGAACTCCCCCGGCTCGCCGCGGCCGAACCGCTGATCAGCTTCGACTTCTCCGACGAGGACGAGTACCGCGCGCCCGCCTACCTCGACCGCGTCTGCCCGCACGTGGACCTGGCACTGCTGTCCTGCTCGCACCTGGACGAGGGCGCCACGCGTGCGCTGCTCGCCGAGACCGTGCGGCGGGGCGCGGGCATCGCGCTGGCCACGCGCGGCCTCGACGGAGCGATCGCCCACGACGGCCGCACCACCGCCACCGCACCGGCCCGCCCCGCCGCCCCCGGCACCATGTCCGACACGATGGGCTGCGGCGACGCCTTCCTCGCCGGGTTCGCCGTCTCGCTCCTGCGCGACGGCTGGTCCCGGCGCGCCGCGCCGTCCCCGGACGCGCTGGAGCGCGCCCTGCGGCAGGGCTCGCGGGCGGCGTACCAGCAGTGCTTCGTGGAGGCGGCCTTCGGCTGCGGACGTCCGGCACCGGCGGGGACCCGGAGCGGATCCGGACGAGAATCCTCTGTCTGAACAAGTCGCGGCCGTACGCAGGGCGGTCGGCGTAGGGTCACGGTGTCCCGTACCGGCGATGGCGGCGAGGTGGCAGCTCCTGTGCTCAACGGTGTCCTGATCGGTGAGAGCCTGCGCGTCGGCAGCATGCTGGACAGCGTCCCGCTCCAGGTCACGAAGGTGCGGAGAATCGCCGTCGACAGCCCCGGCGCCGAACAGCCCGGACAGTGGACCCTGCTGGACTTCCAGGCACCTGAACGCGAGGCGGCACGGCTGGCCGACGCGCTGGCGGGCTGCCTGCTGCCGCACGGCGGCTGGTACGCCAACTTCGGCACCCCGGCCGAGGCGTTCGTCGTCTTCGCCGGCCGGGTCTTCCGCTACGCGCGCGGGGACACCGCGGCGCGCGGCGAAGTCGAGGCGTACGCCCGCTCGGTCGGCGTACCGGAGCCCCAACTGGACTGGGAGGACTGAACACCCGCCGTGACTTCCGTGTCTTCCGTGTACGCGCCGCAGTTGCTCCGGCCGGACCACATACCCGCCCTCCTCGCCTTCGAGCGGGAGAACCGGGCCTACTTCGCGGCGTCCGTTCCCGATCGCGGCGACGACTACTTCGCCGCGTTCGACGAGCGGATCCGTGCGCTCCTGGCCGAACAGGAGGCCGGAATCTGCTACTTCCACGTGCTCGTCGACACCGCGGGCGCGGTGCTGGGGCGGGTCAACCTGGTGGACGCGGCGGACGGCGCCGCCTCGCTCGGGTACCGGATCGCGGAACGGGCGGCGGGCCGGGGGCTGGCCACCTCGGCGGTGCGGCAGATGTGCGCCCTCGCCGCCGACCGGTACGGCCTGACCACGCTGCGCGCCGCCACCACCCTCGACAACCAGGCGTCCCGGACCGTGCTGACCCGTACGGGGTTCCGTGTCACCGGCGAGACCCGGCTCTCCGGCCGCCCCGGCCTCACGTTCCAGCGCTCCCTGGAGGACTACCGGTAGGCGATCGGCCGGCCGGTGTGCGCGTCGAGGAGGACGCGGTCGCCCAGAGGACGCGCCAGCTTCACGGTGACCTCCTCCAGCTTCCCCTGCTTGGTGCAAGTACCGCCGTCCTCACGGGACTTGACCAAGGCCGACAGCACCGCGCTGCCCGCTGTCTCCAGTACGTCCACGGCGGGGCCGTCGTCGCAGACGCCGTGCAGCGCGACGACGGTGACCGAGCGCCCGTCCGCGGCGATACCGGTGAGGCGCCTCAGCGGCTGGCCGGGGAGGTCTCGGTCCGGCCGGATCGGCGACGCGGGGAGTTCTGACGGTAAGGCGGCGGCCAGCCTGAGGGGAGAGTCGTAGCCGTCCAGGGTGAGGAGCCAGGCGGGCACCGTCGCCGGGCCACGGCTGGTGACCAGGCTCATCGTCCCCGGCTCCACCCCGGTCACGGTGAGGTGCGGTGCGTCCCCGACGCGGGCACCGGCCAGGGTCTCGTACGACTCGGCCGGTGCCGTCAGCGGTCGGGTGAGCGGTGGGCTTCCGGACCAGGTGACCCGGCCCGTCTTCGGCCAGGTGGCGGGCAGCTCACCCCGCAGGACGAAGTTGCGCTCCCGGTAGGCCCGCCTGTCGGCCCGGCCGCGCAGACCGCCGTGCGGTGGCTGGACCACCTCCGCCATCGGGTGGTAGCCGGACCGCCACTCGGCGGCCGCGGCCGACCCGTCCCAGGCGGCGGCGACCTGCCGGGACCGGTGCGCCGAGGCCGAGGCCAGGTCCTGATCGTCCGAGCCACCGGTCTCCGGGCGGCTGCCGCAGCCGGCGGTCAGCAGGGACACCGCCACCGCCATCACCACCACCATGGCCGGCGCACTCGTGGTGCGCGCCGAGCCGGCTCTCCTGCTCATGTGGTCCCCCCGGAAGAACGGCGACGCGGCAGACCGTCTGCCCCTCCTCCGACGCCGCGGCCCCGGGAAACGTTCGCGAGCCCCGCGGGACCGGACGGGTGCAGGTCGGGTGCAGGTCGGCCACCCGCCCGGTCCCGCTCAGGCGCGTTCGAGGACGAAGTAGTAGAAGGGGCCGTTCTCGGCGAAGCCCTTGCCGTTCATGATGCCCATCAGGGTGCGGTCGTCGACGGCCTTGAAGTGGTCGAAGACCGGCTGGCCGTCGTAGACCATGGTGGCCGTCGACTCACCCCGGAACTCGACCATCCACAGGCTGGCCTCGCCCTTGCCGAGTTCGGTGTCGGAGTACAGGCGGCCGTCCTTCCCGCGCATGATCAGCGGCTTGGCGTCGTGGGCCGAGACGAACGTCTTGCCGTACCAGCCCGACGCCACCAGCCGCTTGTTGAGGGGATGCCCGGTGTCGAAGTCGCTGCCCCGCCACTCGCCGAGGATGTCCTCGACGCGGACCGTCGGCAACGCGGCCCAGACGGCGTCGAGTTCCTCGGGCGACACCGCGGACTCCTTGCCGCGCAGGATCGCGAAACGGCTCCGCGCCTCATCGAGGTCCATCGGCCTGCCTCCCACCGGTAGGGAACTGTAGGGAACGCGTGAAACAAACAGGCACAGTATGTATCAGCGTCTCCCCCGGCGACAGGGCAGCGACGGATTCAGCCGCCGCGTTGCTGAAGGCCGAGGTCGAGGCCCAAGGGCTGTCCCGGCCGCACCGACACGGACTGGGCGTGCGGCGGATGGCCGGCCGCCGACACCACCAGGGTGTGGTGGCCGGGGCGCAGGCCCAGCCGGTAGCGGCCGCCGTCGGTGTACGCCTGGGCGACGCGCTGACCGCGTGCGTTGATCACGGTGATCCGGGCGGGACAGCCACCGGGATGCTCGGCGCAGGTCACCGTGCCGGTCACGGGAACCGTGCCGGTCACCGGGGCCGGGTCGGCGGGCGTACTGGTCACGGAGGCCGTGGCAGGGGCCGCAGCCGTGGCCGTGGCCGTGGTGGGAGCGGCCGAAGGCACCTCGGATGCGGGCTGCGGCTGAAGCTGTTGTGAAGCGGCACCGGTGCCGGACGCCACCGGCAGGCCCGACTGTTCGGCGAACGCGGTGAGCGTCTGGTCGAGGGCCTCCAGCTCGCGCAGCGCAGTTTGCAGGCGCCGGGCGCGCGGTCCGGGCGCGGCGGGCCGCAGCCCGGTACGGAGTTCGCGGACGAGCGGGCTGACGGATCGCCACTGGCCCTGCGCGGTGCCGTTGACGAGATGGTGGTCGAGCGCGCGCAGCGAGTCGGTGAAGGTGGTGGTGATGAACCGGATCCGCTCGCCCAGCGCGGGCGGGAGGTCGATGTCGACGTCCGCCGCGGCGGCCAGCGCCCGCGCGTGCCCGGCGGCCGTGGTGAGCAGCGCCATCCGGTGGTGCGGGCCGCGTCCGCGTACCCCGAGCGGCATCCGCACCAGCGGCCGGGACACCTCCGCGACCTGGATCAGGGCGACGTCGATCGCGCGTGCCGCGCCGCGCAGCCGGACCGGGCTGTCCGGCTCCGCCCAGCGCGCCGCGACCTGGGTGAGGAGGATCTGCACCGCTTCCACGTAGCCGTGCTCGGCCTCGCGGACGACCGCCCGGGTGGACAGGGGGAAGATCAGCGCGGCGCAGGCCGTGGCGACCAGGATGCCGATGCCGTTGTCGATGAGGCGCTCGCCGAGCAGGTGGTTCATGCCGCTGTCCGGCGTGGTCAGCGCGTAGAGCTGGACCAGGGCGACGACGAGACCCGCCACCCACAGTCCGTAGGCCCGCTGCATGCCCCAGGAGCCGAAGGACAGGCCGAGGACGATGACGGTGAGCGTCCAGTAGACGTGCTGGTGGCCGATCAGGTGCAGCAGGAGCACGCCGAGCACCGCGCCGGCCGCCGTACCGACCATGCGGTGGCCGAACTTGCGCAGCCGTTCGTGCGTGGTGTTGGTGCCGAACAGCGTGATCATCACGCCGACCAGGCCCCAGTAGAAGCGGCGCGGGTCGATGGCGTCGGCGATGGGGCAGACGATCGCGGCGGCCACCGCCGCGTGCAGCGGGGCGCGGACGAAGGGGACGGCGCGCTGCCAGCCGCTGCGGGTACGGGCGGTCAGCGCGCGCCGCATCGGCGCGGCCGAGGCGGGGATCCGGTTGTTCTCCAGCGCGACGGCGGGCTGGAACGGCACCGTGGTCGGGCTCTTCGGCGTCTCCTGCCCCAGGGCCAGCCAGCTCACCAGCGAGTCAGCGAGGGATTCGAGCAGTTCGGCGACGCGGCGGGCGAGGGCGGCGCACTCGGCGTCGCGCGGGTCGGCCTCCGGGTCGCGCAGGACGGCGTCGGCCTGTTCGTGGATCAGCTGAATCGCGGGCCGCAGTCCGCCCGCCCGGGCCGGCGGGGTGTCGCGGGCCAGCAGCAGGCCCACCGCCAGCGACTCCCGCAGCTTCTCGGGAGGTGACTGCGCGGCGAGCGCCTGCACCGCCTGGCCGATGCCGCGCAGGGCGAGTTCGGCGTCGAAGAGGTGGCGGTGCAGCATCTCGGCCGTGGTGGGCTCGGTGGCGGCCTCGGGCTGGGCGAGGCGTCCGTCGATCGTGACGGTCACGATGTTGAGGCGGCGCAGCGAGCGGCTCATACGGCGCTCGACGCGGCGCGGGTCGGCGTCGGGGTCGAGCGCGTCGACGGCGGTGTCGGCCAGGCGGCGCGCCTCCACCACGAACGCCCGCTGGGTGCGCAGCAGATCCTCGCGCGGCATCGGGAAGCACAGCAGCAGCCGGGTGAGTAGCACCGCGGCGGCGGCCACCAGGGCCACCGCGAACGCCTTGCCCACCAGGGCGGAGGGGATGCCCGCGATGGTGCCGACCAGCAGGCCGTTGAACATCATCATGCCGGTGAGCAGGGCCAGCGGCCCGAACCTGGCCAGCAGGAAGGTGACGGCGAGCGCGGCGCCGTTGAGACCTATCTCCAGGGCGCGGTCGCCGTGCAGGGCCGCGGCCGGCCAGAGCACCGCCGCGAACGGGAAGGGCATCCACAGGATGCCCCGGGCGAGCTGGGTCCAGGTGTTCCCGGCGACCGCGAAGGCGCTCATCAGCCCCATCATCCCGCCGACCATCATGCCGATCATCGGCGGTACGGCCAGGGAACGGGCCATGCCGTAGCCGACGGCGAGGGAGGTGACCATGGCCACGAGGGTCCGCCAGCCGGCCTGCAACTGCCCGAGCCCCGGGTCGCTGACCAGCACCCAGTCCCACCACCGGTACGGGCCGGCGACCCGCCGGGGCGCCAGTTCCTTCCGTGCGGCGTGGGCGGGGGTCGTGCCCGCGCTCCGGTTCGAGGTCTGCTGGGCGGTTTCCGGGCTGGTCAAGTGGCCTCCGGCGGCTGCATGGCGTGGGCGAGTGTCCCGATGGACCGGCGGGCGGCGCTCACGGCGTGCTCGCAGTCATCGACGGTGGTGGTGGTGCGCAGTCCCTCCAGCAGGGCGGCGGCCATCCGCTGCCGTCCCTGTTCGAGCAGGTGCCGTCCCGCGGGCGTCAGGGTGGTCTCCACCGCGCGGCGGTCGGTGGTGCAGCGCCGGCGGGTGACGAGTTCCCGGTCCGCCAGCTTCTGGAGGACCACGGTCACCCGGGGCTGGACCATCCCGGTACGGGCGGCGAGTTCGGTGACGCGCAGCGGCGCACCGTCCAGCGCGTCCAGCACGGACACCTCGCTGCGGGTCAGCCCGTACTCCCCGGCCCGGAACAGCGCCCGCGTGAGGACCGCCAGGTCCCGCAGCAGACCGTGCGCCGCGGTCTCGACGCGCTGCTCGTCGGAGGGCGCGTCATCGGTGGGCGCACCGCCGGAGGGAGATAGGTGCATATGGAAAGTATATATCCGCGAGCGGGTGCCCCGACCGGCGGCCGGAGCCGCGCGGGCGGCCGGTCGTCGACAGCCGGGCATCGACCGTGGTGGTGAACGGCCGGTCACCGGCCGGCGGCGTCAGTACGCGGCGCGCCAGGCGGCAGGCGCCAGGCCTGCCTGGCGCCGGAAGAAGGTGGTGAAGTTGCCGGTGTCCTTGAAGCCGAGGCGCCGGGCGCAGCCGCCGACCGGCAGGCCGGTGTGGGCGAGCAGCCGCTTGGCCTCCAGCAGGATGCGCTGGTCGAGGAAGGTCTTGGCCCCGGTACCGGTGGCGGCGCGCGTCGCCCTGGTGAGGGTGCGCACGTCGTAGCCCAGCGCCCGCGCGTAGTCGGCCACTCGGTGCCAGTCGGTGAAGTGCGCTTCGACGGCCGCTCGATAGGCGCGGAACACCTCGGCGCCCCGGCCGTCGGCCTCCCCCGCCCCGGCCGGGACCGGGGTGTCGGGGAGAGCGCGCAGGATCAGCGCCGCCAGCAGGTGGGAGAGCAGGGCGGGCGAGGCCAGGCGCGGGTTGCTCACCGCCGCGCCGTGCTCGCGGCCGAGGTGGTCGGCCGCCGGCAGGGCGAGGGACAGCCGCTGCGGGTCGAGGTCCCAGCAGGCCGGTGCGGCGGCCTCCGCCGCGGTGAAGCCGGGGAGGAACCCGGGCCGGAACAGGATCAGCGGGCCGTCGCAGGCATCGACGTCGGTCCAGCGGTGCACCATGCCCGGCCGGATCCAGACGACGCAGCCCGCCCGCAGCCGGTAGTCGCGGAAGTCCGCCTCGTGCGCACCGTCGCCGGAGCCGATCAGGGCGAACACATGGAAGTCGGGGCGCTGGGGCCGCGTGCGGCGGCGCTGCACGTCCATCGCGCGCAGCGCGGCGAAGTCGAGGACCTCCACCCCGTACGCCGCTCCGACGGCGGGCAGGTAGCGCAGTTGCCGCACCGCATCATGTCCGTTTTCCACAAGCACCGTGTTCCTTTCCGCCGGAGGTCCGACGCTCGCTCGCTTAACGTCGATGCCGAGCCCGACACACAGGTCAGGCTACCGACAGGAAGCCGCCACGGGAGGCCGGGAGCCGCCCCGGAGCGGCCCACAGGAAAGGCACGACGATGACGGAAACGACAAGGACGGTCCCCGTGGCGGGCGGATCCCTCACCGTACGGACGACGGGCGGATCCATGGCCGCACAGGTGACGGCCGGACCCCTCGCCGCACAGCCGGCAGGCGGCTCCCCCGCCGCGCCGATGACGGGTGACGCCGGACCGGCGCTGGTGTTCGTCCACTACTGGGGCGGCTCCGCCGACACCTGGAGCGGGGTGATCGACCAGCTGCCGCCCGGGCAGCAGACGGTCCGCTTCGACCAGCGCGGCTGGGGCACCTCGCGGGCGCTGCCCGGCCCGTATCACCTGGACCAGCTCGCCGACGATCTCGCCCGCGTGGCCGAGACGGCCGTCCCGGGGCCGTACGTCCTCGTCGGTCATTCGATGGGTGGCAAGGCGAGCCAGCTCGTCGCGGCGCGCCGCCCGGCCGGGCTGGCCGGGCTGGTGCTCGTGGCGCCCGCGCCGCCGCTGCCGCCGGCCATGGTGACCGAGGAGTACCGGCAGGGTTTGTCGCACGCCTACGACTCGCCCGAGTCGGTGGCGTACGCGCTCGGCCAGGTGCTGACCGCGACGCCGCTGCCCGAGGGGGTACGGGGCACGGCGGTCCGCGACAGTCTGGCCGCCGGTGCCGAGGCCCGCCGCGAGTGGCCCCTGCACGGGATCGCGCGGGACATCACCCGCGCCGCCCGGGACATCGAGGTACCGGTGACGGTGCTGGCCGCGGAGCACGACGTGGTGGAGCCGCCGCAGGTGCTGCGCGAGCATCTGCTGCCGCACATCCCGCACGCGACCCTGACGACGATTCCCGGGGCCGGCCATCTGCTGCCCCTGGAGGCTCCCGGCGCCGTCGCGACCGCCATCGGCGACTTCCTGACGGCCCTTCAGCCGGTCACCGGCTGACCACGGGGCCGCACGGCCCGCACGGCCCGCATGCCGCTGCCGCTGCCGCTGCCGCTGCCGCTGCCGCTGCCGACATCTTGTCAGTTACTCGGCGGCCACTCTATTCTCACGCCCTGGGAAAGCGCTTTCTGCCGCTTTTCGATTGCTCCCGCACGAGCCGCTGCCGGTCCGGCGCAAGCGCTTCCCGGGGACGGGACGCCGTCGCGCCGCGCAACGAGCAGCTCACAGCAACTCGGCACTCGACGACGATGGAGTGAAGAGCATGAGACGTTCAGCCGTGCAGCGACTCTCCGCGGCCTCGGCCGCGCTGGCCACCGCCGCAGCGATCGGGGTGGCCCTGTCCATGCCCGACGACGCGTCGGCGGCGACCGGCAGCGCCACCGGGTACGCGACCCAGAACGGCGGCACCACCGGCGGGGCGGGCGGTCAGACGGTACGGGCCACCACCGGGACCGAGATCCACGCGGCGCTGTGCGGCCGGGCAAGCAGCAGCACGCCGATCACCATCGAGGTCGAGGGCACCATCAACCACGGCAACACCACCAAGGTGTCCGGCGACAGCTGCAACACGGCAGCCGACAAGATCGAGCTCAAGCAGATCAGCAACGTCACGATCGTCGGGGTCGGCGGCGGCGCAGTCTTCGACCAACTGGGCATCCACATACGGGAGTCCAGCAACATCATCATCCAGAACGTCACCGTCAAGAACGTGAAGAAGTCGGGTTCGCCCACCTCCAACGGCGGCGACGCGATCGGCATGGAGAGCGACGTCCGCAATGTCTGGGTCGACCACACCACCCTGCTGGCCTCGGGCGGCGAGGACGAGGGCTACGACGGCCTCTTCGACATGAAGGACAACACGCAGTACGTCACGCTGTCGTACAGCGTCCTGCGCGACTCGGGGCGCGGCGGGCTCATCGGCTCCAGCGAGAGCGACCTCACCAACGGCTACGTCACCTTCCACCACAACTTGTACGAGAACATCGACTCCCGTACGCCCCTGCTGCGCGGCGGCACGGCCCACATCTACAACAACCACTACGTGAGCCTGAACGAGTCGGGCATCAACTCCCGGGCCGGCGCCAAGGCCAAGGTGGACAACAACTACTTCGAGGACTCCAAGGACGTCCTCGGCACCTTCTACACCGACGAGCTCGGCTCCTGGCAGGTCAGCGGGAACGTCTTCGACAACGTGACCTGGTCCGCGACCGGGGACGAGAACTACCCCGCGGGCCCCGACCCGCAGTCCAACACCACGGTCGGCATCCCGTACTCGTACACGCTGGATTCCGCCGCGTGCGTGCCGGACGTGGTGAGCCGGACGGCGGGCGCCGGTACGGGACTTCAGGTGTCGGACGGCAACTGCTCGCCGCAGTCGCCGACTTCGAGCCCCACCGCGAGCGCCTCGCCCACCCCCACCCCGACCTCCTCCGCGTCGCCGAGCCAGCCCAGCGGGACCAACCTCAGCATCGGGGCCGGCTCCGACGGTTCGAGCAAGGCGAGCGGCACCAGCTACGGCAATGTCAGGGACGGTGACCTGAACACCTACTGGTCCCCGTCGGGCGCCACCGGTTCCATCTCGATCAAGTGGGGTTCCGCCACCACGGTGTCCAGGATCAACATCCGTGAGTCGTCCGCCGCGGCGGGCCGGATCGGCTCCTGGCGTGTCCTCAACGCCGACACCGGCGCCGTCCTGACCTCCGGCAGCGGAGCCGGGGTCATCACCTTCCCGCAGACCTCCCTGAACAAGGTCACCTTCGAGATCACGAGCGCGTCCGGCGCACCGCAGGTCGCCGAGTTCGAGACCTACGCCGGATAGCCGGGCGGAGGGCCTGAGCCACACAGCAGCACGCGTGCCGCCGGTCGGTTCGACAC
>NZ_JBHWHV010000119.1:0-10249 GCF_042732375.1 Streptomyces sp. NPDC059785
GTGTGGGCCGGTACGGAATTTCCGTACCGGCCCACACCGCCCGGTGAGGCCGACTGTGATGCCGTTGCTCAGCGCACGTCGGTCAGGCGGGCGAACGCCACCACATTTCCGTCGTACCCGTGCTGCTTGGAGAAACCGCCGCCGCAGGTGATGACCCGCAATTCGGGCTTTCCCTTGTCGCCGTAGACGCGGTCCCCGGGGAAGTCCTTCTTCTCGAAGACCTCGATTCCGTAGATCTCGAAAACCGCCGTCTTGCCGTCCTTGCGCCGGACCTCGACCCGGTTCCCCTTCTTCAGGGCGCCGAGCCCGTAGAAGACGGCGGGCCCCAGCTTGTTGTCGACGTGGCCGACGACGACGGACGTGCCCTTCTCGCCCGGAGACACGGCGCCGGTGAACCAGCCCGCGAGGTTCGGGTCCTCCGGCGGCGGCGCGTCCACCCAGCCCGCCGCGTCCAGACCCACCGGCATGACGGGCGCGTCGACCTGGATGGCGGGGATCCGGACCCGGTCCGCCTCGGAGTACGGAAGCGGCTCGGGACCGGACCTGGCGGCGGCGTGCGGAGTACGGCCGTCCGCCGCCGCGGCCGTCGCCGGCTGCGGCGGTCCGACATCGAATTCCCCCGAACCGTTCCGAATGAGAGCGAGGCCGGTCAGCAGAACAAGCGCTATGACACCCCAGGGCGCGCGCTTCTTCTGCCTCTCCTCCTCTTCGCCCAGCTCGGACGCGTACATTCGCAAACCCCTCTCGACGCGGCCGTCGCCACGTCCGTCGCGCATACGGAAAACGCTAAGGGCAGCTTGCCCGCGGGGCGACGGGGGAGAGTGCGAACGGGTGGCGGACCCGGATGGCGTGCGCCATCCGAGTCGCTGCCGGAACTAAATTTCTGACGGTCCGTGACCTGCGGCTATATACCGTCTTACGGATTTCTCCCGGCGTGTCGTCTCACCGGGACGGACCATTCCCGACATGCGGCCCCCCGCGTGGCAATTGAGGGTCTGTCTGGGAGGTGCTTATCCGCCGATCGACCGGGGACGGGTCCCGGGGCGCCTTCCGCGGAGGATCCTATGCGTACCACTCGTGCCCTGGCGGTCTCGGCCGCCGCGGTCGCGGCCCTGGGGCTGGCCGCCCCAGCGGCCACGGCCTGGGAAAGTCCGAGCAACATCGTCGCCATGCCCAGCGTCATCGCGCGGGGCGGCCAACTGACCGTCACCGTGGACGGTTCGTCCTGCCAGATGCCCGGCAGCACCGTCTCCTCGCCGGTCTTCCGCACCACACCGCTGCGCCACGTCAGCGGCAGAACCTCCAGCGCGACGGTCGCCATCGACCGCAACGCCCGCCCCGGTTCGTACGACATCACCGCCCGCTGCGGTGAGAACCGCAGCCTCACCCGGCCCGCCGCCCTCACCGTCATCGGCGGCGTGCGCGGTGGTCTCGGCGGCAGCAGCGCCAGCGGTGCCACGCCCACCGACATGGCGATCGGCGGCGGACTGGTGGCGGCGGCGGCCGTGGGCGGCGGTGTGTTCTGGATGCGCCGCCGGGCCGAGAGCCGTATCTGAACCGCCCGCCCGTGACCGCCCGTTGTCCGCGGCGGCACGCGTGACAGCCCTTCGCCCCGGACCTTCTCCCGCTGTCGGGAGGAGGCCGGGGTGAAGGGCTGTGCGCACCGGGCGTATGGCCATGACGGATCGCCGGGGTCCGGCGGTCAGGACTCGTCCGTGCCGCCGCGGCGGCGGGACAGGTACCAGGCGGTGCCGACGGAACCGATGATGAGCGCGGCCCCGAGGCCGAGCTCCGCCAGGTCGAAGCCGGCCACGGTGCCGCCGACGCCCGCGCGCACCCCGCGCTGCACCGGCAGCTCGTCACGGCCTTCGCCGCCGGGGTCCTGACGGCCCGGGTCGTCGGGACGGCCGGGATCGTCGGGGCGGCCCGGGTCGTTCGGTCGGCCGGTGGCGATGCCCAGCGCCGTGTGCCCGCTGATGCCGTCGCAGGTGAACGTCACCTGGTACACGGCGCCGCGCTTGGCGTCCCAGTCGACGACGGCGCTGCCCGTGGTCTGCCCGTGCCGGATGGTGACGGTGTCGAAGACACCGGAGGACACCGTGGCGTTGCCCCGGCAGCCGCGGTCCCGGCGCAGCTGGAGCGTGACCGTGCCGCCGGGGGCGACGGTCGACGGCTGGACGCTGAAGCCGAACGGCGTGACGTCGTCGTCCCCGCCGGCGGCCTGCGCGGCGGGCGCGGTGAAGGTCAGGGCGGTCGCGCCCAGCAGGGCTGCCGCGGCGACACCTATCGCGCGCATGGTGAGCCTCCGGTCCCGAGGAGCCCGCCGCGGACGTTTTCCGCATGCGCCTGAAATGCACCTCGACGAGCGAAACGCTAGGAACGTGTCCGCCCGGGCGCGATCGGTGTCGCGCGAACGGGGTAATCGGATGGGCCGCCCGGGGGACGGCGGGGCTACGACCGGGGGACGGACGCGGCATGGCGTCCGCCCCCGGAGGCGGTTCCCGTGGTGGGGCCGGCGGGGGCCGGCCCGGTTCGCGGACCGTACTAGCCGCGCGCGTGCGGGAACAGGGACAGGAACGGGTCCGCGGTGGCCGCGAGCCCCCGGCTGAAGGGCGCGTCGAGACCCCAGATGAGGAACAGCAGGAAGCCGATCAGCGCGGAGAAGATGCCCGCGAGGATCAGTTCCCTGGGTGTCCGCCTGATCTGGAGCGCGAAGAGCATGCCCACGGTGACCAGCGCACCGGCGATCAGTCCGAACCACACCACGCCGGGCATGGTCGGCTCCGCCGCGCCGGCGCGGCCGTTGCGGGCGGCGTCCGCGGCGGTGACCTGGTCGACCAGCGGCTGGTACGCCTGGGCCTCGAAGTCCGACTTCGGCTCGTAGTCGGTGACGTCCCGGCGGATCTTCTCGAAGAGCCGGCCGCCCTCGGCGGTGACCTCGTGCTTGTCCGCCAGGCTCTTCCACTCGGCGGTCACGACCTGATGGACGTACGTGTCGACGTCGGCGCGGATGCGGTCGCGGACCTCGGGCGGATACACCCGGACCCGCTCCGAGATCTCGTGCAGCGACTGGGCCTCCGTCTGCACGTAGTCCTGGGCGGCGCCGCGCTCCTCCCAGACACCGGCGATGGCGAGGCCCAGGACGATGGCGTACACCACGCCGATCATCATCGTCATGTACTCGATCACGTCCGGGGTCTCGGACGGATCGTCGTCATCGCTCGCGGCCCGGTGCCGGACGATTGCCACGATGAGGGCGCCGGCGCAAGCGGCCACCATCACGACGGTGAGAACAAGCCAATTCGACAACGGAGTCTCCTCGAAAGGTCTAGCGCGGCCGCAGCGCGGCGACGGCGAGCAGTGCGGGCACGGTGATGAGCAGGGTCAGGGAGACCAGGGGAGGGCCGGTGCGGCGCGGGTGCTTGCGCGTGGTGATCCGGTACGGCGGATAGCTCACCGGTTTCGGTGACGCCTTGGACGGGCTCGGCTTCGGCTTCGGCGGGCTCGGCTTCGGGGCGGGGGCGGGCGGCGGGGCGGCCACGCTCCGTTCCGGCTTCGGCGCGGGCGGTGGCGGGGGTGCCGGGGCGGGCGGTTCCGGTTTCGGCGGCGCTGGTTCCGGTGGGGGTGGGGGTGGGGGTGGCGGAGGCTTCGGTGGCGGGGGTTTGGGCGGCGGGGTCGGTGTGGGGGTCGGGCAGGGCCGCGGAAACACGGGGCCCGCGATGCAGCAGTCCGACCCCGCGACCGACACCGCGCCGGTGCCGCCGCCCGGTCCCGTCGAGGCGTACGCGCACGCGTCGGCGGCCGCCTCGCCGGCCGGTGCCCCGCTGAGGATCCAGGTCAGCGCGAGCAGCGCCAACACCCTTGCGGCGAGCCCTGATCGGCTCGTTTTGTGTGGATGCACCCCGAGAGCTTCGGCCGCGCCGCCGCCGTCCACGCCGGAGCCCGGGCTAAACGCCCTGAAGGAGGGACAGGTCGCGCGGGTCTTTGCCCCCGGGGCGTACACGTATGCGTACGCCGGTGGACAGGGAGGCCGAGGCGCGGACGTGGGCCGGGGGCGGAGGCGGGCGCGGGCGCCGTCCGGCCGGGACACAGGGTTCGGAAAGAAATTCCCGGGCCGGTTGAACACATCGGCGGTCCCCGCCCGTACCTAGGGCCAGAAGCGGCGCACTAGGACGCTGCAACACCCATATTTTGACGGGGAGTTGACATGAAGACCTCCTGGCGGAGCGCCTCACTGGTGGCGGCAGCCGCAGCCGTGCTGGCGCTCACGACGGCGTGCGGTCAGGAACAGGGCGGCCAGTCGACGGGCACCCAGAACGTGGGCGCGGCGCCCGCGGCCGACGGCTACGGCGTCGGTACGGGTACCGACGCGAGCGCCGAGGCCAGTGCCGGTTCCGCGGGCGAGGCCGCCGGTGAACTCGCCGTCTCGGACGACGCCAAGCTCGGCGAGGTGGTCACCGACAGCGCGGGCTTCACGCTGTACCGCTTCGACAAGGACACCGCGGAACCGCCCAAGACCAACTGCGAGGGCGACTGTGCCAAGGCCTGGCCGCCGGTGCCGGCCGACGGCGCGACCGCCGCCGCGGGCGTGGACAAGTCGCTGCTCGGCGAGGTCACCCGGGCCGACGGGACCAAGCAGCTCACGATCGCCGGCTGGCCGATGTACCGGTACGCGAAGGACACGAAGGCCGGGGACACCAAGGGGCAGGCCGTCGGCGGCACCTGGTACGCCTCGGCGCCCGACGGGAAGAAGGCCGCGGCGGCCGATCTGCCGGGGCTGTCGGTCCGCAAGGACGCCAAGCTCGGCGAGATCGTCATCGACAAGAACGGCATGACGGTCTACCGCTTCATGAAGGACGAGGCCTGGCCCAAGTCGATCTCGAACTGCACCGGCGCCTGCCTGGAGAAGTGGCCCGCGGTCGCGCCGGTCACCGCCGACGACACCAAGGGCGTGACCAAGAAGGGGCTGATGAGCTTCACCCGCTCCGACGGCACCAAGCAGATGACGGTCGACTGCTGGCCCATCTACACCTTCTCCGGCGACAAGGCTCCCGGGGACACCAACGGTCAGGGCGTGGGCGGCACGTGGTACGCCGTCTCGCCCGACGGAAAGCCGGTCGGCGCGTCGAAGTAGGGATCACCACCCCAGGGTTGATCGCTCACTCATCCACCGAGCAACGGATCGCGGAAGGGAGGGGACGAAAAGCGAGTCCACCGAACTGACACACCGCGACGCCCGACCCCGACCGCCCCCTCCGCACCGCACGGAGGGGGCGGCACGCGCGTGCGGCACCCCCGCTCACGCGCCGGCCCGCGACGCGCCTGCCTGCGGCTTGCTTGCCCGCGACGCGCCTGAGCCGGCGCGGCGGCCTCGCGTCTACGGCCACGGACCCGCCTCCGGCGTGCCGGGCGCCCGAGGGCCGCCCGGGGCCGACCGCAGCGCACCGCACCTGCCGGCTCGGCGGGGGAGTGACCGGACGAGCCGACGGGCGACCGATCCGGCAGCCGACCGAGGGGCTTGCGGCTCCCAGCGGCGGCGGGGGCAGTCGGCCCGGGGCGTGGGGTCGCCGGTGTGGCGGGGCGCCGACCGGTCCAACCCTCCGGCCGCCGGCGGTGGCGCCGGCGGTGGCCGGTTGGTTTGAGCGGGCCTGCGGCTGCGATGCGGCTGAGCGGTCCGACCGCATGGCTTCCGGTCGGTCCTCCGAGGCTGCGGCCTCGGGGCGTTGGCGGGCCCGGCAGTTGGCCCGGTTTGCGCCGGATGGCTCGGGGAGACAGCGGCCGCCGTCCACGGCCGGGTGGTTCGAGCGCGGTCGCGGTCGCCGACGGTGGCCGGTCGGCCCGAGCGGGCCTGCGGCCGTGACGCGGCTGTGCGCCCCCGGTCGGCCGGTGCGCGCCCGCGGTCCCGTCGGCGCCGGTCCGCCCCGGGACGGGCTCGGTGCGCCGCTTGCGCGCCGCGGTGCGCCGGAGGCGTTCCGGCCCGGGCCCGTCCTGCCGCGCGCCCGGAGTGTGCCCGCCCCACGGGAGCTCGCCGGGTACGCCGAAGGGCGCCCGTACGGCTCGTACGGGATCCGTCGGTCGGGCTTACCCGGGTCCACCGCACTTGCGCCGCGCAGCTCCCGCCCGTCGTGCGCTCCGCCGGGCCCGGTCCGCGCAGGCCCCGTGCCCCCAGCGCTCGGTGCGCACCGGCCGTGCGGCTCCCGGCCGCCGCCGCGCGCCCGGTCTTGCCCGCCCCACGCGGGCTCGCCGGGTACGCCGAGGGGGCGCCCGTACGGCCCGTACGGGCTCCGTCGGTCGGGCTTACCCGGGTCCACCGCACCTGCGCCGCGCAGCTCCCGCCCGTCGTGCGCCCCGCCGGGCCTGGTCCGCGCAGGCCCGGTGCACCCAGCGCTCGGTGCGCACCGGCCGTGCAGCTCCCGGCCGCCGCCGCGCGCCCGGTCTTGCCCGCCCCACGCGGGCTCGCCGGGTACGCCGAGGGGGCGTCCGTACGGGATCCGTCGGTCGGGCTTACCCGGGTCCACCGCACTTGCGCCGCGCAGCTCCTGCCCGTCGTGCGCTCCGCCGGGCCCGGTCCGCGCAGGCCCCGTGCCCCCAGCGCTCGGTGCGCACCGGCCGTGCAGCTCCCGGCCGCCGCCGCGCGCCCCGCCGGGCTGCCTCGCCGCGCACGATCCGCGCAGCCCCCGTTCGTTCACCGAGCGTCCCGCCCCGCCCCCGCCTGCCCCGCACGTGTGCCGCTCACCGCGTACGCCGACCCACGCCATCCCCCCCACCCGCGCAAGTCCCGCCCGCCGCGTGCACCTCGCCGCGGTCGGCCCCTGGTCGTCCGCCCGCCCCGCGCGAACCCCCCGGCCGCTCCCCGCCTCCCACACCCCGCCCCCGTCCGCCGCGTACCGCCCCGTTCAGCCGGTGTCCGTGCCCGGGTGGGTCGGAGCGCGCCCGGAGTGTGCGCACGCGGTCGGGGTGGGTCGCGCCGGGGGTGTGCCTCCGTGAGTCCCGGGCGCCGACCCGCCGGCGGGCACCACCCCTCGTTGGGCTGGGCGGAAGGGGGACTTCCCGGTCCGGCGGCCGGTTTCACCGTTACCCGCACCACATCCGCCCGTCCGCCGAGCCGCAGGCAGGCTGCTCGTAAGGTGGCAATTCGGCACGTGCCGGAGGCAGTCGCCGATGAACGGACGGTCAATTTCCGTTTTGGCTCGCTCGTTCGGCGGGCGATCAGTAGCCTCAGCTCGAACACCGGATCGCCTACGCCATGGAGAGTTTGATGGAGCGTCCCGCCTGGGCCCCTCGAAGCATCGACATCTCGGTGCCGAGCGTGTCCCGCATCTACGACTACTACCTGGGCGGTTCGCACAACTTCGAGGTCGACCGCGAGGCGGCCCGCAAGGCGATGGAGTTCATGCCGGGCATCCCCAAGATCGCCCAGGCGAACCGCGCGTTCATGCGCCGCGCGGTGCACTACGCCGTGGCCGAGGGCGTCACCCAGTTCCTCGACATCGGCTCCGGCATCCCGACCTTCGGCAACGTGCACGAGGTGGCGCAGGCGGCCGCCCCCGGCGCCCGGGTGGTCTACGTCGACCACGACCCGGTCGCCGTCGCGCACAGCCAGGTCGTCCTCCAGGGCAACGAGGACGCCGGCGTCGTCGCCGCCGATCTGCGCAAGCCCCGGGACGTCCTGGCCGCCCCGGAGGTCCGCCGCCTGATCGACCTGAACCGTCCGGTCGCCGTCCTCCTCGTTGCCATACTGCACTTCGTGGAGGACGCGGAGGACCCGTACAGTGCGGTGGCCGAGCTGCGCGACGCGCTGGCGCCGGGCAGCCTGCTCGTCGTCACGCACGCCTCCTACGACCGGATCCCGCTCCCGCCGGAACAGGCCGAGGGCGCGGTCGACGTGTACAAGAACATCCGCAACCCGCTGATCATGCGCTCGCGCGACGACATCGCGCGGTTCTTCGAGGGGTACGACATGGTGGAACCCGGACTGGTGCCGATGCCGGACTGGCGGCCCGACACGGCACCCGAGGACGTCGATCCGTATGCCTATTCCGGTTTCGCGGGCGTGGGGCGCGTCGCGTGACCGCGGAGCCGGACGGGCCGGAGGACAGACTGCGCCGGTTCGCGACGATCTGGAGCCGGGCGGTCTTCCCGGTGACCTCCACGTCACTGACCCGCCTCGAGTTCGAGGAGCGGCTGCTGCCCCTCGCACGCCGCCTGAGCGAAGCGCTGCGGGCCCGCGCGTACGACGCCGCGGAGGGCAAGGCCGTCGGCGCCGCGCTCATCGACGCCCACTGCACCGACCCGGAGGCGCTCAGCCGCTCCCTGGACTGCGTGGACGCCTACCTGGTCCTGTACTGCGGCGGCGACGGCTGCGGTGAGTCCCTGCGGACCCGCTCCGCGCGCCTCCAGCACGCGATGGCCGCGGGCTTCGCGCAGGCCCTGCGGGACCGCACGCTCGCCGAGCAGGAGGCCATCTCCCACGCCGCCCTCAACGCGCGCAGCCTCGTCGCCGAGGCGCTGCACGCCAGCGAGGCCCGCTTCCGCGCGGTCTTCGAGGGCGCCGCCATAGGGATCGGCATCGCCGACCTCGACGGCAACATCCTCGAGGTGAACGGCGCCCTGCTGCGCATGTTCGGCGGCTCCGAGCAGTCGCTGCGCGGCCGCCGCGCCCCGGAGTGGACCCACCCCGAGGACGGCCCCCAGCTCTGGCGGCTGTACGAGGAACTGGTCCGCGGCGAGCGGGAGCACTACCACGTCGAGAAGGCCTTCTACCGGCCCGACGGCACCGCCCTGTGGACCAACCTGACGGTGTCGCTGCTGCGCGACGCCGACGGCCGGCCCCAGTACCAGCTCGCGCTCATGGAGGACACCACCGAGCGCCGGCTGCTGAACCTGCGGCTGCGCTATGAGGCCACGCACGACGCGCTCACCGGACTGCCCAACCGCACCCTGTTCTTCGAGCGCCTGGAGAAGGCGCTCGCGGCGGGCGAGGGCCAGCGGTTCGGGCTGTGCTACCTCGACCTCGACGGGTTCAAGACCATCAACGACAGCCTCGGGCACGCGGCGGGCGACCGGCTGCTGGTCGAGGTCGCCGACCGGCTCCAGTCCTGCGCCACCGCCTCGGGCGAGATGGTCGCCCGGCTCGGCGGCGACGAGTTCGTCGCGCTGACCACCGGCCACGACACCGAGCGACAGGTCGACGAGCTCGCCGAACGCATCATGAACGCGCTCGTCACCCCGATCAGCATCGACGGCCGCGAGCTGACCGTGCGCGGCAGCATCGGCATAGTCGAGGGGCCGGCCGGTGAACGCGGTCCCGCCGAGGTGCTGCGCAGCGCCGACATCACGATGTACCGGGCCAAGTCCGCGGGCGGCAACCGCTACGAGCTCGCCGACCCCGAGGCCGACGCCCGCGCCATCACCCGGCACGGACTCACCACCGCGCTCCCGACCGCCCTCGACCGGGGCGAGTTCTTCATCGAGTACCAGCCGCTGGTGCACCTCGGCGACGGCAGCGTCCGCGGCGCCGAGGCCCTGGTGCGCTGGCTGCACCCGCAGCACGGCGTCCTCGGCCCCGACCGCTTCATCCCGCTCGCGGAGCGCACCGGACTGATCGTCCCGCTCGGCCGCTGGGTCCTGGAGCAGTCCGTCCGGCAGGCCCGCGAGTGGCAGGAACGGCACGCCGACGCGGGCCCCCTGCGGATCAACGTGAACCTTTCGCCCTGCCAGCTCACGCATCCCGGCCTGGTCTCCGACACCGTGGACATCCTGGAGCGCTCGGGCCTCGACCCCGACGCGCTCTGCCTCGAGGTCACCGAGTCCGCGCTGATCGGCGCCGACGACGACCTCCTGAAGCCGCTGCGCCGGCTGGCCGAGATGGGCGTCGACATCGCCCTGGACGACTTCGGCACCGGCTACTCCAACCTCGCCAACCTGCGCCGCCTGCCGGTCAGCATCCTGAAGCTGGACCGCTCCTTCACCCGCGGCATGCAGCAGTTCCCCGCCGACCCGGTCGACCTGAAGATCGTGGAAGGGATCGTTTCTCTCGCCCACAACCTCGACCTGGCGGTCACCGTGGAGGGCGTCGAGACGGGCGCCCAGGCCGAACAACTGAAGATACTCGGCTGCGACACAGCTCAGGGCTGGTACTACGCGCGTCCCGGCCCACCGGAGCGCCTGCACGAACTGGCCTTGGTGGACGCGGCGAGCTGAGCACACGGGGGCCCGCGCCCCTGCAGACCCCGCGTGCCCGCAGGGC
>NZ_JBHWHV010000120.1:0-10036 GCF_042732375.1 Streptomyces sp. NPDC059785
GGTGTTCCCACTGGGAACACCGGCGCCGCGGGACGGCCGTGCGGCCGCCGGGGCGGGGCCCGCCGCCGGGCCCGGAGATCAGCGGTCGAGGGCCGGCGAGTCGTCGTCCGTGGCGAAGCTCTCGCTGCTGACCGTGTGGTCGAGCGAGCTGATCTTGCCGTCGAGGTCCAGGTCGTCGAGGGCGTCGCCGCCGCCGAGGGCGTGGGAGGGGGTGACCGCCGCGACGACGAATCCGGCGGCGAGGGAGGCAACGGCGAGCATGGTTCGCTTCTTCATGCCCGGTTCAACTACGGGAGCGCCGTGCGGTCACGGGTTCCTCGGCCACGGGAGCGCCGCGCGGTCACGGGAACCGCGACCACGGGAGCGCCGTGCGGTCACAAGTAAGAGCCCGTCGGGCCTCTGGCGGCACTCGCCCGCACCGACGCCCCAGAACCGAACGGCCGTTACCGGACCCTTCCGACAGAGTCCGACACGTCCTACCGTAAACGCGCATGATTGACGCGGACATGCCCACAGCCGGGCTCATGGCCGCGCGGGTCGCCATCCCATCCGTTCTCAGCGAGTCGGAGGCACGTAATGACGCGTCACCTGCACACCCGCACCGTCCGCCGGAGAGCGGCCGGAGCGGTCGGAGCGGTCGTGGCGGGGCTGTTGTGCGCGGCGGGGCCCGCCGCTCCGGGCGCCGTCGCGGCGCCCGGAGCGCGGTCCGTCGCGCCCCGCCTCGACGACGGCCTCGCCCGCACCCCGCCCATGGGCTTCAACAACTGGAACTCCACGGGGTGCCGGGCGGAGTTCGACCAGGACATGGTCAAGGGGATCGCGGACCTGTTCGTCGAGAAGGGGCTCAGGGACGCCGGGTACGAGTACGTCAACCTGGACGACTGCTGGGCCCTGCCCGAGCGGGACGCGGACGGCAAGCTGGTGCCCGACCCCGCGCGCTTCCCCGACGGGATCGCGGCCGTCGCCGACTACGTGCACGCCAAGGGGCTGAAGCTCGGCATCTACACCAGCGCGGGCACCAAGACGTGCAGCAGCGTGGGGTTCCCGGGCGCGCTCGGCCACGAGTACAGCGACGCGCGGCAGTTCGCGGACTGGGGCGTGGACTACCTGAAGTACGACAACTGCAACAACCAGGGCGTGGACGCCAAGCAGCGCTACACGACCATGCGCGACGCGCTGGCGGACGCCACGCGGGCCACGGGCCGCCCCATCGTGTACAGCATCTGCGAATGGGGCCAGAACAAGCCCTGGGAATGGGCGGCCGACGTCGGTCACCTGTGGCGCACCACCGGGGACATCAGCGACAACTGGAGCTCGATGCTGTCGATCCTCAAGCAGAACCTGCCCCTCGCGCCGTACGCGGGTCCCGGGCACTGGAACGACCCGGACATGCTGGAGGTCGGCAACGGCGGCATGACCGACACCGAGTACCGCTCGCACTTCTCCATGTGGTCCGTCATGGCCGCGCCGCTGCTCATCGGCTCCGACCTGCGCACGGCATCCGCCGCCACCCTCGGGATCCTCGGCAACGAGGAGGTCGTCGCCGTCGACCAGGATCCCCTCGGCAGACAGGGGACGGTGCTCTCCGCCGAGGGCGGGCGCTGGGTGGTCGCCAAGGAGATGGCGGACGGCAGCCGGGCGGTGGCGCTGTTCAACGAGTCCGGCAGCGCGCAGCGGATCAGCACGAGCGCGCGGGCCGTGGGACTGCCCGCCGCGAGCGGTTACGCCCTGCGCGACCTGTGGCAGCACCGGACGTCGCACACCGCGGGCACGATCGCGGCGACCGTCCCGGCGCACGGCACCGTCCTCGTCCGGGTGTCGGCGGACGCCCGCTGGGCGCAGTACCCGCCGGCCGTCGAACTCGGCCTGGACGGCACCCCGTTGTTCGAGGCGGGCAGGAGCGTCACTCTCACCTCGACACTGACCGACCTCGGCCGTACGGCCGCCCGGGATGTCTCCGTGACGCTCGACGGGCCGGCCGGCTGGCGGGCAAGGGCGCTGTCGCCGACCGGCGCGGACGCGGTGCCGCCGGGCCGTTCGCTGCGGACGACGTGGCGGGTCACCGCGCCCGCCGGCACGGAGTCCGGCTCCTACGGGCTGACGCTCAGGGCGGTCCACCGCTCGGCGGCCGGGGCGCGCGTCGAGACCGTGGTGCCGCTGGCGGCTTCCGTGGTCGTGGCCCCTCCCCCGGGTGTCTCCTCGCTCGGCGACCTGCCGTGGATGACGGCGGCCAACGGCTGGGGGCCCGTCGAGCGGAACACCAGCAACGGCGAGAGCGCCGCCGGTGACGGCGGGCCGCTCACCATCGGCGGCACCGTGTACGCCGACGGGCTCGGCGTACACGCCGAGAGCAGCGTCGAGTTCTACACCGGCGGGGCGTGTGAGACCGTCACCGCGGACGTGGGCGTGGACGACGAGAAGAGCACCAACGGCACGGTCACCTTCGAGGTGTGGGCGGACGGCACCGAGGCCGCCTCGACCGGGGTACTCGACACCACGATGCCCGCGCAGCCGCTCTCGGCGGACGTCACGGGCGCCGAGGTGATCCGCCTGACCGTCACGGACGCGGGCGACGGCATCGACTCGGACCACGCGGACTGGGCGAACGCGACACTCACCTGCTGACTCCGGCCTGGCGGTCTCAGCCCGTCCGGCGTTTGATGACGAGGCCGTGCAGGCCGAAGCGGGGGCCTGGGGGCGGCAGCCCCAGAACCACGGGAAGGGAAGGGGCGGAGGGGGCGAACCCCCAGGGCCCACCGGCCGCCGCGAGTACGGCGCTCACCGGCCGGAGGCCCGGGCCCGCTCCCGGCAGGCGAGCCGGGCGGGCAGAATCGGTCCGCGGCGGCAGGAGCGGTCGGCGGGCAGGGCCGGGCTCGTCGGTGGCCGGTCCCGGTCTCAGACCCCGGCCGTAGTCCCAGCCGTCCGGCTCAGCGCTGCCGCCGCCGCGCCCACCAGCCCCGCGTCCGTGCCCATCAGGGCCGGGACCACGGTCAGGTGTTGGACGAAGGACAGCGTCGCGTAGTCCGCGAGGGCCTTGCGCAGAGGCGTGAGCAGGACGTCGCCCGCCTTGCCGACGCCGCCGCCGATGACGGCGACGTCGATCTCCACGAGGGTCGCGGTGGCGGCGATGCCCGCCGCGAGGGCCTGCGCCGCGCGGGCGAAGGACGCGACGGCCACCGGGTCGCCGGTCCGGGCCGCGGCGGCCACCGCGGCCGCCGACGTGTCGCCGTCGGGACCCGGCAGCCAGCCGCCCTCCAGGGCGCGGCGCGCGATGTTCGGACCGCTCGCGATGCGCTCGACGCACCCGCGCGAGCCGCACGGGCAGAGGTCGCCGTCGAGGTCCACGCTGATGTGCCCGATGTGGCCGGCGTTGCCGGTCGGCCCGGGGTGGAGCCGGCCGTTCAGGACCAGGCCGCCGCCGACGCCGGTGGACACGACCATGCACAGGGCGTTGTCGTGGCCGCGCGCCGCGCCCTGCCAGTGCTCGGCCGCCGTGATGGCCACGCCGTCGCCGATGAGTTCCACGGGCAGCCCCGCCGCGGCCGTACGGACCCGGTCGACCAGCGGGTAGCCGCGCCAGCCGGGCACGTTCACCGGGCTGACCGTGCCGGCGGAGGCGTCCACCGGGCCCGCGCTGCCGATGCCGACGGCCCGCGCCCGCGGCCACAGCGAGGACGCGGCCAGCTCGCCGATCACTTCCTCGACGGCGCCCATCACGGTGTCCCCGTCCTGCTGCGCGGGCGTCGCGCGCTGCGCGCGCAGCAGGATCCGGCCCTGGCCGTCCACCAGCGCTCCGGCGATCTTGGTGCCGCCGATGTCGAGCGCGGCCACGAGGTCGGTGTGCATCAGAGTCTGCTCTCCCGCTGCTGTGTGGTGCCGGTCCCGGCACACCGTGTGCCCGTCGCGGCGGGCGCGCAGGGCCCCGGCGGGGACCGGCAGGAAGACGCGCCCCTGGTGGGGTGCTGAACCGGGGATTGCCGTGCACAGTCTCTCCCGAGTCTGACAACGTTGTCCAGGCTCTATGCTCGACGCCACATCCTCATACAGCACCCGTGGACCGACACACCCCCGTGGACGAACGCATCCTCGTGGACGACAGGACAGGACAGCACATCGTGGCCGAGACCGCCCGCCGATCCGAGAACCGCTACGGCAATCGTCCGACCATGAAGGACGTGGCGGCCCGCGCCGGTGTGGGCCTGAAGACGGTCTCGCGCGTGGTCAACGGCGAGCCGGGGGTCACCCCGGACACCGAGCGCCGGGTCCAGGAGGCCATCGACGCCCTGGGCTTCCGCCGCAACGACAGCGCGCGGGTGCTGCGCAAGGGACGCACCGCGAGCATCGGCCTGGTCCTGGAGGACCTCGCCGACCCGTTCTACGGTCCGCTCAGCCGCGCGGTGGAGGAGGTGGCACGGGCGCACGGCGCGCTGCTGATCAACGGTTCCAGCGCCGAGGACCCGGACCGCGAGCAGGAACTGGTCCTCGCGCTGTGCGCGCGCCGTGTCGACGGGCTCGTCGTCATCCCGGCCGGCGACGACCACCGCTATCTGGAACCGGAGATACGGGCGGGCGTCGCGACCGTCTTCGTGGACCGGCCCGCCGGGCGGATCGACGCCGACGTCGTGCTGTCGGACAGCGTCGGCGGGGCCCGCGACGGTGTCGCCCACCTGATCGCGCACGGCCACCGCCGGATCGGCTTCATCGGCGACATGCCCCGCATCCACACCGCGGCGGAGCGGCTGCGCGGCTACCGGACGGCCATGGAGGAGGCCGGTATCCCGGTCGAGGACGGCTGGATGTCCCTCGGGGTCACCGATCCGGAGCGGGTGCGCCGCGCGGCCGAGGAGATGCTGTCGGGCCCCTCCCCCGTCACCGCGGTCTTCGCGGGCAACAACCGCGTCACCGTCACCGTGGTGCGCATCCTGGCCGAGCAGCGGCGTTCCGTCGCCCTCGTCGGCTTCGACGACTTCGAGCTCGCCGATCTCCTCGACCCCGGGGTCACCGTCGTCGCCCAGGACGCCGCCGCCCTCGGCCGTACGGCCGCCGAGCGGCTCTTCCGGCAGCTCGACGGCTCTCTCCTCACCCCGGAGCGCATCCAGCTCCCGACCCGGCTGATCACCCGCGGTTCCGGCGAGATTCCGCCCGCCGGCTGACCCTCGGGGCGTGCTCGGGGGATCTCCGCGTCAGCCGCCGAGCGCCGCCAGCACGACGGACCTGGCCTCCTCCTGGACCTGCCGCAGGTGGTCGGGGCCCAGAAAGGACTCGCCGTAGATCTTGTAGACGTCCTCGGTGCCCGAGGGGCGGGCCGCGAACCAGGCGTTGTCGGTGGCGACCTTGATGCCGCCGAGGGCGGCGCCGTTGCCGGGGGCCTCGGTGAGCACCGAGGTGACCGACTCGCCGGCCAGGGTGTCGGCGGTGACCTGGCTCGGGGACAACTTGGCGAGCAGCGCCTTCTCCTCGCGGCTGGCGGGGGCGTCCACGCGCGCGTAGGCGGGATCGCCGAAGCGCTCGGTGAGCCGCGCGTAGTGCTGCGAGGGCGTCCGGCCGGTGACGGCCGTGATCTCGGAGGCGAGCAGGGCCAGGATGATGCCGTCCTTGTCGGTGGTCCACACCGAGCCGTCGTGGCGCAGGAAGGACGCGCCCGCCGACTCCTCGCCGCCGAAGCCGAGGGTGCCGTCGGACAGGCCGTCCACGAACCACTTGAAGCCGACGGGGACCTCGATGAGCGGGCGGCCGACGTCCGCCGCGACCCGGTCGATCATGCTCGACGACACCAGGGTCTTGCCGATCCCGGCGCCCGCGGGCCACTGCTCCCGGTGCGAGAAGAGGTACGAGATCGCCACGGCGAGGTAGTGGTTGGGGTTCATCAGGCCCCCGTCCGGTGTGACGATGCCGTGCCGGTCGGAGTCGGCGTCGTTGCCGGTGGCGATGTCGAACCTCTCGCGCCGCTCGATGAGCGAGGCCATGGCGTACGGCGAGGAGCAGTCCATGCGGATCTTGCCGTCCCAGTCGAGCGTCATGAAGCGCCAGGTGGGGTCGGTGAGCGGGTTGACCACCGTCAGGTCGAGCCCGTGCTGGTCGGCGATCCGGCCCCAGTAGGCGACCGAGGCGCCGCCGAGCGGGTCGGCGCCGATGCGCACCCCGGCGTTCCGGATCGCGGCCAGGTCGAGGACGTTCGGCAGGTCGGCGACGTAGGCGCCGAGGAAGTCGTGGCGGCCGGTGCCGGGTGCGGCCAGGGCGCGGGCCCAGGGGATGCGCCGTACGTCCTTCAGGCCGCCGGTGATGATCTGGTTGGCGCGGTCCTGGATCCAGGAGGTGGCCTCGGAACCGGCGGGGCCGCCGTGCGGCGGGTTGTACTTGAAGCCGCCGTCGGCGGGCGGGTTGTGCGAGGGGGTGACCACCACGCCGTCGGCGAGCCCCGACGTGCGGCCGCGGTTGTGGGTGAGGATGGCGTGCGACACGGCCGGGGTGGGCGTGTAGCCGTCGCTCTGGTCGATGAGGACGGTCACGTCGTTGGCGGCGAAGACCTCGAGGGCGGTGATCCGCGCGGGCTCGGACAGGGCGTGGGTGTCGGCGCCCAGGAAGAGGGGGCCGTCGGTGCCCTGGGCGGCGCGGTACTCGCAGATGGCCTGGCTGGTGGCGGCGATGTGGTCCTCGTTGAACGCCGCCGCGAGGGACGAGCCGCGGTGCCCCGAGGTGCCGAACGCCACGCGCTGCCCGGGTTCGGCCGGGTCCGGGTGGAGCGCGTAGTACGCCGTGACCAGGCGGGCCACGTCGATGAGGTCCTCGGGCCCGGCGGCCTGTCCCGCTCGCGCGTCCTGCATTCCCGCTCCTCCAACACAAGGGTCGACCATGGGGGTACGGCGCCCATTCTCCCCTGCCCGGTCCGCCGGGACGCGCACCAGGGGCGACCGTTGTGGCCCGTGTCCGGCGGGTGCGAGGATGCGGGCCGCCGAGGGAAGGGGCACCGACGTGACGCGCGAGGACCGACGACCGCCCGCCGCCGAGCTGTTCGACGCGCTGGGGGCCGAGTACGAGAAGGCGTTCGCCCACGCCCCGGCGCACCGGGCCGCGCTGGCGTGGCTGATCGGGCGGCTGCCGCCCGCCGCGCGGACGCTGGACGTGGGCAGCGGCACCGGGCGGCCCACCGCGGCGGCGCTCGTCGCGGCGGGCCACTCGGTGCTGGGCGTCGACGTCTCCCCCGTCATGGTGGAACTCGCCGCCCGGCAGGTTCCGGGGGCCGAGTTCCGCTGCGCCGACATCCGGGAACTCCCCCTCGGCACCGGCGTGTTCGACGGCGTGTGCGTGTTCTTCTCGCTGCTGCAAATGACCCGCGCCGAGCAGTCGGCCCTGCTGCGGCGGCTGTCCGCGGCCCTGCGGCCCGGCGGGCATCTGGTGCTGGCCACGGTGCCCGCGGACGTGACGGACGCCGAGGTCTCCTTCATGGGCCGGCCGGTGCGGGCGACGAGCTTCGCCGAGGACGGCGTCGTGGGCATGGCGCAGGCGGCGGGCCTGACGGTGCTGTCCCGGCACGGCACCGTCTTCACCCCGGACCATCCCGGCGCCGGGCCCGAGCCGAACCTCTTCCTGTACTGCCGCCGCGGAGCCTCGGCGGAGGCGGTCTAGTTGCCCGACGCCGTCAGGTCGCCCCGGCGGGGTGCCGCGTAGCCCTCCAGCTCCGCGCGGGTCAGGCCGGTGGCGGCCGCGACCTCCTCGTCGTCCAGGGCGCCGCAGTCGAGGCCGCGCAGCAGATGGCCGCTGAGCGCCTTGGCGGTGGCGGGCTCGTCCATGACGTCGCCGCCGGCCCGGCCGGCGTAGCGGGCGAGGCGGGCCGCGGCCTGGGCGAAGCCCTCGCGGTAGAAGGCGAAGACGGCGGCGTAGCGGGTGGGGAGGTGGCCGGGGTGCATGTCCCAGCCCTGGTAGTAGGCGCGGGCGAGGGCGCGGCGGGTGAGGCCGTAGTGCAGCCGCCAGGCGTCGTGCACCTGGGCGGTGGGCCCGACCGGCAGCACGTTGGTCGAGCCGTCCGAGACCCTGACCCCGGTCCCGGCCGCCGCGACCTGCATGACCGCCTTGGCGTGGTCGGCGGCCGGGTGGTCGCTGGCCTGGTGGGCGGCGGAGACGCCGAGGCAGGCGCTGTAGTCGAAGGTGCCGTAGTGCAGGCCGGTGGCGCGGCCCGCGGCGGCGTCGATCATGCGGGCGACGGTCGCGGTGCCATCGGCGGCGAGGATCGACTGGCTGGTCTCGATCTGGATCTCGAAGCCGATCCGGCCGGGTGCCAGACCGTGGGCCCGCTCGAAGTGCTCGAGCAGCCGCACCATCGCGTTGACCTGCTCGGCGTAGGTGACCTTCGGCAGGGTCAGGACGAGTCCCGCGGGCAGCCCGCCGGCCGCCATGAGGCCGGTGAGGAAGATGTCGAGGGTGCGGATGCCGCGCTCCCGGACCGGCGCCTCCATGCATTTCATGCGGATGCCCATGTACGGAGCGGCGGTCGCGTCCGCGTACGCGGCGGCGGTCAGCCGGGCCGCGCGGGCGGCGGCCGCGTCCTCCTCGGCGTCCGGACGGGGACCGTAGCCGTCCTCGAAGTCGACCCGTAGGTCTTCCACGGGCTCGCGCTCCAGCTTGGCCCGTACGCGCGCGTACACGGGCTCCGCGAGGTCGTCGGAGAGGCCGAGGACGGCCGCCAGGGACGCGGCGTCGGGGGCGTGTTCGTCGAGCGCGGCCAGGGCCCGGTCGCCCCAGGAACGGATGGTGTCCGCGGCGAACGCGTCCCCGGGTACGTACACGGTGTGGACGGGCTGACGGGTGCCGGGGGCTCCCGGGTAACGGCGCTGAAGTTCCGCGTCGACCGCGGCGAGCGAGGCGCTGATCTGCTCGCCGACGGCGCCCGCGAGGCTGGTCGCCACCTTCTCCTGCTGACCCATCCCACACCCTCCCATTTTCCGCTCTACGGAATCAACAATCCGTTGAACGAAGTTATCGGGCGGCTTCCCCGGCGGTCAACACCGTCTCGCCGCCGGTCCACCCCGCCATCTCGGCATGTTCACGTCGGTCTGGCAGCGTGGTCCCCGCAGTACGTACGCCCCGCCCGGACGCCCCCGCCGAAGGAGCCCCTGTGCCGCACCAGAGCCGAGTCACGCGCCGCCTCAGCATGAAGACCGCACTGGCCGCCGCGACCGCCCTGCCGCTGTCCGGTACCGCGCTGGCCGCCACACCCGCCACGGCGGACGAGCGCGGCGGCGACCGGCTGCGGGTCATGTCGTTCAACCTCCGCTACGCGAGCACCGCCGAGCCCAACAGCTGGGCCGTCCGCAGGCCGGTGACGCGCGCACTGCTGCGCCGCGAGCACCCGCATGTCATCGGCACCCAGGAGGGCCTGTACCAGCAGGTGCGCGACATCGAGTCCGACCTCGGCGGGCACTACGACTGGATCGGCACCGGCCGCGCGGGCGGCAGCCGCGACGAGTTCATGGCGGTCTTCTACGACACCCGCCGCCTCGCCCCGCTGGAGTACGACCACTTCTGGCTCTCCGACACCCCGGACGTGATCGGCTCCAACACCTGGGGCGGCGGCTCGATCCGCATGGTGACCTGGGTGCGCTTCTGCGATCTGCGCGACGGCGACCGCGAGTTCTGCTTCCTCGACACCCACCTGGACAACGCCGGCCAGAACGCACGCGCGCGGGCCGCTTCCCTCATCGTCGAGCGGATCGCGGGGCTCGACGCATCGCTGCCGCTGGTGGTGACCGGTGACTTCAACGTCCCGGCGCACGGCAACCCGGTCTACGACACGATGCTCGGCGCCGGTCTGGCGGACAGCTGGGACGCCGCGGCCGAACGCAGCGCCCTCTACGCCACGTTCCACGGGTACAAGCCGCTGACGCCGGACGGTGAGCGCATCGACTGGATCCTGGTCACGCCGGGCGTCACGGTGCACCGGGCGTCGATCAACACCTTCTCCCTCGACGGCCAGTTCCCCAGCGACCACCTGCCGGTGCAGGCGACGCTGACCCTCGGCTGACCGGGGAACGGACCGAGG
>NZ_JBHWHV010000121.1:0-9200 GCF_042732375.1 Streptomyces sp. NPDC059785
GGGCTCCCCGGTCCGGCCGGGGAGCCCTCACTCACGTGCCGGGCAGCGCCGACGGCCGGTGCGCCGGGCTAACGGCCGGTGCGCGGGCGGTCGGGGGCGGGGGAGGGCGGGGTCTTCGAGGCGGCGGCGAGATGGCCGGCGAAGCCGCGCAGGCGGTCCGTCTCGCGGCGGTCGCGTTTGGTCGGGCGGCCCGCGCCGCGGTCCCGGACACCGGCCGGTGCGACGGCCTCGCGCGGCGGGGGCGGCGGGCTGTTGTCCACGTAGCACTCGACGGCGACGGGGGCGCCGACCCGCTTGCGGATCACGCGCTTCACCACGACGACCCGCTCGCGGCCCGCGTGGCGCAGCCGGATCTCGTCGCCGACGCGTACCGCGTAGGCGGGCTTGACGCGTTCGCCGTTCACCCGGACGTGGCCGCCGCGGCAGGCGGTGGCACCCAGGGAGCGGGTCTTGACCAGGCGCACGGACCAGATCCAGCTGTCGACCCGCACGCTCTCGCCGCCGGCCGGTCCCGCGGCCCGCGCCGCGGCCACCGCGTCGCCGGAGCCAGAACCGGAGCCAGAACCGGAGCCAGAACCGGAGCCAGAACCGGAGCCAGAACCGGAGTCGGGGCGGGAGTCGGAACCGGAGTGGGGGCCGGAGCTGGAGCCGGAACCGGAGTCCGTCGTACTGGCGGCATCGTTCCGCTCGTCCTCGTCGTCCGCATGCTCAGAAGCCATGCCCCGACCATAACTCCACCACAGTGGCGTGGTCGGCGGATTTACCGCCGCTTACGGTGGAGGGATGGACAGCAGCCTGGCCGAACTCGACGCGCGGATCACCGGGTGCCGTGCCTGTCCGCGGCTGGTCGAGTGGCGCGAGGAGGTGGCCCGTACCAAGCGGGCCGCGTTCGCCGGAGAGACGTACTGGGGGCGGCCCGTGCCCGGGTTCGGGCCGCCGGACGCGTCGCTGCTGATCCTGGGCCTGGCCCCGGCCGCGCACGGGGCGAACCGGACGGGGCGGATGTTCACGGGCGACCGCTCCGGGGACGTGCTCTACGCGGCGCTGCACGAGGTGGGCCTCGCCTCCCGGGGAACCGCGGTGAGCGCCGACGACGGGCTCACGCTGTACGGGGTGCGGATCACGTCCCCCGTGCACTGCGCGCCGCCCGCCAACAAGCCGACCCCCGGCGAGCGGGACACCTGCCGGTCCTGGCTGGTGAGCGAGCTGACCCTGCTGCGGCCCACCCTGCGGGCGGTCGTCGTCCTCGGCGCCTTCGGCTGGCAGTCGGCGCTGCCCGCCCTCGCCGCCGCGGGCTGGACGGTGCCCCGACCGCGGCCCGCCTTCGGGCACGGCGCCCGCGTCACCCTCGACTCCCCGGGCTCCGGTCGCGCGGTCGACCTCTTCGGCTGCTTCCACGTCAGCCAGCGCAACACCTTCACCGGGCGGCTGACCCCCGCGATGCTGCGGGACGTGCTGCGCAGAGCCGCGGCGGCGGCCGGACTGAAGACGGTGCCGGAGACCGGGGACGAGGGCTAGAGCAGGGCGAGGGCGAGGACTGGGGCGAGGGTGAGGAAGAGGACTGGGGCCAGGGCCAGGGGTCTAGGGTTGCGCGATGGGCCTGTATCCGGAGATCGAACCGTACGACCACGGCATGCTCGACGTCGGCGACGGCAACCGCGTGTACTGGGAGGTCTGCGGCAACCCGCACGGCAAGCCCGCCGTCATGCTGCACGGCGGTCCCGGTTCCGGGTGCACGCCCGGCTGGCGGCGCTACTGCGACCCCGCCAGGTACCGGATCGTCCTGTTCGACCAGCGCGGCTGCGGACGCTCGACCCCGCACGCGAGCGAGTACGGCACCGACATGAGCGTCAATACGACGGCCCACGTCATCCGCGACCTGGAGCTGCTGCGGAACCACCTGGGCGTCGCACGGTGGCTGGTCCTGGGTGCCTCCTGGGGCGCGGCGCTGGGACTGCGGTACGCGCAGACGCATCCGGACACGGTCTCCGAGCTGGTGCTGACCGGGGTGGCCACGGGCTCCGACGCCGAGGTCGCGCTGATGACCAGAGGTCTGGGGCGGATCTTTCCCGACGCCTTCGAGCGGTTCCTCGGCGTACTGCCACGGGGCGACCGGGACGGGAACCTCGCCGCCGCGTACAACCGGCTCCTGGAGTCGCCCGACCCCGGGACCCGGGCGCGGGCGGCGCTGGCCTGGACCGACTGGGAGACGGCGGTGATCCCGGCGCCGCCGCGCTCGGTGCCGCGCTACGAGGACCCGGTGTTCCGGATGGGCTTCGCGCGGACCGTCACCCACTACTGGGGCAACGGCCACTTCCTGGGAGGGGGACAGGGCAGGGGCGCCGGTGCCGACGAGGGTGTCGTGCTGCGGGACGCGCACCTGCTCAAGGGGATTCCGGGCACGCTCGTACAGGGCAGCCTCGACTTCGGCAATCTGCTCGGCATCGTCTGGCGCCTGCACCGGGCCTGGCCCGGCAGCGAGCTGACCGTCGTCGACGACGTGGGGCACGACGCGTTCGCGGCGGACGCGACGGACGCGATGGTCGCGGCGACGGACCGGTACGCGGCGGGGCGGTAGGCGACGGACCGGTATGCGGCGGGGCGGTAGGCGACGGACCGGTATGCGGCGGGGCGGTAGGCGACGGACCGGTATGCGGCGGGGCGGTAGGCGGCCGACCGGTAGCTCTGCCGCGCGTTCAGGGACCGTCGTCGTCCGCGCCCGTCCTGTCGTCGCCGAAGAGGTGCCGCACCGTCGAGCGGTAGTTGGCCCGGACGTGCGCCAGGGCGTGGGCGCGGGCCCGCCCGGGGTCGCCCGAGGCGATCGACTCGTACAGCTCGCGGTGCTCGGTCAGGAGCAGGGGCCATTCCTCGTTCTGCCGGGTGAGCCAGCGCAGCCGGCCGTCGACCGGTTCCATGACGGAGATCAGCAGGCCGTTGCCCGCCATGGCCAGGATCCGGTCGTGGAAGCGGGTGTTGATGTCCGTGATGGTCTCCGCGTCACCGGCGTGCGTCGCGGTGGCCGCGCGGTCGAGCAGGGCCGACAGTTCGGCCAGCGCCTCGGGGGTCGCGCGGGCCGCGGCGAGTCCGGCGGCGTAGACCTCCAGGGCCTCGCGCAGCTCGAACAGTTCCCGGACGTCGGCCGGGGTCAGCCGGCGCACCACTGCGCGGCGCGGGGTCTCGAAGTGGACGAAACCCTCGGCGACCAGCGCGCGGATCGCCTCGCGCACCGGTACCCGTGAGACGCCGAAGCGTTCGGCGAGCTCCCGCTCGACCAGCCGGTCGCCGGGGCGCAGCCGGCCCGCGATGACCTCCTGCCGCAGCGCCGCGAGGACGCGCTCGCGGACCGCACCCAGGCCGGCCTGCCCCGCGGGGCCCGCCGGCTCCACGGGTTCGATCGGTTCGATCTTCGCCATGGGGCTATCTTCGCCGACCCGGTGGGGCTTTTACGGAGCCGTAACGGCGCCGACATCGGTCGAGACGGTTGACGGCGGGACCATGACGGCGCTTTGGTATACCAAAGCCGCCCGCACGCGAAAGGCCGTCCTCCGTCCCCTCGCCAGTGGAGGTCCCGTGTCCCTCGCCGACCGTGCCGAAGCCCCCGGCACAGCAGCCTTCACCCCCGACCCCCGGCTCACCAACGAAGACCTGGCGCCCGCCGAGAAGCGCAACTGGAAGGTCTTCGACCTCTTCGCCATGTGGATGTCCGACGTCCACAACCTCGGCAACTACACGTTCGCCGCGGGCCTCCTGGTCCTCGGCATGAACGTCTGGCAGATCTTCACCGCCCTGCTCGCCGGCTTCGTGCTGATCTACGGCGGCATGAACCTGATGGGCCGGATCGGCCAGCGCCACGGCGTCCCGTTCCCCGTCGTCAGCCGCATCGGCTTCGGCGTCTGGGGCGCCAACATCCCCGCGCTGATCAGGGCCGTCATCGCCGTCATGTGGTACGGCATCCAGACCTACCTGGCGTCCGTCGCGGTCAACGTCATGCTGCTCGCGGCCTGGCCGGGGCTGGAGTCCTGGACCCACCACTCCTTCCTCGGCCTCGACGCGCTCGGCTGGATGTCGTTCCTCGCCCTGTGGCTGATCCAGGCGCTGATCATCAGTCGCGGCATGGAGTCGGTGCGCAGGTTCCAGGACTTCTGCGGTCCCGCGATCTGGTTCGTGATGATCGCGCTCGCCGTCTGGGTACTCGCCAAGGCGGGCTGGACCATCTCGCTCACCGCCACGCCGCATCCGGTGTCCACCGGCGAGCAGTGGCGCCAGTGGTTCGGCGCGATCGGCCTGATCCTCGCCACGTACGGCACGCTGATGCTCAACTTCTGCGACTTCTCGCGCTTCGCGCCCGACTACCGCACGGTCAGGCGCGGCAACTTCTGGGGCCTGCCCATCAACTCCACCGCGTTCGTCATCGTCTCGGTGATCGTCACCGCGGGCTCCATCGAGGTGTTCGGCGAGGCGATCACGGACCCGGCGCTGCTGGTGGCGAAGGTCGGCAACACCTGGGTGCTGGTGCTCGGCGCGCTGACGTTCGCCGTCGCCACCATGGGCGTCAACATCGTCGCCAACTTCGTCTCACCGGCGTACGACCTGGCCAACGTCTGGCCGCAGAAGATCACCTTCAAGATCGGCGGCATGATCAGCACGGTGGCGGCGTTGGTGGTCACGCCCTGGAACCTCTTCTCCAACCCGACCGTCGTCAACTACTTCCTCGGCGGCCTCGGCGCCTTCCTCGGGCCGCTGTTCGGCGTGATCATGGTCGACTACTACTGGGTCAAGCGCGGCCGGGTGGACGTCGACCAGCTCTTCGACGCGACACCGGGATCGCGCTACTACTACCGCCGGGGCGTCAACCCCAGGGCCCTGTGGGCGTTCCTGCCCGCGGCGGCGGTGGCGGCCGTGCTCGCGCTGGTGACGGCCTTCAGCGACGTGGCCCCGTACTCGTGGTTCATCGGTACGGCACTGGCGGCCGGGCTGTACGCGGCGCTGTGCCGCCGGGAGCGGTCCGGTGCTCCGGACGGAAGCAGCGCCTCTGACGAGTTCGGCGCCCCGGCCGGATCCGGTGCCCCGGCCGGACCCGGTGCCGTCACTTCGACGGAGGTCTGAGCCGGGTGCGGATTCTCGTCACCAACTGCAACACCACGCGGGAGATGACCGAGGAGATCGTCCTAGGTGCCCGGGCCGCCGCGGGTCCGGGCACCACCGTGACCGGTCTGACCCCCGTCTGGGGCCCGGAGTCCGCCGAGGGGTGGCTCGACAGCTACCTCTCCGCGGCGGCCGTCCTCGACGCCCTGCGCACCTACGAGGGCGCGTACGACGCCGTGGTCATGGCCGGGTTCGGCGAACACGGCCGGGAAGGCGCCCGCGAACTCGTGGACGTACCGGTCGTCGACATCACGGAGGCCGCGGCCCACCTCGCCTGCCTGATCGGCCGCCGCTACGGCGTCGTCACCACACTGGAGCGCTCCGTCGGCCAGATCGAGGACAGCCTGTGCACCGCGGGCGTCGGCCGGAACTGCGCCGCGGTCGTCGGCACCGGACTCGGCGTCCTCGGCCTCCGCGACGGCCGGCGCACCGAGGCCGCCTTCCTGGCCGCCGCCGCGCGCGCCCGGGACGCGGGGGCCGAGGTCATCGTGCTGGGCTGCGCCGGGATGACCGGCATGGCCGGGCTGCGTCGGGTGGTGGGGGAGCGGCTGGGGCTGCCGGTCGTCGACGGCGTCGCGGCGGCCGTCGGGCTCGCCGAGTCGCTGGTCACCATGGGTCTGACCACGAGCCGGACGGGCAGCTGGGCGAAGCCGCTGCCCAAGCGGCGGGGGTGGGGGCCCGCCTCCGCCGGGGGGAGTGAAGTCCGTACCGCGGATGGTGGAGCCCCTGCCGGGGGCGGTGGAGTCTCGGGGGGAGGCGGTGGAGGCGGCGGAGTTCCGGGCGATGGCGGCGGAGTTCGGGGCGGAGGCGGCGGAGTTCCGGGCGATGGTGGTGGAGTTTCGGGTGGTGGTGCAGTGCGGGGCGGAGGTGGTGGACTTACGGGAGGAGGTGGTGGACTTACGGGAGGAGGCGGTCAAGTACCGGGCGGAGGCGGTCAAGTCGCGGGCGACGGCCAGCCGTCGGAGTGATTGTGCGGCGACCCGGGCGCAGGCGGCCCGGCAATTGGCCGCCGTCGCAGCAGACTTCGGAGAGCCGGCGGAGCCGGACGAGTCGCCGCCCGAAGCCCTCGGCGGCGGGAACGGAGCCGGCCGTGCCCAGACCGTCGCTGTCATCCATCCCCTCGCTGTCGTCTCCGCGGTCGCTCAGGGCCCTGCTCGCCGTTTCCCTCACGGCACTGTGCCTGACGGGGTTGTGCTGGGCCGGGGTCCCGGCGCCCGGCCCGGCCGACCCCTTCTGGGTCGACCCGGCTTCCCGAGCGGCCCGGCAGGCCGCCGGGTACCGGGCCCTCGGCAGGACCACCGACGCCGCCCTCATGGACCGCATCGCGCGGCACGCGCAGGCCGAGTGGGTCAGCGGCTCGGGCCCCGGGCCGTTCGTCCGGGAGCGGACGGCCGCCGCCGCCCGGCAGGGCCGCATCCCCGTACTCGTCGCCTACTACATCCCGCACCGGGACTGCGGCGCCTACTCGGGCGGCGGTGCCCCGAGCGCGGACGCCTACCGTGCCTGGGCCGACGAGTTCGCCGCCGCGGTCGGCGACCGGCCCGCGTACGTGATCGTCGAACCCGACGCCGTAGCCCAGGAGGTCGCCGGGTGCTCACGGGTCGAGGCGGGCGAGCGGTACGCGCTGCTCGCGTACGCCGTCGAGCGCCTCGCGGCCCTGCCCCGCGCCCGGGTCTACCTCGACGCGGGCAACCCGGCCTGGATCCCCGAGGCGTGGCGGCTCGTCGACGCGCTCAAGGCCTCCGGGATCGCCCGCGCCGACGGCGTCGCGCTCAACGTCTCCAACTTCCAGACGAACGAGACCACCACCGCGTACGGGAAGTGGCTGGCGAAGGACCTCGGCGGCACGCATTTCGTCATCGACACCAGCCGGAACGGCGCGGGGCCGTACAGCGGAGAGGACTCCTGGTGCAACCCGCCGGGCAGGGCGCTCGGCACTCCGCCGACCGTCGACACGGGTGATCCGCTGATCGACGCGTATCTGTGGATCAAGCGGCCCGGTGAGTCGGACGGGACGTGCCGGGGCGGTCCCGAGGCGGGTGAATGGTGGCCGGAATACGCCCTGGAACTGGCCCGCAACGCGAACGGGCCGCAACCGGTGCTGTCTGCGTCACCGACAACACCGGCGACGCAGACAGCGCCGGCAGCACCGGCGACGCAGGCAACACCGGTGGGACCGGCAACCCCGGGGTCCCCGGTGACACCAGCGGCACCGGTCTCTCAGACGGTGCGGGCCAGCAGCATGCAGCCCGTGGCGAGCATGGTCGCCGCGACCAGGGCGTCCAGCACCCGCCAGGCGGACGGGCGGGACAGTACGCGGCTGAGCAGCCGGGCGCCGTAACCGAGGCCGGTGAACCAGGCCAGGCTGGCGAGCATCGCGCCCAGCCCGAAGACCCAGCGCAGGGAGCCGCGTTCGGCGGCGACCGAGCCGAGCAGCAGCACGGTGTCCAGGTAGACGTGCGGGTTCAGCCAGGTCATGGCGAGGCAGGTGATTACGGCGGTACGGGCCGAGCCCGCCAGGGCGCCCTTCGTCGTCAGCCCCTGCCCGGCGGTGGCGGGCCGCAGCGCGCGGCGGGCGGCCATGGCGCCGTAACAGAGCAGGAAGGCGCCGCCCGCCAGGCCGACGGCGGTCAGGGCGGCGGGCCACGCGGTGACCACGGCGCCGAGCCCGGCGACGCCGAGGGCGATGAGGACCGCGTCGGACGCGGCGCAGATGCCGACGACCGCGAGGACGGCCTGCCTGCGTGCCCCCTGACGGAGGACGAAGGCGTTCTGCGCGCCGATGGCGACGATGAGGGAGAGGCCCGTACCGAATCCGGCGACGGCCGCCGTGAGAAACCCGCTGTGCATGACATCCGACGGTAGGGAACGGCCGAGCTTCAAGGAAGCTAAACTTTCTTACGTATCATTAGCCGCCGTGAAGTCTGACGTGAAGTCCGATCTGCCTTACGACCTGGTGCGCACGCTGCTCACCGTCGTGGACGAGGGCACCTTCGACGCCGCCGCGGCGGCCCTGCATGTGACGCCTTCCGCGGTCAGCCAGCGGGTCAAGGCCCTTGAGCAGCGCACCGGGCGGGTGCTGCTGATGCGTACGAAGCCGGTGCGGGCGACGGAGTCGGGGCAGGTGGTGGTGCGGTTCGCGCGCAGGCTGGCCGAACTGGAGCGGGACGCGCGCACGGAGCTGGGCCTGACCGCCGGGGCGGGACCGGCCCGGCTGCCCATCGCGGTGAACGCCGACTCCCTGGCCACCTGGTTCCTGCCGGCCCTGACCCGGGTGCCGCAGGACCCGCCGGTCTGCTTCGAACTGCACCGCGAGGACGAGGCGCACACCGCGACCCTGCTGCGCGAAGGGCAGGTGATGGCGGCGGTGACGTCGTCGGCGGAGGTGGTGGCGGGCTGTACGGCGGTCCCGCTCGGGCGGGTCCGGTACCTGCCGGTGGCGAGCCCGGGGTTCACGGCGCGCCATCTGTCCGGCGGGCCGCTGGAGCGACGGCTCCCCGACGCGCCGGTGATCCTCTTCGACCGGCGGGACGAGATCCAGGACCGGTTCGTCCGCTCCCTCGGGCCCGGCGGGGCGGGTGGACCGGGCAGCTCCGGTGAATCGGGCAGCTCCGGTGAATCGGGCAGCTCCGGTGGGTCGGGTGCGGGCCCGCTGCGGCACTACGTGCCCACGTCGGAGGGGTTCTGCGACGCGGTGGCCGCGGGGCTCGGCTGGGGTCTGCTGCCGGAGTCGCAGGCGGAACCGTTGCTGCGTTCGGGGGCCCTCACGGAGCTGGCGGCCGGGCGGTGGGTGGACGTGCCCCTGTACTGGCAGCAGTGGAAAATGGACGTGCCGGCTCTCGCGCTGGTGGCGCAGACTGTCGCGGTGGCCGCCGCGGAGGCTCTGCACCCGCCCGGCCCGCCGACCGCGCCATGAGCCCTTCGTGCCGGAAGCCGGAAGCCGGAAGCCGACATCCGCCCGGGGGGGTGCTTCTATCTGTTCGGTCAAGGTCTGTGGGCATGGTCAGGCGGTTTGTTCGTGCCGGGGCTGGTAGGGGGTGCCGTCGCGGAGCATG
>NZ_JBHWHV010000122.1:0-7288 GCF_042732375.1 Streptomyces sp. NPDC059785
GCTCCAACGCCGACCACTGCGCTTCCGTCAGATCCCCACGAGCCATGGCAAGTGATCATGACACGACCCTGATCATCTTTAAAAACAGACCCTAGCTTGATCTTTAACATGTGGCGTCGAATGTTGCGTCGAACTTGGTCACTCGGTCCGGTAACTGCCGTACAGCGAGGCGGCCTTCGTCTGAACATGTGCTCCGACCAAGGAACACACATCTTCAGAACGAAGGCCGTGAGGATGAGTCTGCTGCATCGTGACGTCCGGCGGGAGCCGTTGGCGCAACTGTCATCCTTCCGGGAGGAGTTCTACGGCAGTCTCACTGCCCGTTCGGATGGGCTGTTCGAGCTGGCCGACGCGGTGCTGTGCGGCGACGGCCCGGTGAGGTCACTGGCCGAGCTGTCACTGGTGGGCGAACACCGCCGCGGCCATGGCGGGCTCTACGCCGCACTCGCCAGGGGCCGCATCGACACCGGCCGGCTGCAGCGGGCCCTGGCCGCGGTGCCGCTGCCGCGAGCCGCCGACGGCCGGCTCATCCTGGCCGTGGATGTCACGTGCTGGCTGCGGCCCGACGCCCACACTTCACCGGAACGGATCCTGTGCCACACCTACGGCCGCGGCAAGGACCAGCACATTCCCGTACCTGGCTGGCCCTACTCCGTTGTCTGCGCGCTCGAGCCCGGCCGCAGTTCCTGGACCGCACCCCTGGACGCGCGGCGTCTGGCGCCCGGCGACGACACCGCCACCGTCACCGCCCGGCAACTGCGTGACCTGGTCGAACGCCTCATCACCGCCCGCCAGTGGGCTCCGGGCGAGCCGGACATCCTCGTCGTCGCGGACGCCGGCTACGACGCACCCCGCCTCGCCCATCTCCTGGGCGACCTGCCGGTGCAGGTGCTGGCCCGGATGCGCTCGGACCGTGTCCTGCGGCGGGCCGTCCCGGACCGGCAGCCCCACACCATGGGCCGACCGCCCCGGCACGGCGGCGAGTTCGCCTTCGAACGGCCCGGCACCTGGGGCACCCCGGACGTCGAGACCGTCACCGACACCCGCCTCTACGGCACCGCCACCGCCCGGTCCTGGGACCGGCTGCACCCCAGGCTGATCCACCGCTCCTCCTGGACGGCCGCCGACGGCGCCCTGCCCATCGTGGAGGGCACGGTGATCCGTCTGGACATCGGCCACCTGCCCAGCGGGGCCATTCCCAAGCCCGTCTGGCTGTGGTGGTCGGGCACCGACGCCGCCCCGGCCGACACCGACCGCCTCTGGCAGGCCTACCTGCGACGCTTCGACATCGAGCACACCTTCCGGCTGTTCAAGCAGACCCTCGGCTGGACCTGTCCCAAGATCCGCACTCCCGAGGCGGCCGACCGGTGGACCTGGCTCGTCCTCGCCGTCTACACCCAACTGCGACTGGCCCGCACCCTGGCCGCCGACCGACGGCAACCCTGGGAGGCACCACTGCCTGCGGACAGACTCACTCCCGCCCGCGTCCGCCGCGACTTCCGGCACATCCGCCCACAGGCCGCGAGGCTGTCGCACGGCTCCTGCCCGGTGAAGGTCAAGAGCGATTCGTTGTTCGGTTTCGAGGATCAGAGAGGCGGTGGAATCTTGGCTGGTGGGGCGGAACTTCTTGTCGTGCAACCATGAACGTGATCTTGAGATGCCGCGGGATGTGCGGGAGTGGCTGCCACCCGAGCACCTGTGCTGGAAGGTGCTCGACGCCGTCGAGCTACTTGACCTGTCGGCGTTCGAGAACAGCTACCGTGACGACGGGCAGGGCGGGGTGCCTTACCCTCCCACGAGCCTGATTGCGTTGCTCCTGTACTGCTACAGCAAGGGAGTACGTTCCTCCCGTCGCATCGAGCAGGCTTGCTGGGACGACGTGGGCTGCCGAATCATCACCGCGAACCGCCGAGTGGACCACTCCACCGTCGCGCGGTTCGTACGACGCCACCGTGCTGCCTTGAACTCGCTGTTCGTGCAGGTGTTGTCGCTGTGCGGTCGACGTGGCCTGGTCGATCTTTCGGCGGTGGCCGTGGACGGCTCACCGATGGAGGCGAACGCCGCACGCGACGCCAACCAGCGGCTCCAGCGCCTGGAGGAAACCATCTCCCAGGGCGAGAAAGAGATCCACGCGCTGATGGAGGATGCAGTCGACCATGCGCTGAGCGTCGAGGCCGATGGCTCGGCAGCACAGGACGACGGCGAGGACGCGTGCGACAACTGGCCTCGTCTGTCCCGGCTGTGCGACCTGCTCACTCGGGCCCGCTTGGCCAGGGACAGACTGCATGAACGGGCTATGCCTTCACCCACAGAGATCCGGATCAAGGTCGAAGCCGCCGAGCGGATGGTAACCCGCGCGGAGAAGCGCCTGGCCGCCGAGACCGAGGCTCACCAGGAAAAGCTGAAGAAGTACGAGCTCCGTGTCCGAGAGGACCGGGCGGCAGGACGTCGTGGAGCGAACGGACGGCCGCCGGTCCCGATGGAGCACAAGACCGTCCTCGTTCGCCAGCGAACGCGACTGGTGAAGATGCGGGCCTGGCTGGAGCGGGCCCGCACACCCCGGCCAGCTCCCTCCGCGGATTCCCGTGCCTGCCTGAGCGATCCCGACTCCCGGCTGATTCCCGGTAAACGCGGCGGTTACCTGCAGAGATACAACATCCAGATCGTATGCGCCCGCCGTCAGCTCCTGCTGGCCATCGAAGCGCACGACAATCCCTCGGACAGGACGGCCCTCGTTCCGATGGTGAAGAAGACCCAGCACAATCACCGGGCCGCACGGCTCCCCGGCGACATCCAACTCTGGCTCGCCGACAGCGGGTACGCTTCCGCCGCGTCCTTCGAGGCCCTCGCCGACCTCCCGCTACTGGTCTCGGTCACCAGCGACGCCGACCAGGCAGGCTTTCCCGCGAAACGCCAGCAGGCCCCTGCCGGCCAGCAGGACATGGCGGCCCGCCTCGCCACCCCGACAGGACGGGCCCAGTACCGTCAACGCAGTGCCCTGGTCGAGCCGGGATTCGCCCAGATCTTCCAACGCTTCGGACGGCACCTCAACTACCGCGGCCGCCACGCGGTGGACGCCGAGATCAAGCTCCTCGGCACGGTGCACAACCTCAACAAGCTCATCAATCACACGCCCATGAACCGCTCTTGACCTTCACCGGGCAGGAGCCGTGCGACAGCCTCCGGCTCGCCCGGCAGCCGCACCGAAGCCGTCCACTCCGGGCCCGGGACGACCTCCCGGCTCGAAGAACAAACACCGGGCCAAACGCCACGACATCGGCAAGACCGTCAACCGCGCCGAGTCAATCAAGGAACACCAAGCCCGCCGAGGATAAACGCCAAACGGGAGCGAGCGCCTGCCACTCGGCGTCGGTCATGTCCGAGGTGCAACGGCGGGGCCGAGAGGGGCGACCGCTGCCCTGACCGTATCGGCAGGCCGCGCACGAGCGGGGAGTTTCCCTGTGCACAGGGACAGCGGCAGGGACGGTGTCGTACAACGGCATGACAGGATCTCTTGGTCGGCAGGCGGCAGGCGGCAGGCGGCAGGCGGCAGGCGGCAGGCGGCAGGCGGCAGGCGGCAGGCGGCAGGCGGCAGGCGGCAGGCGGCAGCTGATCGCATCGTTGGCCGACTCGGCCCGCTGCTCACCTCGCCCCAGCGGAATCGACAGACCCAGGGCGGGCGGCTCAACCTGACTGCCCGAGCCGGTTGATCATCGCGGGACAGCCTTCAGGCGGATGCGGCGGCCATGAAGAATGGAATGGCGATGAGGAAGCGGTCGGTCTCTGCACGTCGGCGCTGCTCGGTGAGCCACTCGTCAGCCTGGTCGCGGCCGAAGGCGCCGCTCGTACAGGCCGGCTCGGCGAGCCTGGTGAGCAGCGGCAGCACCGCCGGGGCGGTGAACACGCTGGTGTGCACCTCGACGGTGATGTCGTTGAAGCCGCCGTCCATAAGCAGTTGCGGTACTGGCGGCCGGCGCGGGGCGTGCCCAGGAGGTTGGCGCGGGCGTGCACGATCGTGCGGGTGAGCGCCACGTCATCCGAGTCGGTCATGATGCAGTCGTGAACCCGTCCACCAGGAGTTCTCTTCGTGCCCGCGGCCGGGGCACCAGTCGCCCGCCACCGGGGCACCGGTCCAACCACCCGTCAGGTCGCAAGGGGTGCATTGATGACCGCGACCAGCACGGTTGCCGCACAGCGGACAGCCACCGCGCGAGTCACGATCCTGCGACTGCGGGCCTGACCGGCCTTCTCCGGGACAGTGCAGCAGATGCCGCGTTCTCGCAGGCAAGCGCGGTTCTTGCGAGATGCGGACGCCTTGTCCGCTGCGGACCCGATTGGGCCGGATCCGCAGCCGACCCGAACCGGCTCACGCCGAGGAGAGCTGGTTGGTGATCTCCTTCTCCCAGGCGGTCTGCTGCTCGGGGTCGTCGAGCGAAGCCGCCCACTCCTCCTGCGACTGGTTGTGCTGGGAGGGACCGGCCTTGAGGATGACAAGCAACGCACGTGCCGACTGACGGACGTCGTCGGGAACGTTCCTGCCGACGGGCACGTTCGGACCGGCAGCCAGAGCGTAGAGTTCCTGCGCCATGAAGTGACGCTCGCCCTGCTGGACGGACTTCGTCACCTTGAAGAACTCCTTCAGCGCGTCGCCCCGTCCGACGCCCTCCGCCGCGGGTGCCTCGGTCTGCTCCGTACCGGAGGCGCCCTGAGCCGACGTGGGCCGGGCCCAGCGGTCCGGATGCCGCGCCGCGACATACCGGTTGCTGCCCGCCCTGATCCCCTTGTAGGCGGCGTTGCCGAGCAGCATGGCCGCGGCCACGCCGGCCACGGCGGGTGCGGCCGGACCGCTGACCGCCCCGGCGGCGGCCGCGATCGCCAGGCCACCGCCGGCGGCACGCACCGTGTTCCCGCCGAAGTTGGTGACGCGCTTGGCCATTCTGGTGTGCTGCTTGTGCTGTGCGTACCGGCCCACCCGGAGGAGTTCGGCCTTCAGCTGGCCAGTGAGGTCGGCGACCTGCGCCTCGAAGTCCGCGACGGCCGCAATCCGGGCCGCCGCGGCACCGGAACCCTCCGGCCTGCTGCCTCCTTGCTCCCGCTGAGCCCTCGCCCGGGTGAGCTGATCCTGTACCTGTCCCATCTGGTCGAGTACGTCCTGAAGCCGGTTCCCGGCTCCTGAGGCGCCCTCGGGGGCTGCCGCGATCATGTCTCCGAGCGCGCGGTTCTTGCTGTAGGCGTTCCAGACGGCGGGGACATCGCGTATGGCCATCACCGTGGAGTAGAACGCGCTGGCGCCGCCGGTCAGCTCTCCCAGAACGGGCACCCCGCCCAGGTGGCCGATATTGCGCACCGCCGTGTTCGCCGTGCTGCTGATGTCACCGACGACCATGCCGGTGTTCTGCACTAGGCCGAGGGATTTGCCCTTCAAGTCCTTCCGGGGTTTGTGGGATCCCGGCCCCGTGCCGTTGCGGCCCTTGTACGCGCTCTTCAGTGCACGTCCGTCGTTGAGTACCCCAAGGAGGTCGGTCAGTGTGTTGACGCCGACGCCGACCTGTGCGATGACCGCGGCGTCCTGCAACTGACTGGTGTTCGACGCGGCTTGCGCCTGCGAGCGGAAACCGCCTTCCGACGGTGTGATGATGCGGTTGACCGCTGTGTCGGGCAGATCGAGAATCTTCTTGGACTTGTCGGCCTTCGACTCGATGGCGAAGATCTGCCTGACCTTTCCGGTGACCTTCTTGAGCCTCGCCGCAGCCGCGACAAGATGCCGCCGCCCTTGTTGCTCCTGCTCCTCTTCCCGCTGCCTCCGCGTCTCCGCCGCCGCCTCTTCCTGCCGCCGCCGCGCCTCCGCGGCAGCGTCCGTGGCCACGGCGGCTCTCATCTCACGACGCTCACCCCGCCGCACCCCCTCCACAGCCGCATCCGAAGCCACCGCAGCCCTCAACTCACGACGCTCACCCCGCCGCACCCCCTCCACAGCCGCATCCGAAGCCACCGCAGCCCTCAACTCACGACGCTCACCCCGCCGCACCCCCTCCACAGCCGCATCCGAAGCCACGGCCGTCATCCGTTGCCGCCGCTCCTCCTGCTCCGCCTCATCGGGCCGCGACGGCGAAGCGACCGATCCCAGGATGGCCGGGGCGGAATTCGACCGACCACGACCACCCGTGAGCCGCTCCAACTCCGGGAAGTTTCCCCGTTCCTGTTCTGTTCCCGACGTACTCGACGCCCTCTGTATCGCTGCGGTGACGGCCCTGTTCCCCGCCATGGCCTGCAAGGAGGCCAAGGCCGGCCGGGGTCCCCGGGAGCGGCTCGGAGCAGGAACGGCGGCGCCCGTGCGACGCGTCTGCGCTACCTGCGATCGGTCCAGCACGGACAGCTCCTTCTGAGAATCCCGGCCGCGCCGTCACGAGATGCCTGATTCAGACGGAGCGGACAACAGAGGAAGGGGACTTACGCAGCGCGCGGGCAGGGGGATGCGATGCGACTGCGGCAACGTACCCGCGCCGGCGAAGCCGCGAGTTTCCCCTGTGTTCGGTTATCGATAACGGCATGTTTCGTAGTCGTTCAGGTGGCGGAGGCGGTTGCCGGCCCCGAGACCAGGCCGGTACGAAGTGCCGCCCTCCGCGCCCGCCGGGCCGGACAGCAGGTCACGGGCGGCTCGGACGATTCCCTCGGTGACGATGCCGGGCGCCCGGTCGGCGCATGCGAATCCAGGAAGTGATCGGGCCGCTCTTCGCCGCTGAGGACTTCGCGGATCTCTTCCCTGCGCGCGGTCAACCCGTATGGCCACCGGATCAATTGGCGGTTGTGTCGGTGCTGCAGTTCAACCCTTCGGAAACGCCGGCCTGGCCACCTCGGCGGTCCGCGACGGAGCCTCGATGACTTCGCCAACGGTGTGCCCAGCGGGGCATGTCCTTCGGCCGCGGCAGACTGCGCTTCAACACGCGGCGGACAGGCTCCATGGCCCCGTCGAGCGCACCTGGTAGTAGCCGCGGCCCGGCCACTGGAACGTATGCTCCCCGGCGCGGCTCTCGGTCACCGTCTCCCCGTAGGCGAGGCGGTCGTCCAGCGCCTCCAGCTGGATCTGGCTCGGCCCCGCGTAGCGCAGGACACCCGGGCCCGGCTGCCCCCGGTAGTGCACGACATCCGACCCGGTTCCGTTGATCTCGTCGTGGAAGCGCGGCACTTCTCGCGGTCGTGTCCCTCGTCGTGGTGTTGGGGGTCAGCTGACCGTTGTGTTGGTGGTGTTGGGTAGCGCGGGGGCGCTTTCGGGGAGTTCGGGATAGAG
>NZ_JBHWHV010000123.1:0-6478 GCF_042732375.1 Streptomyces sp. NPDC059785
GGCCCGGTGGCGGGTGTGGTGCAGATGGCCCCCGGCCCGCCCGCCCCGCAGGTGACTTCCCGGCGTGGGAACCGCGGCCCGGCCGGGGCCCTACGCATGGTCGAGCCACCCGACCGGCCGCCGGACCGGTCACCGCCGTGCGGGAGGAATCCGTGCCGACTCTCTCGATGATCCGCAGAACGCCCCGGGCCCTGACCGCGGCCGCCGTGCTGGCCGCCGCCATGGGCCTGGGCACCGTGGGCGAGCCCGCCGCGGGCGCCGCGCACCGCTCGCACGCCCCTGCCGTGAAGGCGCCGGAGACGGTGTGCGCGCACGCGGGCACCCTGGAGGGCGAGGGCGGCCAGCGGGCCACCGTCAGTCTGTGCGCGGGCAGCGGCGGCCCCGTCATGTCCGTGTCGGCGCCCGCCACCTGCCGCAAGGCCGGCTCGCCCGTCGACTACGCCTGCGCCTCCTCCGGCAGCTGGACCGTGCGGCGGGTGGGCGAGAGGGAGGTCCTCGCGGCGGGCACGCTGCCCGGCGGCCGGGACTATCCGGGCCCCGGCACCTACGACGTCCGGGGCGACGTGCACGTACGGTCCACGCCCTCGGGTGTCGATCTGCGCGGGCACGTGTCGGCGCGGCTGACCCTGCTGGAGCCGAAGGCCGCGGCCACGCACCGGATCCGGGCCGACCGGGACCGCGTCCGCGCGGGCACCACGACCACCGTCGAATACACCGTCTGGCGGGACAGCGAGCAGGGGGACGGCAACGCGCGCCTCGGGCTCATCGGCGAGGAGGGTTCCGGTGTCGAGCTGCGGTCGTCGGACCGCCGCTGCGTCAATCCCCTGACCGGCCGTTACCCGTCCACCGACCGGTCGCCGCACGCCCTGGACTGCACCCTCACCGAGTTGCAGCCGGGCCGGCCCGAGACCGTCGTCGTGCGGGTCACGGTCAGGCGCGGCTGCTCCACGGTCGTCTCGAAGCTGGGCTACTGGATGCCGCAGGGCCAGAGCCTGTACACCGGCGGCATGCTCGCGGGTCCGACGCTCAGGTGCGCGTCGTGAGCAGGTCGAGCACCCGCTCCCAGCCGAACTCCGGCCGCCCGCCCGCCGGTTGCGGCTCCTGCGGCCCGCCCGCGTAGGGGTCGCCGAAGCGGACGCCCATGCCGCCGAGCCGCGCGAGGCTCGCCCGGTACGCGGGGTGGGCGGCCAGCGCCTCGTTGACACAGGGCAGGACGGCGATCGGCACCCCGAGGCCGTACGCCTCGCACAGGGTGCCGAGGGCGAGGGTGTCGGAGATGCCGGCCGCCCACTTGTTGACGGTGTTGAAGGTGGCGGGCGCGACGGCCACCGCGTCCGGAGCGGGGAAGGGACGCGGATCGCCGGGCGCCCGCCAGGCCGACCGGACCGGACGCCCGGTCCGCCGCTCTACGGCCGGCACGTCGAAGAAGCCGACGGCCTGGGGGGTCGCGATGACGCCGACCTCCCAGTGCCGCTCCTGTGCCGCGGTGATCAGTACGCCGATGTCCTCGGCGACACCGGCCGCGCAGACGACGACGTACAGGAAGGGCTTCGGGGCGAGTTCGGTCACCCGGGCAGCCTAATGATCGTCAGGTGCCGGAGCGCGGCGGCGTCACCGCCTCCGACACCGTGATGGCGCCCACCGGGCAGGCGCGCGCGGCCTCGCGCACCATCGGGTCGCCCGCGCCGTCCTCGCGGCCGGGCAGCAGTTCGCTGTATCCGTCGTCGTCCTGGGTGAAGACGCCGGGCGCGGTCAGGGCGCACTGCCCCGCACCGATGCAGACGTCCGTGTCGATCGTGATGTCGAAGTGCATGCCCGAAGCCTCTTACCAGGTCACGGGGAGTTCCAGCATCCCCTGGATCGTGTCCCCCGGCTTGAACGGGATCTCCTCGGCCGGGGCGGCGAGCCGCAGTCCGGGGAACCGCTCGAACAGCGAGCGCAGGGCGATCTCCAGCTCCGCCCGCGCCAGGTTCTGGCCCAGGCACTGGTGGATGCCGAAACCGAACGCGATGTGCTGGCGGGCCGAGCGGTGCCAGTCCAGGGCGTCGGGTTCGGCGAAGGCGCCGGTGTCGCGGTTGATGACGGAGGTGGAGAAGACGACGCCCTCGTCGGCGCGGATGGTCGCGCCGGCCACCTCGATGTCCTCGGTGGCGACCCGCAGCAGCCCGTCCGCGATGGACAGGTACCGCAGCAGTTCCTCGACGGCGGCCGGCAGCAGCGTCGGGTCGGCGCGCAGTTCGGCCAGCCGCTCCGGGTGCCGCAGCAGCGTGAACGTGCCCAGCGAGATCATGTTCGCGGTCGTCTCGTGCCCCGCGACCAGGAGCAGCGTGGCGAGCCCCACCAGCTCCGTGGGGTCGAGCACGCCCTCGCGCGCCTGCTGCTGGATGAGTTCGTCGAGCAGCCCCTCCCCTCCCTCGCCGGGCTTGTCGCGTTTACGGTCGATCAGCGCGGCCAGATAGTCGTCCAGCCGGTCGCGGGCGTCCTGGGTCTCGGCGGGCGCGCCGCGCAGCAGCCTGCGGGACTGCTCCTCGAAGAAGTCGTGGTCCTCGTACGGCACGCCGAGCAGGGCGCAGATCACCATGGAGGGCACCGGCAGCGCGAAGGCGCCGACCAGTTCGGCGGGCGGACCCCCGGCCGCCATCCGGTCGAGCAGCCGGTCGACGGTGTCCTGGATGCCGGGGCGCAGGGCGGCGGTCCGCTTGAGGGTGAAGTTGGGCACCAGCATGCGGCGCTGGGTGCGGTGTTCGGGGTCGTCGACGCCGAGCAGGGCGATGCGGCGCTTGCGGGCCGCGGCGAAGCGCTCGCTGGTCGCCGGGAAGGCGGGCAAAGTGCGGTCGGACGACAGCCGGGGATCGACGAGCAGTTCCCGTGCCGTGGCGTGACCGGTGACGATCCAGACGTGCCGCCCGTCGTACAGGGAGATCCGGGACAGGGGGCGTGCCTCGCGCAGCGGCTCGTAGGCGGCGGGCGGGTGGTAGGGACAGGTTCGGTCCTGGGGGTAGGCGACGGGTTCAGTCATCAGGGCCTCGCAAGCGATGGTTCCGTCATGCCGATCTTCATTAGATGCCCGGGGCATCTACGGGACCACGCGAAGTTCGGCCAGATACGGCAGGCCCCGGATGTGGCCGAACTCCGCCGTGTCAGGGCCCGGCCTTCTTGCCGCGGCCCGCTCCGCGTGCCTACCCTGCCCGGCCGCCCGCCCATGCGGCACGTACCGGACGTACACCCCGTAAGGGTGTCCGGTGGCCATTACCCGCGGGGTGCGGGCGGGGTGCCCTTGCACCCGGACCGCGGTGGATCTTCACTGGAAGGCACCAGTACGACGCGACGACGGGACACCAGTCATGCCACTTGAAGGCGAGTACGAACCCAGCCCGGCACAGTGGGTGCGTGACCAGGTGGAGCTGTACGAGAGCTCCGGCGGCACGAAGGGGACGACACTCATGGACACCGGCCTGCCGGTGATCATCCTCACCACGCGGGGCGCCCGGAGCGGCAAGATCCGCAAGACCCCGCTGATGCGGGTGGAACACGAAGGGCGCTACGCGGTCGTCGCCTCGATGGGCGGCGCTCCCAAGCACCCGGTCTGGTACCACAACATCATGGCCGACCCGCACGTCTCGCTCCAGGACGGCCCGGACATACAGGATCTGACGGCGCGTGAGGTGACCGGCGAGGAGAAGCGGCTGTGGTGGGAGCGGGCCGTCGAGGCGTTCCCGCCCTACGACGAGTACCAGAAGAAGACGGACCGCGAGATCCCCGTCTTCGTCCTGGAACCGGCCGGCTGAGCGGGCCGCGGGGGACCGGGCGGGGCCGTGGCGCGGGGTGCCGGAAAAAATCACGGCCCCTCGCGCATGAAGCCCCGTCCGCCGGGCACCCGGGTGTCAGGCCCCGCCGCGCTCCCCCGTCGCGGCGGGGCTTTCGGCTGCCGCGGCCTCCAGCGCGGCCTCCCGCATCTTCTTGTCCGTCACGTCGAGGAAGATCTGGTCGGCCTCCGGCACCAGATGGGTGACGGACTGCTTGATGCGTACGGCTGTCTCCTCCACCTCTTCGCTGTCGAGTCCGGGCACGAGGTCGACCCGGGCCGCCACCAGGGTGGAGTCGAGGCCGAGCTTCATGGTGAGCAGGTCCTCGACGCTGTCTATCTCGGGCTGGGCCTCGAGCAGCGCGCGGATCCGGCCGCTGGCCTCCTCGTCGGCGGCCTCGCCTATCAACTGGTCCCGCGCGTCGCTTCCCAGCCAGTAGGCGACGCAGACGAGGAGCGCGCCGATGGCGAGCGAGGCGGACGCCTCCCACACGACCTGTCCGGTGACCATGTGCAGCGCCATACCGATGATGGCGAGCGTGACACCGAGGACCGCCGTGCCGTCCTCGGCCACGACCGTGCGCAGCGCCGGATCGCGCATGCCCTTCGAGCCGCCGTCCTTGCGCACCTGGTGCAGCGCCCGGATCAGGGAGATCCCCTCGGCCACCAGGGCGACGCCCAGGACCACCAGACCGGTCACATAGCCGGTGAACGACTCCTCGGCACCGCTGCGGAGCGCCTCGAAGCCCTGGAAGAAGGAGAAGCAGCCGCCCATGACGAAGATCCCGACGGCCGCGAGCAGCGACCAGAAGAACCGCTCCTTGCCGTAGCCGAAGGGGTGCTTCCGGTCCGCGGGGCGCCTGCTGCGGCGCAGCGCGGCGAGGAGGAAGACCTCGTTCAGGCTGTCGGCCACGGAGTGCGCCGCCTCGGAGAGCAGGGCGGGCGAGCCGGAGACCAGGCCGCCCACCGCCTTGGCGACGGCGATCACCAGATTGGCGCCGAGGGCGACCCATACGGTGACGCGCGTCTTGCGGTCCGATCCGTTCTGCCGCTGCGCCGATCCGCTCTGCCGCTGTGCCGAGTCGGTCCGCCGCTGCGCCGAGTCCGTCGATTCAGTCGAGTCATCTGCCACATCGCCCGAATGCCCAGGCCGCTCGGGTCCACACAGTGGCGGTGGCGGAAAACGGGGAACCCGCTACCAGGGTGTACGTATCGGACAGGCCGGTGAGAAGGAGAGGATCCATGGGCGAGGGCGAGGGCGAGTCGAACGCCGCCTACGGCAAGAAGGAGTTCAAGCGCTCGAAGAGCCATTTCGCGGACCGGGTGACGGCCGACGGCCGGGACGGCTGGCCGGTCGAGGCCGGACGGTACCGGCTGGTGGCCAGCCGGGCCTGTCCGTGGGCCGGCCGCGCGCTGGTGTCGCGCCGGCTGCTCGGCCTGGAGGACGCCCTGTCACTGGCGGTGACCGATCCGATCCAGGACGACCGGAGCTGGCGGTTCACCCTGGACCCCGGCGGACGCGACCCCGTCCTCGGCATCCGCTACCTCGCCGAGGCGTACGACGCCCGGGAGGCGGACCACCCGGGCGGGGTCAGCGTGCCCGCGCTCGTGGACGTGCCGAGCGGGCGGCTGGTCACCAACGACTACCAGCAGCTCACCCTGGACTTCGCCACCGAGTGGACGGCGCTGCACCGCGCGGGCGCGCCCGACCTGTACCCGGAGAAGCTGCGCGACGAGATCGACCAGGTCATGGCGGACGTCTACGAGGACGTCAACAACGGCGTGTACCGGGCGGGCTTCGCCAATGGCCAGGAGAAGTACGAGGAGGCCGCGGCGGGGGTCTTCCGGCGCCTCGAGCTGCTGTCGCGGCGGCTCGCGGAGCAGCGCTACCTGGTCGGGGACACGATCACGGAGGCGGACATCCGGCTGTTCACCACCCTGGTCCGCTTCGATCCGGTCTACCACGGTCACTTCAAGTGCAACCGCTTCAAGCTGGCGGAGGACCGGGTGCTGTGGGCGTACGCCCGTGACCTGTACCAGACGCCCGGGTTCGGTGACACGGTCGACTTCGACCACATCAAGCGGCACTACTACCAGGTGCACTCCGGCATCAACCCGACCGGGATCGTGCCCCTGGGCCCCGATCTCTCCGGCTGGCTGACCCCGCACCACCGCGAGGAGCTGGGCGGCCGGCCCTTCGGTGACGGGACGCCGCCGGGCCCGGTGCCCGCCGCCGAGGAGGTGGCGGCGCGGGGACGGCCCTGAGCGGGGCGGCACCCGCCCCCGGAGGCCGGATCCGCGTACAACCCGCCGATCAGGACACACGCCAGGACGAGAGACGAAGGAGACCCGGATGTCCAAGAAAAAGAAGAAGTCCTTGCCCCTCGCCTACAAGCCGGTCGGTTTCGTGCTCGGCTGGGCCAGCGGCGCGCTGGCCGGGATGGCGTTCCAGAAGACCTGGAAGGTCATCCGGCACGAGGACGACGCGCCCGACGCGCTGGACAAGGACCGAGGCTGGGGCGAGATCCTGCTCGCCGCGGCCGTCCAGGGCGCCATCTTCGCCGTGGTGCGCAGCGCCGCGGACCGCACGGGCGCGAAGGCCATCGAGCGGTCGACGGGCGTGTGGCCCGCGGACGACAAGAAGGGCCGGGACTGAGCCGGGCGGGACGCGGC
>NZ_JBHWHV010000124.1:0-6381 GCF_042732375.1 Streptomyces sp. NPDC059785
CCCGTGCGCACCGAGACCGGGGAACGGTCGGAGTTCGGACAGGGTTACGGGGATACGGGTCCGCTACTGGTCCCGGTACGCCTCCAGGAGCCGCAGCCAGACCTCGCTCACCGTCGGGTACGACGGCACCGCGTGCCACAGCCGGCCGATCGGGACCTCGCCGGCGACCGCGATCGTCGCCGAGTGGATCAGCTCGCCCACCGCGGGCCCCGCGAAGGTGACGCCGACGACCACCTCACGGGCGATGTCCACGACCATCCGGGCCTTGCCGCGGTAGCCGTCCGCGTACAGGCCCGCGCCTGCCACCGACGCGAGGTCGATGTCGACGGCGCGCACCCGGTGCCCGGCCGCTTCCGCCTCGGCGAGGGAGAGGCCGACGGCCGCCACCTCCGGGTCGGTGAAGACGACCTGCGGTACGGCCGCGCGGTCGGCGGTCGCCGCGTGCGCGCCCCAGGCGTCCGTGTCCAGCTCGGGCCCGCCGGACGCGCGGGCCGCGATGGCGGTACCGGCGATCCGTGCCTGGTACTTGCCCTGGTGGGTCAGGAGCGCGCGGTGGTTGACGTCGCCGACCCCGTACAGCCAGTCGCTGCCGTCGACCCGCAGCGTGTCGTCGACCTCCAGCCACGAGCCGGGCTTCAGGCCGACGCTCTCCAGACCGAGGTCGTCGGTGCGCGGCGCGCGTCCGGTGGCGAAGAGGATCTCGTCGGCCTCGATGCGGTCGCCGCCGTCGGTGACCGCGACGACGGTCCCGTTCTCGCGGGTCACCGAGGTCACGGAGGTCCCGGTGCGCACCTTCGCGCCCGCTTCTTCAAGCGCCTCGGCGACCAGTTCGCCGGCGAAGGGCTCCATGCGGGGCAGCAGCCCCTCGCCGCGGACGAGCAGGGTGACCTGGGAGCCGAACGCCTGCCAGGCGGTGGCCATCTCCACGGCGACGACTCCGCCGCCCACCACGATCAGGCGGCCGGGCACTTCGTGAGCGCTGGTGGCCTCGCGGCTGGTCCAGGGCTTGACCCCGGCGAGCCCCGGCAGGTCGGGCAGGGCCGCGCGGCTGCCGGTGCAGACCGCGACGGCGTGCCGGGCGGTGAGCACGCGCCGTCCGCCGTCCGCGCCCTCGACCGTCACCTCGCGGGTGCCGGTCAGCCGTCCGTGGCCCCGGTACAGCTCGGCTCCGATGCCGTTCAGCCACTCGACCTGGCCGTCGTCCTTCCAGTCCGAGGTGTAGTAGTCGCGGTGGGCGAGCACCGCGGGGACGTCGAGAGGTCCCTGTACCGCTTGTCGCAGCCCCGGTACGCGGCGGGCGTCGGCGCGGGCGATGACCGGGCGCAGCAGGGCCTTGCTGGGCATGCACGCCCAGTACGAGCATTCGCCGCCGACCAGCTCGCTCTCCACGACCGCGGTGGAGAGGCCGGCCGCGCGGGTGCGGTCCGCGACGTTCTCCCCCACAGGTCCGGCGCCGAGCACGATTACGTCGTAGGCGATGGATTCCGTTTCCGTCATGGGGTCAGTCTGCTGGGTGGTGTGCGCCGGGGCCACATGGGTACGTGCGCGGAATACGCCCACGTAGGGCAATGTTGTGCACGGCGGCCGGGCCGCCGTCGCGCGGACCCCGGGAAGATCAGGAAGAGGGAAACAGCCATGAGCAGCACCGTGGAGCTCACCAAGGAGAACTTCGACCAGACGGTCACGGAGAACGGATTCGTCCTGATCGACTTCTGGGCGGACTGGTGCGGACCGTGCAAGCAGTTCGCCCCGGTCTACGAGAAGGCCGCGGCGGACAATCCCGATCTGGTCTTCGGCAAGGTCGACACGGAGGCGCAGCCCGAGCTGGCGGCGGCCTTCGGCATCCAGTCGATCCCCACGCTGATGATCGTCCGTGATCAGGTCGCCGTCTTCGCCCAGCCGGGCGCCCTGCCGGAGCCCGCGCTGCAGGACGTCATCGGGCAGGCCAGGAAGCTGGACATGGACGAGGTCCGCAAGGCGGTCGTCGAGCAGCAGGCCGCGGAGGCCGCGCAGGCGCAGCAGCCCGAGCGGGACGGGGAGTAGCACCGGGCGGAACGCGGCGGGCACACCGGCGACCACCACCGCCACCACCCGCCGCGGCCCGGCCCGCCACGGCCCTGCTCTTCGCGGCCCCGCCCGCAACGGACCATCCGTCACGGCCCGGCCTACCCGGCCCCGCCCGCAACGGACCATCCGTCGCGAACCGTCCGTCGCGGCCCGGCCCCGGCCCTCCCGCACGCAACCCGGCCCACGCGACCTGGCCCGTCACCGGCCGCCCGTCACAGACCTCCCACCGCGGCACAGACGTTCACGGCCCCGCCCGCAACGGACCATCCGTCGCGAACCGTCCGTCGCGGCCCGGCCCCGGCCCTCCCGTACGCAACCCGGCCCACGCGACCTGGCCCGTCACCGGCCGCCCGTCACAGACCTCCCGCCACGGCACAGGCGTTCACGGCCCCGCCCGTCGTAGCCCTGCCTTCGCGGCCCGCCTGCCGCGGCCCGGCCGCGATGGCCCCGCTCGTCGAGAGCCGCCCGTCACAGCCGCTCGTCGTGCGGCCGCGCGTCGCGGCTCGCCCACCGTGGCCCGTCCGCCACGGCTCTCGCCGTGGCCCGCCCATCGCGGCCCGGCCTTGGTGGCCCCGCTCGTCGCGGGCCGCCCGTCGCGACCCTCCTGTGACCAGCCGCCCGCCACGGCCCTCCCGCCGTGGGACCGCCCGTCGCGGCCCAGGCTTCATGGCCCCGCCCACCGCAGCCCGCCCACCATGGCCCGCTGCCATGTCCACCTCCGTGAGCCACCTCCGTGGGCCACCTCCGTGAGCCACCTCTGTGGTCCACCTCCGTGCGCCACCGACGGGAGCCACCGCCTTGGTCCACCGCCGTGCGAGCCCGAACGGGCGGCAGCTCAACAGCCGTGCCCCCGGCGGCGCCCGGCCCCCGGGGGCCGGTCTCAGCTCGACGCGCGGTGTACCACCCGCGCGCCCTGCACCTTGTGGGTCTCCGGGGCCGCGGCCGGCTCGCGTACCGCGCGGTCGACCAGTTCGGCGAGGTCGCGGCCGGCCGGGAGCTCGATGTGGACCGTGCTCAGCCGCGGCCGCAGCAGCCTGCCGAGCATCAGATCGTCGGCGCCGATCACCGCGGTCTCCGCCGGGACGGCGACGCCCTCGTCCTGGAGGGCCCGCATCAGCAGCATGGCGTACTCGTCGTTGTACGCGAACACCGCGTCCAGGCCCAGGGACCGCCACCGCGCCGCGAGCCGGGCCGCCGCCGACTCGGTGTAGGCGAGCGGGAGTTCGGTGACGGTGGCGTCGGTGCGGCGCACGGACCGCCGTACGCCTTCGAGCCGGGGTCCGGAGAACGCCGCGAGACCGGGCTCCTCGGGGACGACGACGCCGATCCGGCGCCGGCCACGGGCGAAGAGGTGGGCACCGGCCCCGTACCCGACGCCCTCGTGGTCCATCAGCAGGGCGTGCGCGCCCTCGACGCTCTCGGTGCCGAGCGTGACGACGGCCTTGGCCCCGGACCGCTTCAGGACCGACACGCCCTGCGGTCCGAGCCCGCTGCCGGGCACCAGGACGGCGACCGGGCGCAGTTCGGCCCAGGCGCGGGCGGCCTCGTCGCCGCGCACGCCGACGCTGCCGAACTGCACGACGGTGTAGTCGAGCCGGCCGAGCGCCCACTGGAGCTCGCTGAGGAACTGGCTGTAGAGCGGGCCCACGGGCACGTCGGGCGCGGGCATCAGGACCATGCGGCTGTGCCCGGCGCGCAGGCTGCGCGCCGCGGCGTGCGGCACGTACCCGAGCTCCTCCGCGGCCTCGTGGACGCGGCGCCGGGTGGGCTCGCTGATCCGGACGGCGCTGGTGTTGTTCAGAACGTAGGAGACGGTCGCGCGCGAGACACCCGCGAGCCGTGCCACGTCGGCACTGGTCGGCACGGAGTGCGGTACGGGCGGGGGCGGGGCGGGATCTTTTGGTATCTGCACCATGACGTACCGCATCCTTGCAGAAGCGCGACGGGACGGTTTCCGCCGGGGGAGCTTGCGGTGTCGGGACGCGGCGCGGAGGCACAGGGCGGCAACTCCCGTGATCTTGAACGGAGTTCACTCCCGGTCCGGGCCGGTAGCGGTGGGTCGGGACACGGCACGGGGACGGTTCCGAGGCCGTCCAGGAACGGTCCCGGAACGGTCCGGGAGCGGTCCGCGCGGCGCGATGAGGCGCGTCCCGGGCGGCCGGATCCGAGCGCTCCGCCCCTACCCTGTGACCATGGACGACGCGTCGATGGTCGGGTTGATGGGGCGGGTCACCGGCACGGTCGGGCCGGGGCTCGTCGGTGAGGTGATCGTCCGGGTGCGGGGCGGTGCCGAGCACTTCCTCGCCTACCCCGCGGCGCGGGAGCGCATCGAGCCGGGCACCGTCGTGATGGTGGTCGACCACCTGCCGCCGAGGACGGTCTACGTGTCGGCGGCGTACGACGGCTGAGAGCCCCGGTGAGGGCCCGGACGGCGGACTTCCGGCCCAGGTCAGCGCCGTAGGCGTCAAGATGGCAACAAGATTGAGCCCGCGTCTGTCCCCGGGCGCGGGACGGGGCGCACACTCCCGTTCGTTCGGTGCCGGAAGGGCACCAGGCAAAGGGGGCGTTGCCGATGTTCATCGGCGTCGTAGCGGGGGCCGTCGCTCTCGCGCTGATCTTCATAGTGGTCGTCTTCAAACTCATGTGGCGCGTCGCGGAGCCCAACGAGGCACTGGTCATCTCCGGTTCGAACCACCGCACCGAGGGCCTCGAGGAAGGCATGGGTTTCCGCATCGTCACGGGGCGCGGCACGCTGGTGCTGCCGGGCGTGCAGGCGGTGCGCAAGCTGTCGCTCGACCTCAACGAGACCGAGTTGTCCGTGGACTGCGTGACCCACCAGGGCATCCCGCTCAAGGTGCGGGGCGTGGTCATCTTCAAGGTGGGCGACGACTTCGTGTCGATCGCCAACGCGGCCCGCCGCTTCCTCGACCAGCAGCGGCTGATGTCGGAGCGGGTGCACAACGTGTTCGCCGGTCATCTGCGGTCCATCGTGGGCGGGCTGACGGTCGAGGACATGATCCGTGACCGGGACAAGCTGACCGGGCAGACCCGGGCCGCCTGCGGTACGGAGATGGAGAAGCTCGGGCTGATCGTCGACTCGCTGCAGATCCACGAGATCGAGGACCCGACCGGGTACATCAAGAACCTGGCGATGCCGCACGCCGCGGCCGTCCAGCGGGACGCGCGGATAGCGCAGGCGGAGGCGAACCGGCTGGCCACCGAGGCCGAGCAGCTGGCCGCGTCCCGGATGTCGGAGGCGACCCGGGACAGCGAGATCCTCCAGGCCGGTTACCAGGCCGAGCGGGACAAGGCGGCGGCCGGTGCCCGGCAGGCCGGGCCGCTCGCGGAGGCCGCCGCCCGCCAGGAGGTCGTCGTCCAGGAGACGCGCGTCGCCGAGCTGGAGGCGCACCGGCGTGAACAGCAGCTCCAGGCCGATGTCCGCAAGCCGGCCGACGCCAGGGCGTACGAGAAGCGCACTCTGGCCGAGGCGGAGCGGGACGCGCGGATCTCCGCCGCCGAGGCCAAGGCCAGGGAGACGGAGCTGGCCGCCGCGGCCGAGGCGACCAGGGTCAAGACGGCCGCCACCGCGGAGGCCGAGGCGACCAGGACCCGGGGCGCGGCCTCGGCGACGGCGACCAGGGCCACCGGTGAGGCCGAGGCCGCGGCCGCGCAGGCGAAGGGGCTCGCGGCGGCCGAGTCGACCCGTGCGCAGGGTCTCGCGGAGGCGGAGGCCATCAAGGCCAGGGCCGCCGCGCTCGCCGAGAACCAGGAGGCCGTGGTCGCCCAGCAACTCGCCGAGAACTGGCCGGAGATCGTGCGGGCGGGCGCGAGCGCCTTCGACAACGTCGATCACATGGTGCTGCTCAACGGCGCCGACGGGATGTCCGACATGTTCACCAAGGCGCTCACCATGGGCGGTACGGGGCTCGGCCTGGCCCGCCGGCTCCTCGCGACGATGAACGCGGACGGGAACGGGAACGCGGACGGGAAGGCGGACGGGAACGGGAAGGCGGACTGGAAGGCGGACGGGAACGGGAAGGCGAGCGGGACCGAGCCGCGCGGCGGGCGGGCGCCGGAGACCGCGCAGGTCACGAAGGCCACCCGCGGCACCCAGGTCACGAAGGTGCCGTTGGACAAGACCGACGAGGGGTGAGGCAGCCCTAGGCAGACGCGCGCGTGCCGGGCAGGTGGAACCCGCCCCGCACCCCCCCGCGGTGACCATCTAACGTGGCCCCGGTGACAGCGACCAACGACGAAGTCCCCGGCCCTTACCGGCCCTCGGGGCCCCCCCCGGCCGCACCCCCCGCAGGGGGC
>NZ_JBHWHV010000125.1:0-5847 GCF_042732375.1 Streptomyces sp. NPDC059785
CCCGGCCGGGTGCGGACCCCTTTTCCGTGTCCGGGCCGGAGCCCGGCGCCGGCTACTGCGGGTCCGGGCCCACGGCCACCGGGCGGCTCTCGTCGGAGGACCACTCCGACCAGGAACCGACGTACAGGGCGGCCGGGATGCCCGCGACCGACAGGGCGAGGATCTGCTGGGCGGCCGAGACGCCCGAGCCGCAGTACACGCCCACCTCGGTGGCGTCCGTGGCGCCCAGTGACCGGAAGCGTTCGGCGAGTTCCGCCGCGGGCCGGAAGCGCCCGTTTTCGGCCAGATTCTCGGTGGTGGGCGCGGAGACCGCGCCCGGGATGTGGCCCGCGACCCGGTCGATCGGCTCGACCTCGCCGCGGTAGCGCTCACCGGCCCGGGCGTCCAGCAGCAGGCCGGTGCGGGCCAGCGCCGCCGCCCCGTCCGCGTCGAGGAGCGGCACCGCCCCCGGTGCGGGCGTGAAGTCGCCCGGCGTCGGCTCCGGGAGCTGCGAGGTCAGCGACCCCTCCCACGCGGCGAGACCGCCGTCAAGAACGCGCACCGACGGGTGCCCCGTCCAGCGCAACAGCCACCAGGCGCGTGCGGCGGCCCAGCCGTTGCTTCCGTCGTACACGACCACGTCGCGGTCGGCCGAAACGCCCGCGGCCCGCATCGCGGCGGTGAAGACCGCCAGGTCGGGCAGCGGGTGGCGGCCCCCGGCACCGGGCGGACCTGCGAGTTCGGCGTTCAGGTCGATGAACACGGCACCCGGGACATGCGCCTTCTCGTACTCGGGCCGCAGATTCGGACGGCCCAGTTCGTAGCGGACGTCGAGCAGCACCGGGGGGTTCGGCCCGGCCAGCGCGGCGGCGAGTTCGGATGCGGAGATGATGGCGTTCATGGTCCCCATCCTTGCGCACGGGGTGGCCGCGTCGCCCAGGTCGGGCTAATCTGCCCGCCGGGCAGCTCCGATCACGAGGCGTATGGGATCGGGCACATGCTGTACAGCCGTTGGCCACCGGTGGGCAACCTCGCGGAAACGGCCAAGAAACCGCAAAACCCGCGTCCAGCCATGGCAGAACGGGGCCCGGCGGCGCGGCCGGAGCGCGCACCGGGACCGGTGGTGCAAACATCGGGACGGGGCATGCACGCGCGTGGCGACGGTACGCGCGTGCGCAGGCGGAAGTCGACCGGCCACCGTGAGGGGCCGAGAAGAGAGTGACGATGACCGAGGCACGGGGGTCGGCCGGCCTGAACGGCACCGCTCACCCGCGGCGGGCGCCCGGCGCGCCCTGCTGGGTGAGTCTGATGGTGCACGGGATGGCCGCGACCCAGGACTTCTACGGAGCGCTGTTCGGCTGGGAGTTCCGGCCGGGCCCGCAGCAGCTCGGCCCGTACGTGCGGGCGCTCCTGGACGGCCACGAGGTGGCGGGCATCGGCCAGCTCCCGCCCGACCGGCATCTGCCGGTGGCCTGGACCCCGTACCTCGCCTCGGAGGATGTGGACGAGACGGCGGCGACCGTGCGGCTGTCCGGCGGCACCGTCGGCGTCGGTCCGCTGGACGCGGCGGAGGCGGGCCGGCTCGCCATCGCGTCCGACACGACGGGGGCCGTCTTCGGGATCTGGCAGGCCACGGCCCACGCGGGGACCGCCGTCACCGGGGTGCCGGGCACCCCGGCCTGGAACGAGCTCCTGACCCGGGACACGGCGAGCGTCGCCAAGTTCTACCAAGGGGTCTTCGGCTACGAGCTGGAGCCGGTGGCCTCCGTCGACAAGGACTACGTCACCCTGGTCCTCGACGGCCGCCCTGTCGCGGGCATCCACGGGGTGGGCCGCGAGCTGCCGCGCGACCGGGGCGCGCACTGGCTGACGTACTTCGAGGTCGCGGACCCCGAGGAAACGGTCACGCACGTCGCCGGGCTGGGCGGCCGCGTCGTGGAGCCGGTGCACGACTCGCCGCACGGGCGGACGGCCACGGTCGCGGACCCGGAGGGCGCGGTGTTCTCGGTGGTGCACACGTCCGGCTGACATCCTGCCGGGGCAGTGCCGCTCAGGCGGAGGCGATCGGCAGTACGTCCGGGGAGAGCGCGGACGCCCGGGCCGTGGCCGCCGTCATCCGGCGCCGGTGGTGACGGCGGCAGAGCACCTCATAGCCGACGGCTTCCGACTGGTTGACGTCGCCGACGACCACCTGGGCGCCTTCCACGACCATTTCGCCGCCTATCGTGCGGGCGTTGTGCGTGGCCCGCGCACCGCACCAGCACAGCGCCTCGACCTGGAGCACCTCCACGCGGTCGGCCAGCTCCACCAGCCGCTGCGAGCCGGGGAAGAGCTTGGAGCGGAAATCCGTGGTGATGCCGAAGGCGTACACGTCGATGTCCAGATCGTCCACGACGCGGGCGAGCTGGTCGATCTGGTCCGGGGCGAGGAACTGCGCCTCGTCCGCGATCACGTAGTCCGCCCGGCCGCCCCGGGAGAGATGGTCGACGACGTACGCGTACACGTCCTGGTCGTCCGCCACCTCCACCGCGTCGGTGACCAGGCCCAGGCGGGAGGAGAGCTTGCCCTCCCCCGCGCGGTCGTCCCGGGTGAAGATCATGCCTCGCAGGCCGCGCGCCGAGCGGTTGTGCTCGATCTGGAGAGCCAGCGTCGACTTCCCGCAGTCCATCGTTCCGGAGAAGAACACCAGCTCGGGCATGGGGAGTTGAGCACCTTTCGGCGAGTGGGACGGACGGCGGGCGCTCGGGGAGCGTACGGGGTCCGCGCGGCTTGCGGGGGACGTCAGGAGCGTACTTCGAGGAGGGGGACGAGCTGTTCGACGGGGGTCATGGAGCCGTGGTTGCCGACCATCGAGGACTCGTTGGGCTCCCGCTGCGACGCGATGAGCAGGACCTCGTCCCGGGCCGCGGCGACCACGTCGCCGATCCGGCCGTGGACCCGCTCGTCCACGTGCGGGCCGAACCAGCCCGCCGCGATCGCCTCCTCGCGCGAGGCCACCCAGAACTGCTCGCCGAGCACCTCGCGCCAGCAGGTCAGGACGTCGGCCTCGGCGCCCGGCACCGCGTAGACGTGACGGGCCCGGCCCTCGCCGCCCAGCAGGGCGACGCCGGCGCTCAGCTCCCAGTCCTCGTCGAAGTCGATGCGGTGCGGCTCGCCGAAGGGGATGTCGATCATCCCGTGGTCGGCGGTGACGTACAGGGCGGTGCGCGGCGGGAGCTGCTCCGCGAGGCGCTGGACCAGCCGGTCGACGTACATGAGCTGGCCGCGCCAGGGGTCGGAGTCGACGCCGAAGCGGTGGCCCTTGCCGTCCACCTCGGCGTAGTACGTGTAGACCAGGGAGCGGTCGCCCGCGGCCAGTTGCGCGGCCGCGAAGTCCATCCGCTCCTCGCCGGTCAGCCGGCCGTGGAAGGTACCGCCGCTGAGCGCGATCTTGGTCAGCGGGGTGTTCTGGAAGCCCGGGGAAGAGACCTGCGCGGTGTGCACACCGGCGGCGTCCGCGAGCTGGAAGACCGTCGGGTAGGGCTGCCAGGCGTGCGGTTCCGTCCACGGGTTCCAGCGGAGCTGGTTCATCAGCTCGCCGGTCGCCGGATTGCGGACCGTGTAGCCGGGCAGGCCGTGCGCGCCGGGCGGCAGGCCCGTGCCGACCGAGGCGAGGGAGGTGGCGGTGGTGGCCGGGTAGCCGGCGGTGATCGGGCGGCCCGAGCCGCCGCGGGAGGACGCGAGCAGCGAGGTCATGAAGGGGGCCTCGGCCGGGTGCGCTCTGAGCTGCTCCCAGCCGAGGCCGTCGATCAGGAAGACACAGACCCGGTCGGCCGGGGTCAGTTCCGGTATGGCCGCGGTCGTACCGGGGACTTCCATGCCCGCGGCGAGCGTCGGCAGCAGGTCGGCCAGGGAGCCGCTGCCGTACTCGGGGACGGGGGCGGAGCCGACCGGCAGCGGTTCGGGGTGGTCCCAGGCGGCGGGGAGCGGGGCGGGCGCGGGGCGGCCCGCGCCGTGGGCGGCCGAGCGGCCTCCGTCGTGGGCGGCGGAGGGTGAGAGGTGGGACATCAGCGGGTGACGTCCGCGGTCGCCTCGGAGAGGGACTGGGCGAAGACGAGCGCCTGGCGCACCGTCTCGGGGCCGTCGCCGGCCTCGCTGACGCGCAGGCTCAGGTCGTCCGCCGTCGAGTTGCCCGTGTAACCGTGGTCCGCTTCGCAGTTCGGGTCGCCGCAGGCCGCGGGCTCGAGGTCGAGGCGGGAGACGGCGCCCCAGCCGATGGTCAGGACGACCTCGCGGGGCAGGGTGCCCGGCGTGTACGACTCCGGGTTGGCCACGACCCGGCTGACGACGACCGAGGAGATGCGGCCGAGCTTGACGGACTCCGTGGACGTCGTGGCGTACGGGGTCGGCGAGGTGCTGTCCGCGGCCTGCTCGTCGGTGTGGCTGACGATGAAGCGGGTGCCGGTGAGCACCAGCACCGTGACGTGCCTGCGGACCTCGTTCGCGTCGAACGTCGTCTCCTGATGGACCAGGAACGACCGGACGGCGTCGCCGCCCACGGCGGCCTCCACCGCCTCGGCAACGAGGGCCGGGTAGTAGCCGCTGCGCTCGATCGCCGCTCGCAGCCCCTGGGTCGTCGTACTGGTCTTGGCCATGACGTCCATCCTACGGGGGCGCACCGGCTGCGAGGGACCGCTCGCGGGTCTCTTGCCCGGGCGCCGGGCGGGATGCCGGGCGGATCCGGGGTCAGCGGACGACGGGGAGGGTGCGGGGGCCGAGGTCGTCGCGGGCGGGCGGGCGCGCGAGCCGGACCGTCGCGCCGAGCACGCTCAGGCCGCGCGGGGCGACGACGACGGGCTCCAGGGAGACGGCGACGACCTCGGGGTGGTCGTCGACGAGGCGTGACAGGCGCAGCATCAGCTCCTCCAGGGCGGCGGTGTCGACCGGCGCGGACCCGCGCCAGCCGAACAGCAGCGGGGCCGTCCGGATCGACCGCACGAGGGAGGCCGCGTCCCGGTCGGTGACCGGTATCAGCCGGTGCGCCATGTCGCCGAGGAGCTGGGAGGCGGCCCCGGCGAGCCCGAAGGAGAGCACCGCGCCGGCCGCCGGGTCGATGACGGCCCGTACGACCGTGTCGACGCCACGCGGTGCCATCGCCTGGACGACCGGGCGCAGCTCCCGGGGCGAGCCGAACAGCTCGGTCAACTCCGCGTAGGCCCGTCTCAGTTGCTCCTCGTCCGCCAGGTCCAGGCGTACGCCGCCGAGGTCGGCGCGGTGGCGCAGGTGCGGGGCGGTGGTCTTGAGCGCCACCGGGTAGCCCAGGGCGGCGGCGGCGCGCACCGCGTCGTCGGGGGCCGGGGCGGGCAGGGCCCGGCGGACGGCGATGCCGTACCGCCCGAGCAGCTCGCACGCGTCGTCCGGGCCCAGCGTCAGGCCCTCCCCGCGCGCGAGGAGCCCGTCGACGATGCCGGCGGCGCCCTTCTCGTCGATGTCCTCGTAGGCGGGCACCTTGCCGGGCTCGGCGGCGTCGCGGCGCCACTGGGCGTACTGCACGGCCTGGGCGAGGGCGCGGACCGCGCGTTCGGCGGCGGGGTAGGCCGGGATGAGGCGGGCGCCGTCCGGGCAGTCGGCGACGGCGGGCGGGGGTTCCACGCGCGCGTGGTCGCCCGGCGCGCCGTCGGCCTGCGCCGGGACGGCCGCCTGGGGTGCGGTGCCGGCGGCGGCGGACAGTGCCTCGGCGAGGCCGCCCAGCTCCACGTGGACGACCAGGACCGGCTTGGCCGGGGCGGTCGCGGCCTGTCTCTTATACACATCTGACGCTGCTGGGTGTAGATCACCCAGCACGATCAGGAAGGCGATCCACCAGGGCACACCGATCGCGGGCAGAAG
>NZ_JBHWHV010000126.1:0-5066 GCF_042732375.1 Streptomyces sp. NPDC059785
AGGAAGACCCAGACCACCACGCCCCACGAGAGGGCGAAGAAGAGGACGAAGACGTGGGCGGCGATCAGGGCGATCCAGCCCTGGGTGGCGGGCAGGTCCCCATGGGGTGTCATCGTCCGTCGTCCTTACGCCGCGCTCGTGGCGAGCCAGTCGGTGTAGCGGGTGGCTGCGAGGTGCGCGTTCCTGTCGGTGAGGACGTCGCCCTCGACGGCCGCGAACATCCCGGCGGTGGGGTCGGTGACCACGGTGCGCGGGTCGCCCTTGTGGGACAGCGTGATCCGGCCCAGCTCGTCGAGGTCGAACACCTCGGGGCCGCCGATGTTGCGGACGCCGTTCAGCGGGGCGCCCGCGGCGACCTCCGCCACCGCGCCGGCCACGTCCTTGGCGGCGATCGGCTGGATCGGTGTGGCGGGCAGCCGGACGGTGTCACCGTCGGCGGTCCAGGACAGGACGGCGTCGATGAACTCCATGAACTGCGTGGCGCGGACGACCGAGTAGGGAACCGGACCGGCCTTGAGGAGCTCCTCCTGCAACACCTTGGCCCGGTAGTAGTCCAACTGCGGCACCTGGTCCACGCCGACGATCGAGAGGATGACGAAGTGGCCGACGCCGCCCTTGTGCGAGGCGGACAGGAGATTGTCCATCGAGGTGCGGAAGAAGGCCGGTGAGGCCTCGTCGAAGGTCGGTGAGTTGGTCAGGTTGACGACGACGTCGGCACCGGTGACGGCCTGCTCGACCCCCTGACCGCTGATCACGTCGACCCCGGTGGACTGCGAGTGCGGTACCGCCTGGTGTCCGGAAGCGTTCAGACTGCGGACGACCTGTGAGCCGATCAGCCCGGTTCCGCCGATGACTGCGATCTTCATGACATGCCTTTCTGCAATGTAGTGATGTCCGGTGATGCCTGTGCGGACGTGTGGAGAACAGTGGGAGCCATCAGGTGGCGCGGCACTCGACAACAGTGCTGCACACCCGTCGCCGGGGTCAGACGAGTTCCAGCCCGCCGTCGACGGTGATCACCTGACCGGTCGCATGGCGCCCCGCCGGGTCGGCCAACCGGAGGATCCAGTGGGCCACCTCGTCCGGGCTCGCGATGTGGTGCGTGGGGATGCGGTCGCGCTCGTAGGCGTACATGTCGTCGGCGGCCTCAGGGGTCAGACCGGCGTGCAGCATGACGTCGGTACGGGTGGGGCCGGGGGCGACGGCGTTGACGCGCACGCCCTCACCGGCCAGTTCCAGGGCCCAGCTCCGCGTGAGCTGCTCGACGGCCGCCTTGGTGGCCGAGTAGTGCGCGCCGCCCGCCATGGGACGGTGCCCGTAGGTGCTGGACAGGTTGATGATCGATCCGGAGCTGCGCCGCAGGTGCGGCAGGGCTTCGTGGGCCAGCAGGCTGGGCGCGACGACGTTGAGCGCGAGCAGGCCGGTGATCGTCTTCCTGTCGGTCTCCGCCAGCGGCATGACCGCCGTCGCACCGGCGTTGTTGACCAGATGGTCGAGGCGCCCCCACCGCTCCACGGCGGCCGCGACGACCTCGGCGGGTGCCCCGTCGGCGCAGACGTCGATCGCCAGGATGTCGATGCCGGCGTGGGCCGCGGCGGTCTCCTTCAGCGGCTCCGCACGGCGGCCCACCCCCAGTACGTGTGCGCCGGCCTCCGCGAAGGCGACGGCCGTGGCCCGGCCGATACCGCTCCCGGCGCCGGTGACGATCGCGACCTGGCCGGAGAAGGTCCGGTCGGGAGGGTTCACAGACATCAAGCGCTCCTTGTTCGGTGTGCGGCGCGTGAGCCGCCTCTCCTCGCACGCCTCGGGTGGAGACACGCATCAGGTAGACAGGACGGCGGCCGTCGTTGTGACAGCGGTCAGCACGTCGCGGGGACGAGGACCGCTCTCGAGGCGGGCCTGTGCGCGGTGGACCACCGCGCGCGCGTTCTGGGCGCTGATGCGGTGCGCGCCACCTCGCCGCCCGCGCGACGCTCGAGTGCGCGAAGGAGCGGCGGGAGACACGGGGCCTCCGCCAGCACGACGCCGTCCGACTCGACCCGGACGCTGCTGCCGGAACGCAGGGCGTCCACCCGGGAGTAGGGGCTGCGGGGGTGTACGAAGACCGGCTCGTCCTCCTCGAACCAGGTGTCCAGCGCCTCCCACTCGAACCGCACCGTGTCGCGGAGGGCTTCCGGCGCGCCCTCGCCCCAGGCCCACGCCGCCCCCGCACGGACCTCGGAGCCGACCCGCAGGGTGTGCCGGTGCGCGGGACCGGGACCGAGCCGTTCCGTGTGCCCGTCGTCGTGCAGCACACCCTCCACCAGGTCCTCGACCGGGATGCTGAACTGCGGGCAGGCCTGCCGCTCCCACACGTGGAGCGCGCGGCGGGTGTCGAAGGCGACCCGACCGCCGATCGTTCCCCGGATGCGGCGGGGTACGGGCTCCACGTGCCCGACGGGGACGATGAGACTCGGGTGCAGAACACTTTCGGTTGCCATGGTGATCACCTTTGTTCGTCGATGCCGGTTCCGGTGTGACACCCGCCCGTGGCCCCTCGGCTGTCACACCGACGGGAGCACACCGGTCTTGTCGGGGAAAGGGCCGCTGTTCAGTAGTCCGCGCCGGCGCGTCACACCACGGCCGCCGCGGGAAAGGATCCAGATATGTCGTACCCGTACCCCGAGCAGCAGTACTGGGGAGAGAACGGTGAGGTCAACGCCGTGTTCCGGCCGGCCGCGACGCCGCCGGACATCGGCGAGAGCGGAGTGGGGAAGGACGCCACCCACTATCTGGCGACCACCGCCACCACCCGGGGTGAGTTCGGGCTGTACCGGGTGGAGATGCGGCCGAGGGCGGGCGGTCCCAAGACGCACTTCCACAAGCGGATCTCCGAGTCGTTCTACATCCTGGACGGCACCGTGCGCGTCTTCGACGGCGTGCGGTGGGTCGACGCGCGCAAGGGAGACTTCCTGCACGTGCCCCAGGGCGGGCTGCACGCCTTCCGCAACGACTCGGACGCCCCGGCCGAGATGCTGCTTCTGTTCACCCCGGGCGCCCCGCGCGAGGAGTACTTCGAGCAGGTGTCCCACCTGGCACACGCTTCGGAGGAGGAACGGTCCGCGTTCTTCGACAAGCACGACTCGTACTTCGTGGAGTAGCGGGAGGCGCGGGAACGCCGTCCGCCGCCCGGAGGCGGTGGACGGCGTCCCGTCGCTGGGGTCGGACCACGCAGGTCAGGCGGTGGGTCGCGGGGCGCGCAGGTGGGCGCGCTCCTTCAGCTCGGCCTCGTCGACGAGTTCGAGCATGGGCTTGCCGGGGGCACACATCATGGTGACGACGAACTCGGTCCGCTCGTCGGTCAGCGCGTTGCCGTCCTGGTAGTGGATGGCGTCACCGCCCGGCTCCCAGAACGTGCCGCCGGCCTCGACGACGCGCTCGGGCTCGCCCTCCAGCTCGAAGCGGACCGCGCCCTTGATGACGTAGCCGAACGCCGGGCCGGAGTGGCGGTGCGGCGGGGTACCGGGGTCGCCGGGCTCCCACTCGACGTGGATGGTCATCGCCGACGCGCCCTCGGGGATGGTGACCGGGGAGGCGTCCTGGAGCATCTTCGCAGCTCGGGTCCAGCCCGGCCCGTCCTCGCCGCCGGTGCCGTGACCGTGTCCGTGGTGGGCGTGCTGTGCATTCTCCGACACTGAGTCGCACCTTCCGTGTTTCCACCGTGTGCCGGCGGCGCATCGTCCGCCGTCACGGTGGTCATGTCCGGTCGTGAAGACCGCTCTGCCCTTCTGACCGGATGCCCGGCGGATCTGTGACAGCGGCGGCGCCCGGCCGTCGTCCAACAGCCGCGGACCCTGGTCGCTGTGACACCGCCGTGCCAGGCGGTGTCACAGCGACCCGCCCCGTCCTGTCACGTGTGATGAGCACGGTCGGCACACCTATCAGTCCGTGGAGGCCGTCGCGGCCGCCGGTGTCCGGCCCGACGGTGTGCACGTGCCGCCCCTGCTGCTGCGGCCGGTCTCGACGGACGACGTCGCCGCGGTGCTCGCCCATGTCGCGGTCGGCCTGCCTCGGTTCGGCGTGCTGGAGGCGGCCGGGCCCGAGGAGCTGCGGCTCGACGGCCTCACCGCCGAGCTGCCGGCCGTCCCGGACCGGCCCGGCCGGGTGGTCGCCGACCCGCGCGCCCCGTTCTTCGGCGCGGTGCTCGCGGAGCGGGCCCTGCTTCCCGGCCCTGACGCCCACGTGGGCCCGCACACGTTCGCCCAGTGGCTCAAGAGCCGCTGAGCCGACCGGGCGGCGACGGCAAGTCGCCGCCCGCGCCTGCAACCACGTAATTCCCACGCAGTGACAGGAAGGCTGCCATGAGTGAACCGTCCCGGCCCACTGAGACCCCTGTGTTCAGTGAGCTCGACCAGCTGCCCGACCGTGACCGCGAGGAGACCGCCGAATGGCAGGCCTCCCTCGACGCGGTCTGCGCAACGCCGGGCCGGAGCGGGCCGTGTACCTGATGCGGCGGGTGCACGAGTTCGCCGCGAGATCCGGGACGTCCCTGCCCGGGCTGCTGTCCTCGGACCACATCAACACCGTCCCGGCCGCCGCGCAGCCGGAGTTCGACGGCGACCTGGAGCTGGAGTCCAGGATCACCGCGCTCGACCAGTGGAACGCCGCGGCGATGGTCACCCGCGGCTCCCGGCTCGGCCTCGGCGGGTCCGGTGCTGGCCGTCAGCGACTGGATGCGGCAGGTGCCCGACCAGATCAGCCAGTGGGTCGAGCAGGATGACTACTCCCTGGGCACCGACGGTTTCGGTCTGTCCGACACCCGTGAGGACGTGCGCCGCTACTTCCGGGTGGACGCCGAGTCGATCGTGGTGACCGCGCTCGACCGGCTGGCCGGGGCCGGACAGCTCCCCCCGGCCACCGTCGCGCAGGCCCGCGCCCGCTACGGCCTCGACCGCTGAGCGGCACCGGCACGTGAACCCGTAGCACTGATTCCTCCACGTGCACGCAGGCGCCCGCCGCTCGGTCGACCGAGCGGCGGGGGCCTGCGTGCTCCGCTGTCCGGGGCCGTGCCGCCCGCTGATCTCCTT
>NZ_JBHWHV010000127.1:0-4858 GCF_042732375.1 Streptomyces sp. NPDC059785
GCCCGGCGCGGCCCCGGCGCCCCCCCGCCCGACCCTGGACCCCCCGCCGCCGCCGCCGCCCCGGGAGCGCCGGCGCGGCCCCCGCGCCAACCTCCCCCGCGGGGTCGCCGCGACCAGCCCCCACACCGTGTCGGAGGCCAGGGCGATGACGTCGAAGACCAGGCCGAGGAGCAGCATCTGCGCCGCGACGTGCCCCTGCCCGCGGTCCACGAACTGCGGCAGGACGGCGGCGAAGAACACGATGGTCTTGGGGTTGGTCACACCGACCGCGAACCCCTCCCAGAAGGTGCGCAGCCCGCCCGGCACGGCATCGGCACCGGTCACCGCGGACCGCGGCGAACCCCGCGTCCGCCACGCCTTCCACCCCAGGTACACCAGGTAGGCGGCGCCGGCCAGCTTCAGCACGGTGAAGACGAGGACCGAGCGCTCCACGATCGCGCCGACCCCGAAGGCCACGGCCACGATGAGCACGTACGCGCCGAGCGCGTTGCCCACGACCGTGGTCAGCGCGGCCCGGCGCCCCTGCGCCAGCGCCCGCCCGATCACGAAGAGCACGCTGGGCCCGGGTATCACGATCAGCAGGAACGACATGGCCGCGAAGGCGAGTAAACGGTCGGCGGACACCATGGGGCCCATGCAAGCACGCCGATGGCGCGCCTTTCCAGGGAATTCCGTGGCCGCCCATGACCGCATCGGGCACCCGTCCACGACCGCATCGGGCACCCGCACCCGACCGCATCGGGCACAGGATGTCGGGTCCGGCAGGATGACCTCTTCCTACGGTGGTGGTCGAAGGGGAAGGAGGCCGGGGTGCTGGAGCGGCTGAACCAGGCCATGGACCACATCGAGGAACACCTCGACAAGCCGGTGGGGGTGCGCGACCTCGCACGCATCACGATGACGTCGGACTACCACTTCCGCCGGCTGTTCTCCGCGCTCGCGGGCATGCCGCTGTCGGAGTACGTGCGCCGCAGACGGCTGACCGTGGCCGCCGCCGACGTGGTGGCGGGGGAGCGGACCCTGCTGGAGATCGCCTTCAGCTACGGCTACAACTCGGGCGAGGCCTTCGCGCGGGCCTTCCGTGACGTGCACGGCGTCGGTCCGGGTGAGGCACGGCGGCACGGTGCGGTGCTCGACTCCCAGCCCCGGATGTCCTTCAAGCTGATCGTCGAAGGGAGCAGCAGTATGCGCTACCGGATCGTGGACAAGCCCGAGTTCCGGGTGGTGGGCAGGAAGGCCCGCGTGCCGCTCGTGCACGAGGGGGTCAATCCGGCCATCGCGGAGTTCATCAGGGGGATCGGCGCGGAGACCGTCGAGCGGATGGCGGCGCTGTCCGACCAGGAGCCCGCCGGGATCGTCGCGGTGAGCGACCGGCTCGACCCGAGCCGGGCGGAGGGCACCGAACTCGACTACTACCACGGGGTGGTGACGGGCGCCCCGGTGCCGCCGGACATGGACGTGCTGCCGGTGCCCGCCGGGAGCTGGGCCGTGTTCCGGAGCTCGGGCCCGTTCCCGCAGGCGCTTCAGTACCTGTGGCGGGACGTGTTCACCCAGTGGTTCCCGTCGAACCCGTACCAGAGCAGGCCGGGGCCCGAGATCCTGCGCGTCGAGGTGGCTCAGGACGGGGAGCGGGCGGACGCGGAGCTGTGGATCCCGGTGGAGCGGGCCGCCGCCCCGTAGCGGAGAGGACGGCGGCCCCGGGCGCGCTTGCCCGGACCGTCCGGCTACGCGCCGTTCTCCGGGGACTTCGGCAGCTCCCAGCGCTCCAGCTCCCGCAGCCAGGCCCGTGCCGTGCTGTCGGACGGTGCCCGCCAGTCGCCGCGCGGCGAGAGCGAGCCGCCGGCCGACACCTTCGGCCCGTTCGGCATGGCGGACCGCTTGAACTGCGCGAAGGCGAAGAAGCGGCGGCAGAACACCTCCAGCCAGTGCCGGATCTCCGGCAGGTCGTAGGCGGCCCGCTTGGCGTCGGGGAAGCCCGGCGGCCAGGCGCCCGCGTCCCGGTCGTGCCAGGCGTGCCAGGCCAGGAAGGCGGTCTTGGAGGGGCGGAAGCCGTAGCGCAGCACGTGGAAGAGCGTGAAGTCGTGCAGCGCGTACGGGCCGATCTTGGACTCCGTGGACTGGAGTTCCTCGCCCGGCACCAGCTCCGGGCTGATCTCCGTGTCCAGGATCGCCGCCAGCGTCTCGCTGGTCTCCTCGCCGAACTGCTCGCTGCCGATGACCCAGCGGATCAGATGCTGGATGAGCGTCTTCGGCACACCGGAGTTGACGTTGTAGTGGCTCATCTGGTCGCCGACGCCGTACGTGCACCAGCCGAGCGCCAGCTCGGAGAGGTCACCGGTGCCGAGCACGATGCCGCCGCGCTGGTTGGCCAGCCGGAACAGATAGTCGGTGCGCAGTCCGGCCTGCACGTTCTCGAAGGTGACGTCGTACACCGGCTCACCGGAGGAGAACGGGTGGTCCATCTCCTTCAGCATCAGCCGCGCGGTCGAGGTGATGTCGAGTTCGGCCGCCGTGACGCCGAGCGAGCGCATCAGGGCGTGCGCGTTGTCCTTGGTGTGCTCGCCGGTCGCGAAGCCGGGCATGGTGAAGCCCAGGATGTCGCTGCGCGGGCGGCCCGCGCGGTCCATCGCGCGGGCGGCGACGATCAGCGCGTGCGTGGAGTCGAGACCGCCGGACACCCCGATGACGACCTTGGGGTTCCCGATCGACGCCAGCCGCTGCTGGAGCGCGGTGACCTGGATGTTGTACGCCTCGTAGCAGTCCTGGGCGAGGCGGTCGGCGTCGGCGGGCACGAACGGGAAGCGCTCGACCCGGCGCCGCAGCCCGAGGTCCGTGTCCGGCGGGTCGAGCCGGAACTCCACCGTGCGGAAGCCGCCGGTCCGCGCGGCGTGGGTACGGCGGTTGTCGTCGAAGGTGCCCATCCGCAGCCGCTCCTGCCGCAGCAGGGCGAGGTCCACGTCGGCCACCGCGTACTGGTCGTCGAGCGGGAACCGCTCGGTCTCGGCCAGCAGCACACCGTTCTCGTAGATCATGGTCTGGCCGTCCCAGGACAGGTCCGTGGAGGACTCGCCGAGCCCGGCCGCCGCGTAGACGTAGGCGGCGAGGCAGCGCGAGGAGGCCGACCGGCACAGCAGCCGCCGGTCCTCGGCGCGGCCGACCGTGATCGGGCTGCCGGAGAGGTTGGCGAGGACGGTCGCGCCGGCCAGCACCGCCTCGGCGCTCGGCGGCACCGGCACCCACATGTCCTCGCAGATCTCCACGTGCAGCACGAGCCCGGGGACGTCCTCGGCCGTGAAGAGCAGATCGGTGCCGAACGGTACGGCCGCGCCGCCGGCCCGGATCGTGCCGCCGCGCTCGTCGTCGCCCGCCGCGATCTGCCGCTTCTCGTAGAACTCGCGGTAGTTCGGCACGTACGACTTGGGGGTGATGCCGAGGATCCGGCCGCGGTGCACGACCACCGCGCAGTTGTAGAGGCGGTTGCGGTGGCGCAGCGGGGCGCCGACGACGAGGACCGTCATCAGGTCCGCCGACCCGGCCACGACGGTGTCGAGCGCTTCCTCGACCTCGTCGAGCAGGGCCTCCTGGAGCAGCAGGTCCTCGATCGAGTAGCCGGTCAGGCAGAGTTCGGGGAAGACCGCGACGGCGACGCCCTCCCGCGCGCACTCGCCGCCCTGCCGCAGGACCGCCTCCGCGTTGGCGAGCGGGTCGGCGATGGCGGCGTGACCGGTGCACGCGGCGACCCGCGCGAAGCCGTGCTGATAGATCGACCAGAAGTTCACCGGGACGACTCCGCATCCGTCGAGAGCTTGCGTCCGGGACCCGTCGGGTGGGTGCCCGTGACGCCCATGACCACCGAGTACAGACTCGTGCCGGCGGTGAGGAAGAGACGGTTGCGCTTGGCGCCGCCCCAGGAGATGTTGGCGACGGTCTCGGGGACGACGAGCCGTCCGATCAGGGTGCCGTCCGGGTCGTAGCAGTGCACGCCGTCGTCCATCGCGGCCACCCAGAGCCGGCCGCCGTCGTCGAAGCGGAGGTTGTCGAAGCGGGCCCCTTCCCGGGGCGCGGCCTCGGCGAAGACCTCGCCGTCCGAGAGCGTGCCGTCGTCGCGTACGTCGAAGACCCGGACGAGCCCGGCCTCGCTGTCGGAGACGAAGAGCCGGCGCTCGTCGGCGGAGAAGACCAGACCGTTCGGTGCGTCGAAGCCGTCGGCGACCAACCGCACCTCACCGGTGTCCGGGTCGATCCGGTAGACGTTGTTGGCGCCGATCTCGCTCTCGGCGCGGTGGCCCTCGTAGTCGCTGGTGATGCCGTAGTCCGGGTCGGAGAACCAGACGGAGCCGTCGGACTTGACCGTCGCGTCGTTCGGGCTGTTCAGCCGCTTGCCCTGCCAGCGGTCGGCGAGCACGGTGAGGGTGCCGTCGTGCTCGGTCCTGGTGACCCGGCGGTTGCCCTGCTCGCAGGTGACGAGGCGGCCCTGACGGTCGAGCGTGTTGCCGTTGGGGTGCCCGGCACGGCGGCGGAAGACGCCGACCGCGCCGGTCTCCTCGTCCCAGCGGAGCATCCGGTCGTCGGGGATGTCGCTGAAGACCACCTGTCGCCAGGCGGGCAGGTAGACCGGTCCCTCGGCCCAGCGGCAGCCGGTGTACAGGACTTCCAGCCCGGCGTCACCGCTCATGCAGCGGCCGGTGCGGAACCGGTCGTCGAACATCTCGTACAGCGCGGGGCGCTCGCCCGTCATACGGGTCCTTCCCATTCGGAACAGTTGCCGCGTCTCCGCCACGGCCTACAGGAAAGATCGTAAGACGGGCCGCCGCCGGTGCGGCGCCCGACGTGGGCCGGGTCCGTCACCACCACGTGG
>NZ_JBHWHV010000128.1:0-4338 GCF_042732375.1 Streptomyces sp. NPDC059785
GGGGGGGGGGGGGGGGGCGCCGGGGCGGGGGGCCCCCCCGAGCCCGGGGCCGGGGCTGGGGGCGGGGGCTGGAGCCGGGTACGGGGGGCTGGGGTCAGCCGGGCAGGGCGAAGCCCAGGGCAGCGGCGGCCTCCGCCGGTGTCGGCTGGCTCCAGAGCGTGGCCATCGCCTCGTTCGAGGCGAGCGAGCGCGGTTCGGCGCGGTCGAGGTAGAGCGTGCCGTCCAGGTGGTCCGTCTCGTGCTGGACGATGCGCGCGGGCCAGCCGGTGAAGACCTCGTCCACCGGCGCGCCGTGCTCGTCGTGCGCCGTCAGCCGCACCCGTGCGGCCCGGGCCACCGCCGCCTGCCAGCCCGGCACGCTCAGGCACCCCTCGTAGAACGCGGCCCGGGCGTCGCCGACGGGTTCGCACGACGGGTTGACCAGGACCCGGAACGGCTGCGGGACCCGGCCGCGGGCCACGCGTACGTCCTCGGTCACCGGCGCCGGGTCCTCGATGACGGCGATCCGCAGGGGTACGCCGACCTGCGGGGCGGCGAGTCCCACGCCGGGCGCCGCGTGCATCGTCGCGCGCAGCGCGCCGACGAACCGGGCCAGCAGCTCGGCGTCCAGCTGCCCGTCGAAGGGTTCGGCGCCGCAGCGCAGCACCGGGTCGCCCGCGGCGACGATCGGTAACGGGCCGCCGGGGGCGAGGAGTTCCGCCACCCGGTCGGCCAGCGGCCGGGAGTTACTGACAACACGTTCGCGCTCCATCACGCCAGCATGCCAAGCCCCTCAGACACCGTCGAGCCGAACCTCCGGCCCTGGCGAGCCGAACCTCCGGCCTTGGCGAGCCGAACCTCCGGCCTTGGCGAGCCGAACCTCCGGCCTTGGCGAGCCGAACCTCCGGCCTTGGCGAGCCGAACCTCCGGCCTTGGCGAGCCGAACCTCCGGCCCCGGGCCGACGGGCCGCCCCGATCACTGGACCCCTACGGGCGAACCCCGGCCGAACCACCTGAGGCCGCGCGACCCCCGCCCTGCCCGGGCGAACGGCCCGCCCTACGGCCCTAGTTCATCCCCGGCCCCGCGCGCGATGCGCAGCCTCACCCCCCCCAGTCACCCCGCTGTGACTCACACCACAGCACCGCCAGGGAACCCCACGCGACGTCGGCCCGACTACTGAACCGCTACGGGCGGACCGGCACCGGACCGCTCGGGTCGGGGTCCCCACCTGTCCCCATCCGTCCCCATCCGTCCCCGCCTCCGGGAGCAGTCCGCCGATGACCTCCACCCGCCCCACGCCGACCGAAGAGCCCCCGGAGCGTGTCGCGCCCCCGCAGGCGCGTACGGCGTCGCTGCGCCCCCTCGTGCTGCGGCTGCACTTCTACGCGGGCGTGCTGGTCGCCCCCTTCCTGCTGGTCGCCGCCCTGACGGGCTTCCTGTACGCGGCCTCGTTCCAGGCCGAGAAGATCGTGTACGCGCACGAACTGACCGTGCCGGTCGGCGACACCGAACTGCCGGTCTCCGCGCAGGTCGCCGCCGCCCGCGAGGCCCACCCCGAGGGGACGGTCTCGGCCGTGCGCCCCTCGCCGGCCGCGGGCGCGACGACCAGGGTCCTGCTCGCGGGCGTCCCGGGCGTCGACCCCGACCACACCCTGGCGGTCTTCGTCGACCCGTACACGGGCAAGGTGCGCGGGGCGCTCGAACAGTACGGCTCCAGCGGCGCGCTGCCGCTGCGCACCTGGATCGACGAGTTCCACGCCAACCTCCACCTCGGCCAGACCGGCCGCCTCTACAGCGAACTCGCCGCGAGCTGGCTGTGGGTGATCGCGGGCGGCGGCCTCGTGCTGTGGTTCGCGCGGCGGCGCGCGCGGCGCACCGTGCGCGGCACCACCGGGCGCCGCCGCGTCCTCGGCCTGCACGGCTCCGTCGGCGTCTGGGCGGCGGCCGGGTTCTTCTTCCTGTCCGCGACCGGCCTGACCTGGTCCACCTACGCCGGCGCCAACGTCGACGAGCTGCGGACCTCGCTCGGCCAGGCCACCCCGGCCGTCTCGGCGGCCGTCGGCGGCGACCACGCGGGACACGGCGGCGCGACGGGCGGGGACACGGGGGATGCGGAGGCAACAGCGAACACGGGCGACGGGGTCGGCATCGACGTAGTTCTCGCCGCCGCCCGCGCCGAAGGGCTCGGCGACCCGGTCGAGATCGTCGTGCCCGCCTCCGGTGCGGCCGAGCCGTCCGCCTACGTCGTCCAGCAGATCCGGCGGAGCTGGCCCGAGAAGCAGGACGCCGTGGCCGTGGACCCGGCGACCGGGCGGGTGACCGACGAGGTGCGGTTCGCCGACTACCCGCTGCTCGCCAAGCTCACCCGCTGGGGCATCGACGCCCACACCGGCCTGCTCTTCGGCCTCGTCAACCAGCTGCTCCTGATGGCCCTCGCGCTCTCGCTGGTCCTGCTGATCGTGTGGGGCTACCGCATGTGGTGGCTGCGCGGCCGCGGTTCCGCGTTCGGCCGTCCGCTGCCGCGCGGCGCCTGGCAGCAGGTGCCCCCGCAGGTGCTCGTCCCGCTCGCCGCCGGCGTCGCCGTCCTCGGCTACTTCGTCCCGCTGCTCGGCATCCCGCTCGCCGCGTTCGTCGCCGTGGACGTCGCCCTGGGCGAGATCGCCCACCGGCGGGGCAAACGCACGTACGGCAGCCGGGTAGCGTGAACCGGTACGCGCACGCCGGAGGGAGACACAGCATGGGAGAGCGCGACCGCGAGGATCCGCACCGGGCTGCCCGGCGGCGCGGCCAGGGCGAACTGGAGGGCCAGGTGCTCGGCGCGCTCAGCGCGGCCGCGGGCCCGGTGACCGCGGCCTGGGTGCAGGACAGACTCGGCGGCGACCTCGCCTACACCACCGTCGTCACCATCCTGACCCGGCTGCTGGCCAAGGACGCCGTCTCCCGCGAACGCCGGGGACGCTCCTTCGTGTGGACGCCGACCGCGGACGTGGCCGGGCTCGCCGCGCGCAAGATGCGCCGGCTGCTGGACGGCGAACGCGACCGCGAGGCCGTGCTCGCCAGCTTCGTCACCGCGCTGCCCCCGGGCGACGAACAGGTGCTGCGCGCGCTCCTCGAGGCGGCGCACCCGGCCGGGGCCGCGCACCCGGGGGCGGACGGGGACGGGCCGGGGCCGGGCGGCACCGGCACGCGGAGCGGCGGCACGGGGGCCTGACGTCATCATGGGGGTGTTCGTCTTCCTGCCGCTGGTCCTGCCGCTCAGCGCCTGGCCGGTCGCCAGGCTCGCCGAGCAGCATCTGCATCCCCGGACGGCCACCCGGCTGCTGACGGGGGTGGCCACCGTGATGGCCCTGTGCAGCACGCTGTGCCTGGCCCTGCTGATGGTCGTCGGGACCGCGCAACTGCCCGGCAACCCGCTGCCGGACGGCTGGTCGGACCCCGAGGTGCGCGCGGCCGTGCCGTACGACGAGATCGCGGGCAAGGCGGCCATTCCCGCACTGATGCTGGTGCTCGCGGCCTGTGCCCGGACCCTGTGGCGCCACCGGCGGGTCGGCCGCGGCGCCCACCGCGCCCTGACCGGACTGCCCGGCCGGACCGTCGCCGTCCTGCCCGCACCCGAGCCCTACGCGTACGCGCTGCCCGGCGGCCGGGACGGCGGCCGGGTGGTGGTCACCACGGCGCTGCTCGACGCGCTGGCCACGCCCGAGCGCCGCGCCCTGTTCGCCCACGAGCGCGCCCACCTGAGCGCGCGTCACCACCGGTACCTGCTGGCCGTACGGCTGGCGGCGCGCGCCAACCCGTTCCTCGGCCCGCTGCGGACCGCCGTGGTCTACACGGCGGAGCGGTGGGCCGACGAGGAGGCGGCCCGGGTGGTGGGCAGCCGGCACGTGGTGGCACGGGCGATCGGCAAGGCGGCGCTGCTGTCGCGCGGCACCTCGCTGCCCGCCTTCGCCGGGCTCGCCGCCGCGGGTCCCGTGCCGCGCCGGGTCGCCGCCCTGCTGGCGCCCGCTCCGGCGGCCCGTAGCTGGCCGTCCGCGTTCACCTCGGTGGGACTGGCCGCCTGGGGCGCCGCCGTGGGCACCCTGCTGTCCGCGATGTCCTCCGCGAACTCGGCGGTCACCATGTTCCTGATCCTGCGCACCGCGACACCGTTCTAGCGGCCGGACGGCTGCGGACTTGACGACGCCGGTCTGCCCGGGGTCCCGGGCACCCCCGCCGCGTAACCGCCCGGGGGCGGCGGGGGGGGGCCCCCCCCCGCGGGGGGGGGGGGCGCGCCCGAGACCGGCGGTGGCGGCGAACAGCGTCCGGGACAGGGACATGCCAAATCTCATGGGGATGACTCCTCGGGTGGGGGGTGGTGG
>NZ_JBHWHV010000129.1:0-1206 GCF_042732375.1 Streptomyces sp. NPDC059785
CAACACAGTGGACGCGAGCAACTGAGGACAAGCCCTCGGCCTATTAGTACCAGTCAACTCCACCCGTTGCCGGGCTTCCATATCTGGCCTATCAACCCAGTCGTCTACTGGGAGCCTTACCCCATCAAGTGGGTGGGAGTCCTCATCTCGAAGCAGGCTTCCCGCTTAGATGCTTTCAGCGGTTATCCCTCCCGAACGTAGCCAACCAGCCATGCCCTTGGCAGGACAACTGGCACACCAGAGGTTCGTCCGTCCCGGTCCTCTCGTACTAGGGACAGCCCTTCTCAAGACTCCTGCGCGCGCAGCGGATAGGGACCGAACTGTCTCACGACGTTCTAAACCCAGCTCGCGTACCGCTTTAATGGGCGAACAGCCCAACCCTTGGGACCGACTCCAGCCCCAGGATGCGACGAGCCGACATCGAGGTGCCAAACCATCCCGTCGATATGGACTCTTGGGGAAGATCAGCCTGTTATCCCCGGGGTACCTTTTATCCGTTGAGCGACGGCGCTTCCACAAGCCACCGCCGGATCACTAGTCCCGACTTTCGTCCCTGCTCGACCCGTCGGTCTCACAGTCAAGCTCCCTTGTGCACTTACACTCAACACCTGATTGCCAACCAGGCTGAGGGAACCTTTGGGCGCCTCCGTTACCCTTTGGGAGGCAACCGCCCCAGTTAAACTACCCATCAGACACTGTCCCTGATCCGGATCACGGACCCAGGTTAGACATCCAGCACGACCAGAGTGGTATTTCAACGACGACTCCACCACGGCTGGCGCCGCGGCTTCACAGTCTCCCACCTATCCTACACAAGCCGAACCGAACACCAATATCAAACTGTAGTAAAGGTCCCGGGGTCTTTCCGTCCTGCTGCGCGAAACGAGCATCTTTACTCGTAGTGCAATTTCACCGGGCCTATGGTTGAGACAGTCGAGAAGTCGTTACGCCATTCGTGCAGGTCGGAACTTACCCGACAAGGAATTTCGCTACCTTAGGATGGTTATAGTTACCACCGCCGTTTACTGGCGCTTAAGTTCTCAGCTTCGCACGCCCGAAAGCGCACTAACCGGTCCCCTTAACGTTCCAGCACCGGGCAGGCGTCAGTCCGTATACATCGCCTTACGGCTTCGCACGGACCTGTGTTTTTAGTAAACAGTCGCTTCTCGCTGGTCTCTGCGGCCACCCCCAGCTCAGGAAGCAAAT
>NZ_JBHWHV010000129.1:1302-2696 GCF_042732375.1 Streptomyces sp. NPDC059785
ATGCTCGATGTTTGACGCTTCACAGCGGGTACCGGAATATCAACCGGTTATCCATCGACTACGCCTGTCGGCCTCGCCTTAGGTCCCGACTTACCCTGGGCAGATCAGCTTGACCCAGGAACCCTTAGTCAATCGGCGCACACGTTTCTCACGTGTGTATCGCTACTCATGCCTGCATTCTCACTCGTGAACCGTCCACCACTGCCTTCCGGCGCGGCTTCACCCGGCACACGACGCTCCCCTACCCATCCCAGCGGGCGTTGGCCCTCATGCTGAAATGACACGACTTCGGCGGTACGCTTGAGCCCCGCTACATTGTCGGCGCGGAATCACTAGACCAGTGAGCTATTACGCACTCTTTCAAGGGTGGCTGCTTCTAAGCCAACCTCCTGGTTGTCTCTGCGACTCCACATCCTTTCCCACTTAGCGTACGCTTAGGGGCCTTAGTCGATGCTCTGGGCTGTTTCCCTCTCGACCATGGAGCTTATCCCCCACAGTCTCACTGCCGCGCTCTCACTTACCGGCATTCGGAGTTTGGCTAAGGTCAGTAACCCGGTAGGGCCCATCGCCTATCCAGTGCTCTACCTCCGGCAAGAAACACACGACGCTGCACCTAAATGCATTTCGGGGAGAACCAGCTATCACGGAGTTTGATTGGCCTTTCACCCCTAACCACAGGTCATCCCCCAGGTTTTCAACCCTGGTGGGTTCGGTCCTCCACGAAGTCTTACCTCCGCTTCAACCTGCCCATGGCTAGATCACTCCGCTTCGGGTCTTGAGCGCGCTACTACATCGCCCTGTTCGGACTCGCTTTCGCTACGGCTTCCCCACACGGGTTAACCTCGCAACACACCGCAAACTCGCAGGCTCATTCTTCAAAAGGCACGCAGTCACGAGACACCAGCAAGCTGATGTCCGACGCTCCCACGGCTTGTAGGCACACGGTTTCAGGTACTATTTCACTCCGCTCCCGCGGTACTTTTCACCATTCCCTCACGGTACTATCCGCTATCGGTCACCAGGGAATATTTAGGCTTAGCGGGTGGTCCCGCCAGATTCACACGGGATTTCTCGGGCCCCGTGCTACTTGGGTGTCTCTCAAACGAGCCGCTGACGTTTCGACTACGGGGGTCTTACCCTCTACGCCGGACCTTTCGCATGTCCTTCGCCTACATCAACGGTTTCTGACTCGTCTCACGGCCGGCAGACCGTAAAAGAGAGATCCCACAACCCCGCATGCGCAACCCCTGCCGGGTCTCACACACATACGGTTTGGCCTCATCCGGTTTCGCTCGCCACTACTCCCGGAATCACGGTTGTTTTCTCTTCCTGCGGGTACTGAGATGTTTCACTTCCCCGCGTTCCCTCCACACTGCCTATGTGTTCAGCAGCGG
>NZ_JBHWHV010000130.1:0-3835 GCF_042732375.1 Streptomyces sp. NPDC059785
GCTACGACAAACTCGCCGTCCGCTACGAGGCAACCGTGCTGGTCGCGGCCATCAACGAGTGGCTATGAGCGGCACATTGAAAACACTCCCTAGGGATCCAGCACACGCGCGGAGGCCCCGCGAGGCGAAGGGCGAAACTCATAGGACGCCGGACCCTCGGGCCAGCGCCCACTGCTTAACCCGTTCGATCGTGGCGTCCGGGGTGGGCGCTGCCGAGTGGACGAGAAACTCGCCGTAGGCCGAATCGTCGATCGGCAGGGACGCCAGCGGGTGTTCACGCAGCCGGGCCACGAGGTATCCGGCGGCGAGCATGTCCCGGGACTTCTCCAGGTCGATCTCGTACTTGTCGGCGTGCCAGTAGGAGCCGTCGTACTCAATGACGAGGGTCCGGCCGATGGCGAGCTCGACGGCGATGTCGACAAGCCAGTGGGAGCGCCTGGCGAATGCGTCGTGCCGTACCGCTTGGCCGGACGTGGCCCGGCCGAAGGCGCGTTCGGCAGCGGCGTGGTGATCGAGTTCGACCTGAGACTTTCCGTGTTCCCTGCACTCGGGGCAGCCGCTGCCGCTGGATCGCGATGCCAGCGAGGCGTGCCATGCGTGATCGGCGTTCGTGGAGCAGATCCAGGCGGGTACGAAGGGTGTCTGCCCGGTAGGGCGTACCTGCCATGCGGAGCGCGGATTCGCTGGGGACCATTCGGCTGCCAGGTCCGGGAAGTGGTAGGCGAGCGAGTCCAGGATGGTGCGGCATTCGGGGCATCGAAGGCGCTGGCCTTTGTCGCGCTGAGCCGGTGCTTCCTGCCACTCGTGCCCGCAGTTCGGGTCCCGCCACCACACATTCTTGCGGGAGCCGGGAGACACGGCTGCGGCCTGGATGCTGCCGTTCTTCGACGGATGCCACTGCGAGAATATTTCCGCGGAGAGGCCGAACACCGCCGGATCCGTCTCGACAGCCGCCAGGCGTTCATCGAGCGTGTGCTGACCACGGCAGGAGGGGCAGCCGGCTATGAGGTACATGTGCGGCGAGGATCGCGGGTGATGCCCTCGTGGACAGCAGAAGCGACGCTCGGGGCCAAGACCGGCAACCATCACCATGCGGGGGTCCTCGTCATCCGCCCAGGCCGCGAGCAGTTCAGGAACGTCGGCGACCGGCGTCACTTTGTAGCGCTCGTACTCCGCCTGCCACGCTGCACGCCGCTTCGGTTCACGCTCGGGACATTCCCGAGCGTTGGCCATGTCCAGGACTCTTTTGACGAAGCGCAGCCCGCAGTCCGGGCAGCGCCAGGACACCTCGCGGCGGGCCTTGACCGTGACAGTCTCCCAGTCCGCGGGGTCGTTGTTCTCGTGATTCCACCAGTCGATGACGGGCAGTCCGGAGTCCTTGAGCAGGTCCCGCTTCTTCGCCCGCCCCGCTGCGGCGGTAGTGGAGGTCCGCCGATCGCGCCTGGGGTTGGTCTGGCATCTGCATCCGAACCCGATGTCTCCCATCCGCTCGGCACTCAACCGTCCGCAGTACCGGCATCGCACGTGGTGCGGGTCCTCCGACAGTGACGGATCAGTCAGCGGACCGAGATACTCGTACCCGTTCTTCTCGGCGTGCTCGCGCGCCTCCGATGCCGGCACCGGATCCAGGTTCGCGTAGGCCCCTTTGAGGCGCCGGTCCTCGTCCGCCCATTGTCGCCAGTAGCAGGCCCGGCACGTCGATTCCCCGATCGTGTTCTTCTCCAGGGTGTACTCGAGGCGGTAGTGCGCTTCCACCCCACAAGCCAGGCATCGCGTCAGTCGCCACGCGGTCGGCTTGGTGAACGGCTCCAGGGGTTCCAGACCGCCAGCGCGCAGCATCGCCGTGATGTGATCGTCGCACCAGGAGTCGCGTGAAAGGGTCCGGTACACGGCCGGCTGCGGGCAATCCGGCTCAGAGCACAGCTGAACCGTCTTTCGAGGCGACGTGGAACTCACCTACGGAGTCTCCCACGGCTGTCGTTACCGCCACGGTCCAGTGGCTGATGATGTCCTACAGGGGACATGACCCGGTGGCGCCGGGCAGGCGTCCCACCCTCCTTGCGCATGCCTTGCGCATGCGTGCTCCGGATCGCTGCCTCTGACCCCCGAGCAACGCTTCGTGACCGGAATGCCGTCCGACGTCACGGCAAAGAGGAAGTGCAGGAAGCACCGCCGCATTCCCGTGCACGACGGAGGACCGTATGCCTCGGCAACGGCGCCAAGATGAGGTCACCGGAGAGTGCTGACGCCGAGCCCACCCTCACCGCATGGCATGAACGCATCAATACTTGCTACCCGTAATCCTCTCCATCTCAAAGAACTTACCTGCGAAGTTGCAACATCTCCCGTTAGAACTAACGCAGTACAGGTCATAGCCATGATCGAGATATACCTGCTCACGTTGATGCAGCTCATCGACTCCTCGATTCCTGCCGATTGAACTGCAACATCCAAGGTGAGGGATCTGCCGATGTTGCAACTAGACATGTAATCGACACTCGCGCGGCGGGCCAGTGCCGGGAAGATGCCGGTCGCGGCATGCACGTTGCGCCGGGCCATGGACGGGCGGCTGCCTACCCTGTACACCGTCCAGGCGTTCGCCCGGGGCGCGGACGCCGACGAACAGGAGGCGGCGCGGGTGTGGGCGGTGGCCGCGGCCGCCGTCCATCCGGCGCCCGTGCGGCGGCCGGTCACGTACGTGCCCGGGCGCGGCATCACCACCCTGGCAGGACTGGCCAGGGCCATGATGAGGGTCCGGGCGGAGGCCGGTGGGCCGAGCCTGCGCCGGCTGGTCGGCTCGCCCGAGGCCGCGGGCCGCATCTCACGCAGCACCCTGCACAACGCCCTCACCGGCCAGAGGCTGCCCAGCGAAGATCTGGTGGCCGGCTTCGCCGCAGCGTGCGGCGCTGGCGAGGAGACCACCAGCGCGCTGCTCGCCGCCCGTGCGCGGATCCTGGCCGGACCTCAGACCCGGCCGCGCGTGTGGACCGCCGAACGGGCCAGGTCCCAGATGCTGCGTGATTTGGGCGTGCCTTATTGGAGGCGGAACGAGGACATCGACACACTCGACCTCGGCGTCGATCCCGATTTTCCGGTGCGCCGGCAGCCCTCACCCGCGCGGAGAACGGCACAACGTCACCGGCGGCGACGGAGCCAGCGCCGACAGACGCGACGAACTCGACTGCTACGAATGCCTGTTTGCGCAACGAGGAGGCAAATACCGGACAGGACTAAGTGCGGCTCGGGGCCCTGAGGACGGTTGTGCTGGTGCGCGGCGGGCTGCTCCTCTGCGGCTCTTGCCGGCCACGGCCAGACCGCGCCTGAGGAGCGCAGCGCGGGTACGGCCGTCGGAGATCACGCCGTACTCCAAGGCGGTCGGGCCCGGACCGGCGATCCCCGGGGTCTTGCGGTACGGCGCCAGGCGCCGCTCCCCGCTGGGCCGGGTCGGTGTCCGTCAGTTGGGACTTGCGCCGTGACATACGAGGCGACCGAAGGGGCGACGCCGGTACGAGCAGACGCCAGAGCGCTGCCGTTTCGGGCCCGTGCCAGGGCCCGTACCGTTCGGGCAGGTCACGCCACGGAGCCCCGGTCCGCAACCGCCACAACACCCCGTTGATCACCTGCCGGTGATCCCGCCACGGACGGCCCCGCCCGTCAACACCCGGCAGCAGAGGCTCTATCCGCTCCCACGCCGCATCCGTCAGCTCTCCACGACCCACCACAAGATCAATTATCAGACAGGCCCTAGGGAGTGTTTTCAATGTGCCGCTCATAGCCACTCGTTGATGGCCGCGACCAGCACGGTTGCCTCGTAGCGGACGGCGAGTTTGTCGTA
>NZ_JBHWHV010000131.1:0-1725 GCF_042732375.1 Streptomyces sp. NPDC059785
AGGTCGAGGCGATGGGTCTGCTGGCGGTGCACCAACACGCCGGTTCCGGCGTCCAGGAAGACCGTGCTGCGGGCCTGCTGGGTGAAGTTCGGCCGGGTGGAGGCCAGACCGGCGGTGTGGGCGAACCATGCATCCCCGGTGCCGCCTTCGGGGATGGAGGGCAGAGCGCGCGGCTGTGGCGGTGCGGCGTCCGGCCGGCCCAGCGCGGGCTCCGCGGCGCAGTCGGGGACAGCGGCGGGCTGGGCGGCGACGGTGTGTAGCACCGTCGCCGCCGGAGCCGCCGCGGCAGGTGCCGGGGCGGGAGCAGGCTCAACGGCCGAAGAGGAGGCGGCCGGGTCGGCGGCGGCTGGCTGAGCCGGGGGTGTGTCGTCTGCGGTCAGGCTGTCGGGGGCCAGGGCCGGGGCCACCGTGACGACATCGGCCACGCTCAGCCCGGCGGCCGGGGCGATCCGCTCGGCCTTGGCCTTGGGATAGGCGGCCAGGCGGACGATCCGCTTGTCCCGGTCGGCCTCCAGCTTCGCCAGCACCGCCCGGGCCTTCTTGATCTCGTCCCGCACGGTGCGCAGTTCGGCGAGTGCTGCGGTGTAACTCGGTGCGTCCATCGGATCTTTCCTGTCCGGGCGGAGGTCAGACGGCGGAATGGGCTGGAACGTAGGCGATGGCCCCGCCGGAGTGGGAGGCGAGCCGGGTGCCCAGCAGCGCCGTGGCGAGCCGGCGGTCCTCGGTCACAGGGGAGGTCAGGATGACGTGAGGCTCAGCCAGGTCGGTGACGTGACCGGCCAGCCGGGCGGCGGGGAAGGCATGCCGGCCCTGGCTGTTCCGCTCCCACCGCTCCAGCCCGGTCAGGACGGCCACGACGTAGCCGGACAGGGTCACCGGCAGCACTCCCCCGGCCGCCACACTCGCCGCGTCACAACGCCACCACCCCCGCAGCGCCTTCAGCACATCCTCGGCGCCAAGTGACGCGGCGAAACCGATCCAGTCACGATCCGGCTCATCGGCCCGCTGCGCCGTATCAACCCGCAGAACCGCAATCTCTGAGGTCTCCATCTGCCCCAGCGGTGCTGTCCGGCGTTCCTTCAGGGCCTGGACCACGTCAAGCGGGATCATGACGCGCACGCCGCGGCGGGCAAGGCCTGGCAGCAGCCCGGCCTGGATGAGACGGCGGAAAGTGGTGATGGCACAACCGAGTTCTTCCGCGGCCTGCCCGGTCGTCAGTAGCACCCGCCACTCTCCCACTTCATCCAAACTCCGATATCTGATGACGCATGAAGCGTAGCGAGGCCGGGTCAGGCAGTCAAACAGCACCGCTCGCAGCACAGAGGGTCCTGAAGCCGGGCAGAACACCGGCGGCGGGCCTCTCTTGACAGGGGCTGCTCGGAGCGCGGGCCGGACGACCGCGCCCGTGCGGGTGTTGCGGTTCCCTCGTTCGATGTGACGGCGAACGTCCGCTGATAATCAACTGGTCGAGCGACAGGAGCAGGCCGCATGAACCACCACGGCACCCCGCACAGCGAGCCGGCCGAACACTTCCGCTACCGGGCCTACCTAAGAACCCTTCGCGAATCCGATGATTCTGAAGTGATCCCTTGATCGTGTTGCTCGTGGTCGGGCGGGTGGTTGAAGCTTCCCCCGTGATCTTGGACACTTGATGGTTATGCCGCGAGGGCGTGTCGGTGTCGCCGTCGGGTCTCGGCCGGGGTGAGGTAGCCGAAGGCCTTGTGT
>NZ_JBHWHV010000132.1:0-1481 GCF_042732375.1 Streptomyces sp. NPDC059785
GGGGGGTGCTTCTATCTGTTCGGTCAAGGTCTGTGGGCATGGTCAGGCGGTTTGTTCGTGCCGGGGCTGGTAGGGGGTGCCGTCGCGGAGCATGGCGAAGAGCACGTCGACGCGGCGGCGGGTGAGGCAGATGAGGGCGGCGTTGTGTCGTTTCTTCTCGGCGCGTTTCTTGTCGTAGTAGGCGCGGGATTCGGGACTGCTCAGGGAGGCGAACGCGGCGAGGAACAGGGCCCGTTTGAGCTGCTTGTTGCCGCCGCGGGGCGGTCCTTCGCCGCGGATGGAGGTGCCCGAACGGTGGGTGGTGGGGGTCAAGCCCGCGTAGGAGGCCAGGTGGGCGGAGGTGGGAAACGCGCTGGCGTCGCCGACCTCGGCCAGGATGCGGGCGCCGGTCCTGACCGCGACCCCGGGCATGGAGGTCAGGACCTTCGCGAGAGGGTGGGCCCCCAGCAGCGCGGCGATACGCATCTCCAGCATCTCGCGGCGCTTGAGCACGACGGCCAGGGACTCGGCCAGCCCGGAGATGATCTCGGCGGCCGAGCCGGTGCCGGGAACCTGCACGGTCTGCTCGGTGAGCGCGGCGGTGATCTGCTCGGCCAGCTGCCGGGCGCTGCGCATCCGTGGCGCGGCGGCCAGCATGACCTCGGCGATCCGGTCGGATCCTGCCTGGGCGAGGGCGTTCGGGCCGGGGCAGGTCTGCAGCAGGGCCAGCACGGCCGGGTGCCTCAGGCGGGGCCCGAGGACACGTTCGAGGGCGGGATGGATCGAAGTGAGCAGTCCGCGCAGCCGGTTGGAGGTGCGGGTGGCATCACCGGCGAGGTCGTCGTCGTGGCCCAGCACCATGGTCAGTTCAGCCCTCACGTCCTCGGCGACGTCGAGGGAGTGCAGCAGGTGGGGCAGGGTGCGGGCGGCATCGGCAATGACGTGGGCGTCGCGGGCGTCGGTCTTGCCGGTGCCCGGGTGCAGGTCGGCCAGGCGGCGCATGGACAGGCCCGGCAGGTAGGCCACCTCGCAGCCGCACGCGCGGGCGACGGTCACGGCCAGGGTACCGATCGAGGCCGGCTGGTCGACCACGACCAGGACCTTCCCCTTGCGCTGCAAACGGCTGAACAGCTGGCGCAGGGCCGGTTCGGCGTTGGGCAGCGGCTTGTCGAAGGTGGTGCGACCATCACGCAGCAGGGCCGTGCCGTGATGGGTGGCCTTGCCCACGTCCAGGGCGCAGAACACGTCGATCGAGGTGAAGTCGTTGCTGGTCACCGGACTTTCTCCTCCCCGGGGCTGCCGCCGGTGGCCGCTCGGGCACCGGCGATCGGCAGCCACATTACGCAGCCCTGCCCGCAGGCGGACACGCTTCCATCAGCGACCATCCGGTGCCGCCAGGACCGGCGGCAGCACCCCCCGGATCATCCACGACAGGGGCAAAGAGCCATACCGGCCCCGGAGGCCACGAGCCCCGTTCGGGCTCTACTTGGAAGGTAATGGGC
>NZ_JBHWHV010000133.1:0-1433 GCF_042732375.1 Streptomyces sp. NPDC059785
AATCCGGGGCGGCCACCCGCCTTACGGGGACAGTGCCCGCTACACGCGGTCGAGATCGCTGAGCATGCCCCTGCGGAGCTGCTCGATGATCCGCTTGATCAGCCGGGAGACATGCATCTGGGAGCAGCCGAGGCGCTCGCCGATCTCCGCCTGGGTGGCCTCCTCCACGAACCGCATGTGCAGGATGTGCCGGTCGCGTTCGCTGAGCTGTGCCACCAGGGGAGCGAGGGTGTGGAAGTCCTCCACGAGCCGCATGGCCTCGTCCTCGGCGCCGATGAAGTCGGCGAGGACGGCCTCGCCGTCCTGGCTGCCGTCGCCGGTGAGGGCGGCGTCCAGGGAGGAGGAGTTGTATCCGTTGGCGGCGATCTGCGCCTCGACGACCTCGTCCTCGGAGAGGTTCATCAGGGTGGCCAGCTCGGCGACGGTCGGGTCGCGGTCGAGGCGGCTGGCCAGTTCCTCCCGGGCCTTGGCCAGTTCCACCCGCAGCTCCTGGAGCCGGCGCGGCACGTGCACGGCCCAGGTCGTGTCACGGAAGAAGCGCTTGATCTCGCCGACGATGTACGGCAGCGCGAACGACGTGAACTCGACCTCGCGGGAGATCTCGAACCGGTCGATGGCCTTGATCAGACCGATCATGCCGACCTGCGCGATGTCCTCGAGGTCGTCGCCGCGGTGCCGGAAGCGGCCCGCCGCGAAACGGACCAGGGACATGTTCATCTCGATGAGGGTGTTGCGCGCGTACTGGTAGTCGTGCGTGCCCTCTTCGAGTTCCGTCAGGCGCTGGAAGAACTGACGCGACAGTTCCCTGGCGTCCCGCGGGGCCACCCCCCGCGGGTCCTCGACGTGCGGCAGGGGCTCCTCACCGGTCACGGTGAGGGCGGGCTCCTGGGTGACCTTCGACCGGCTTGTGGCGGTGACGGTGTCCATGACCTCTCCCACGCAACTCACTGTTCGCGTTCCAAGCATCGTGTCTTCGCGTCTACCCCGCTCGCCGTGACACATGTGTCGCATTTCCCGGCAACGGTCCCCGGGCCCGGCCGGGTTGCCCGGTCAGCCGGTGAGGACGGAGTCGTCGGCGGTTCGGGCGCCCGGCAGCCGGTACCGGGCGGCGATGAGGGCGGCGTCCACGTCCTTCGTACCGGTGGAGACGCAGAGCGTGTACGCCAGGTCGTCCATGCGCTGCCGGACTTCTGCGCTACCGCTGTCGGCCTCCAGGACCCGCAGCGTTTCGTACTGCTCGACGAGATTGCGCAGAACCGCGGGGTGGGCCATCAGCACGGGGGTCCTCCGGATGACTGGGGGTGAGTGGGTCGGACTGCGGACGCCCACCGTGGCCGGTGATCGTCGCCGACCCGTGTACCCGGCCTCCAGAGGTGTACGCCGACTCGTGTGACGGGAGTTGACGGCGCACGCGGCGGCGGCGCGGACCGGGT
>NZ_JBHWHV010000134.1:0-1430 GCF_042732375.1 Streptomyces sp. NPDC059785
GGTCGTGTCCCTCGTCGTGGTGTTGGGGGTCAGCTGACCGTTGTGTTGGTGGTGTTGGGTAGCGCGGGGGCGCTTTCGGGGAGTTCGGGATAGAGCGCGTCCATGCTGCCTTCGGGGAGGTAGCGGCGGGGGAAAGCGATCCACTCGTCGTGCATCTCGAAGAGCACGGCGGTGACCAGCCGCAACAGGGCGTCGTCATTGGGGAAGACCTGGACGACGTCGGTCCTGCGCTTGATCTCCCGGTTGATCCGTTCCAGCGGGTTCGTGGACTGGATCTTCTTCCAGTGCCGGGGCGGGAAGTCCGCGAACGCGGTCAGGTCCTCCTTCGCGTCCAGCAGCATGGCTTTGACCTTGGGGAACTGCTGCCCGAGCATGTCGGCGACGGTGTCGAGCTGGGTGCGCACGAGCTCCGCGGTGGGCTGGGTGAAGATGGTGCGGATCGTCGCCGCCACCATCTCGCCCGAGTCCCGGTCGATCACGCCGAAGACGTTGCGCAGGAAATGGACACGACAACGCTGCCAAGCGGTGCCGAGCATGACCTTGCGGACCGCGGCGACCAGGCCCGAGTGCTGGTCGGTGACGACTAAGCGGACACCGGACAGGCCGCGCTCTCGCAGCGAGCGCAGGAACTCCTTCCAGAACGCCTCGCTCTCGCTGTCGCCGACCATCAGCCCGAGGACCTCGCGGTTGCCGTCCTCGGTGATGCCGGTGGCGACCACCACGGCCCGCGAGACGATCTGGTGGTTCACCCGCGCCTTGCAGTAGGTCGCGTCCAGGTAGACGTAGGGGAAGCGGACATGGTCCAGGGGCCGGGTGCGGAACGCGGTCAGCGGCTCGTCCAGCGCCTGACAGATCCGGGAGACCTCCGACTTGGAGATGCCGCTGTCCCCGCCGAGTGCTTTGACCAGGTCATCGACGCCGCGCGTGGAGACGCCGTGCACGTACGCCTCCATGATGACGGCGTAGAGGGCCTGGTCGATGCGGCGCCGGCGCTCCAGCAGCGAGGGGAAGAAGCTGCCGGTGCGGACCTTGGGGATCTCCAGGTCCAGGTCGCCGGCCAGCGTGGTCAGCACCTTCTCGCGGTGCCCGTTGCGGATGGTGGTCCGGGTCGGTGTGTGCTCGTTCCACTCGGCGCCGATGTGGGCCGTTGCTTCGGCCTCGATCAGCTCCTGCACCATCCGCTCCGCGATGGCGCGGACGAGCTCGATTCCGTCGGTCGAGCGTAGTGACTCCAGCAGCCGTATCAGTTCAGACTGGGACAGGGCCATCGCGCACTCCTCGTGGTTGAACTGGGCGTTCACCAAGGACAGTTACGCGATGGCCCGCCTCCTGTTCAGGGAGCGGGACCCATCCATGGAAGTGCGCCCCGGGCAGACGCCCGCGCACTCCCGGTCGTTGATCCCCAACACCACGACGAGGGACACGATCCT
>NZ_JBHWHV010000135.1:0-1278 GCF_042732375.1 Streptomyces sp. NPDC059785
TGGAGCTTCCCCGTGATCGCGGACACCTGGAGACTGGGATCTGAGTGATCCCAGAGGAAGTAGCACCAGGTGGGAAGTAAGTACACGAAGCGGTACACCGAGGAGTTCAAGCAGGACGCGATCGCGCTCGTCGACTCCACGGGCAAGACGGTCACCGCCGTCGCCCGGGAGCTCGGCATCAGCTCGGAGTCTCTGCGCGGCTGGTACCGCCAGGCGAAGGCCGACCGGGGCGAGGGCGCTCCGGGAGAGCTCACGACTGCCGAGCGTGAGGAGCTCAAGCGGCTCCGTCGGCAGAACGCCGAGCAGGCCAAGACGATCGAGGTGCTGCGAAAAGCCGCGGTCTTCTTCGCGAAGGAGAGCGATCGGTGAACGACACGTACGCGTTCATCGAGGCGGAGAAGACCACCTACAACGTCGCTTTCCTCTGCCGCCTGCTGAAGGTGGCCCGTTCCTCGTTCTATGCCTGGGTCGCCGCGGCGAAGACCCGCTCGGCCCGCCGGGCCGCCGACCAGGCCCTGGTGCATGAGATCACCGTGATCCACGTCGGGTCGCGCCATACCTACGGCGTCCCGCGCGTCCACGCCGAACTGCGGCGTCTGGGACGGCGGGTGAACCGCAAACGAGTCGCTCGCCTCATGCACGAGCACGGCATCCAGGGCGTCACCCGCCGCAAGCGCCGTTCGCTGACCAGGCCGGACACGAAGGCCAGGCCGGCCCCGGACCTGATCGGCCGCGACTTTGACGCCGAAATGCCCGGCACGAAACTGGTCGGCGACATCACCGCGCTGCCGACCACCGAGGGCTGGCTCTACCTCGCCTGCTGGCTGGACCTGGCCACCCGCGAGGTCGTCGGCTACTCGATGGCCGACCACCACCGCGCCGACCTCGTCACCGACGCACTCGACATGGCCCACGGCCGCGGTGGACTGCAATCCGGCTGCGTGATCCACAGCGACCGCGGCAGCGAATACACCTCGAGCCGATTCCGCGCTCGAATACGGGAGTTGGGTCTTCGTCAGAGCTGCGGCCGCACCGGATCTTGTTTCGACAACGCCGCGGCGGAGAGTTTCTGGGCCCTGCTCAAAGAAGAGATCGGCACCCGCGTCTGGTCCGACCGGGCCACCGCCCGAGCCGACGTCTTCGACTTCATCGAGACGTTCTACAACCGCCGCCGTCTGCGCAGACACAAGGCCTTCGGCTACCTCACCCCGGCCGAGACCCGACGGCGACACCGACACGCCCTCGCGGCATAACCATCAAGTGTCCAAGATCACGGGG